>NZ_JADPKU010000063.1:0-288348 GCF_023074095.1 Bradyrhizobium sp. 137
TACGGCCCGGTCACGCTCGGCACCATTGCTTATCGGGCGGATCAATTAAGAACGCCAAAGCGCTGTGGACCTTGGGGACAACGCTGCGCGTTGCCCCCAGGGTCCACAGCCCCAACAACAGCAGGCCTGAACGAAACGAGAATTGTGTTACCCATGTCGTCGGTTTGAACTGTTACCCATGTCGCCGGTTGCTCAGAGTTCTGGGCGCGCAGTTCAACTAAAATTCCATCCCACTCTAGTTGCCGGAACGACACATCGGCTCGCGGCCCTGCGTGCGCCGATCCGGCCGGCGTTGACATCCACCGTCCGATCGGGCGATGTTACATTGTAACGCCGCGATGGCAGGGGATTGGCCGCGCGGTGTGGGGCGTTTTGGGATGAAATGGTTTCGGTCGAATGTGAGGCATGCTGCCCGGCTCGCGTTGTTCGCGATGCTGGTGCAGTTCGCGCTGACGTTCGGCCACAGCCACTGGTTCGCGCGGGCCGCGCCCCTCGCCCAATCCTCGCTCCAGCAGACCGACGGCGCCAAGGACAGCGCCAAGGGCGCTGCTGCGATGGGCCGCGCCGCAGTCCAGACGCAATCGCCGGCCGGTCCCGACCGCGAGCATCCGGGCGAGGACAATTGCGCGATCTGCGCCGTCGTCGCGATGGCGGGCACAATTGTGTTCGCGACGTCGCCCGTGCTGCTGCTGCCGCAAGCGATCGAACTGCTCCACCGCACCACCGGCGCCGAATTCATCCATCTGAAATCCGCCGGCACGGCATTCCAGCCCCGCGCCCCTCCCGCGTCCTGACCTCCAACGCTTGATCACGCCCAGCCTCGCTAAATGTCGGCGAATGCCTGGGGAGAAGTTGAAGTCGAATTCCGTCGCACCGCGACGGCAGGCCGCCTCCGATCAGCAGACAATACAATCATGCGGACGGCGCCTGAGTGGAATCAGGACCATGTCATTTCAATCGCGACGCGCGCAGCGTCTTGGCGGAGCAAGCCTGCTCCTGCTCGGGGCCGCCGCCACACCAGCCTTGGCCCAGTCGGCCGAGGACAAGTCGTCGACCGAGATTCCCGCCGTCACCGTGACGGCGCCGAGCCCGATCGTGCGCAGAGCGGTGGTGCCTTCCCGCACCGCAGGCCGCGGCACGCGGACCGCGCGAGTGCGCAGCCGCCAACAAACGGCGGAAGCGACGCCCGCGGCGTCCGCGCCCGCCGCGCCGCAGCAGGGCGTGCTGCCTGTTGTGACCAACCAGTTCGCTACCGTCACCGTGGTGCCGAACGAGGAGATCCGCCGCGAGGGCGGCGGCCAGCTCGGCGATCTCCTGTTCTCCAAGCCCGGCATCACCGGCTCGAGCTTCGCACCCGGCGCCTCCAGCCGGCCGATCATCAGGGGTCTCGATGTCAACCGCGTCGGCATCGTCGAGAACGGCACCAATGCCGGCGGCGCCTCCGATCTCGGTGAGGACCATTTCGTCCCGGTCGATCCGCTCGCCACCAACCAGATCGAAGTGGTGCGCGGGCCGGCGGCGCTGCGCTACGGCTCGACCTCGATCGGCGGCGTCGTCAGCGCCACCAACAACCGGATTCCGGACGCGATGCCTGCGTGCGCGCCCTCATTCCAGAGCTATGGCATGCCGGCCAAGGCCCCGCTCGCGAGCGCCGCGACCGCTCCTTGCGTCACCGCCGAGACGCGCACCGCGTTCAGCTCGGTCGATCGCGGCGTCGAGAGCGGCGTGCTGCTCGACACGGGCGGCGGCAATTTTGCATTCCATGCCGACGCCTATGGCCGCACGACCTCCGACTACTATATCCCGAGCTATCCCTATCTGACCGACCAGTCGCGCCCGGTGAACGGCCGTCAGCCCAACTCGGCGACGCGCTCGGACGGCGCCTCGATCGGCGGCTCCTACTTCTTCCAGGGCGGCTATATCGGCGCATCGATCACGCAGAACGACTCGCTCTACCACATCCCCGGCATCGACGGCGCCGACCACAACACGCGGATCGACGCACATCAGACCAAGATCAACGTCAAAGGCGAGTACCACCCCGACGCGGCCGCGATCGACGCGGTCCGCTTCTGGGCCGGCGCGACCGACTACCGGCACAACGAGATCGGCCTTGCCGATCCCGGCAACCCCAACAGCGACGGCGTGCGCCAGACCTTCACCAACAAGGAGCAGGAGATCCGCACCGAGGTGCAGCTGATGCCGTTCAATGCCCGCTTCGCCGAGGTGACGACGGCGCTCGGCTTCCAGGTCGGACATCAGGAATTGAGTGCGCCGAGCCCCGACAATCCCGGCACGCTGTTCAACGGCCTGTGGGACCCGAACAACAGCACGCGCGTTGCTGGTTACGCCTTCAACGAGTTCAAGTTCACGGAGGCGACGCGGGCACAGATCGCCGGTCGCATCGAGCATGTCGAGCTGCACGGCACGACGCCTGATTTCCCCGCCGATTACCTGCCCGACGGCACGCCGCAGACGGCGATCGCGCGCAATCCGTCCTTCACGCCGAAGAGCGGCAGCATCGGTCTGCTGCAGGACCTGCCGGGTGGCATGGTCGGCAGCCTCACCGCGCAATATGTCGAGCGCGCGCCGAAGGCTGCCGAGCTGTTTTCACGCGGCGGCCATGACGCGACCGCGACGTTCGACATCGGTAATCCGAACCTCACCATCGAGACCGCGAAATCGATCGAGGTCGGCGTGCGCAGGGCGACGGGGCCGTTCCGGTTCGAGGCGACGGTCTACTACACGCATTTCGACAATTTCATCTATCGCCGCCTCACCGGCGTGTCCTGCGATGACGACTTTGCGTCCTGCGGGGGACCAGATGGCGAGCTGAACCAGGCGGTCTATTCGCAACGCAATGCCAATTTCCGCGGTGGCGAATTCCAGTCGCAGCTCGACGTCGGCGCCTTCCAGGGCGGCATCTGGGGCATCGAGAACCAGCTCGACTTCGTCCGCGCCACCTTCAGCGACGGCACCAACGTGCCGCGGATTCCGCCGCTCAGAATGGGCGGCGGCGTATTCTGGCGCGACGACAACTGGCTGATGCGCGTCAACCTGCTGCACGCCTTCGCGCAGAACAACGTCGCGGTGATCGCGGAGACGCCGACAGCGGGCTACAATTTGCTGAAAGCCGAGGTCAGCTACAAGACCAAGCTCGACCGCAACTGGTTCGGCGCGCGCGAAATGATGGCCGGCATCGTCGGCAACAATCTCCTCAACGAGAACATCCGCAACTCGGTTTCCTACACCAAGGACGAGGTGCTGATGCCCGGCATTGGCGTGCGGGCATTCGCGAACTTCAAGTTCTAAGCTCATACAGTCGGGGCCCACAGCGGCCCCGGCTGGCCTCGCCCGGCTGGTTCACGCCGTCGCAATGACAGAGTATGGGCACTGCCGCTGCGCTTCCCATTCACAGCGTCGTAGCACCTACCCGCGCGCCTTGCTCCAGTCCGGCGCAACCCGCCCGGATACGCCTTCGAAAGCGCCGTCGACGAGCTCGAACACCAGAATGCGGGCGGGGTCAACCGGACCCGGCATGGTGACGCGGCCCTTTGCGACCGGCTTGAAGCCGACGCGGCTGTAATAGGCTTCGTCGCCGACCAGGAGCACGATGGCGTGGCCTTTTTCCTTGGCGTCCTTCAGCGCGCGCTCCATCAGGAGACGGCCGATGCCGCGGTCGCGGAACGGCGGCTCCACGGTGAGCGGCCCCAGCAGCAGCGCCGGCGTGTCGCCGATCAGGATCGGCAACTGCCTGACCGAGCCGACCAGCAGCGTCCCAACGCGCGCGGTGAAGGACAATTCGAGCAGATGGTCGACATGCTCGCGGATGCGGTAGGCGCTGAGCACGAAGCGGCCGGGGCCGAAGGTGCGTTCGTGCAGCCGTTCGATCGCCTGAGCGTCGCCGGCGGCCTCGGGAAGGATGGTGAGTGAGAGATCGCTCATGTCAGCGCGCGGGATAGCACCTGAACGCAGCGCGGTCCATCGGGCAGCAAAGATGCTCAGTTCCTTTTTCAGCGCCGACGGGAGAGGTGTTCTGATTCGCCGGTTTGCACTGTTGAACGACAACCCTCACGCACCAGCACGGGCCGCCCTCATCGCCACGTCGCAATCAGCGGCTTGCCGTCCAGCACTTCGGCGATCCGCAGCCGTGTGCCGGGCGTGGTCCCCTCGGGCAGCGCCGTGATCGCGAAGAACCCGCATTCGACGATCTCGCGGTTCGGTCCGGGCAGGCGGTCCTGGCTGAACTGCCTGACGACGTAGACGGCGACGTGGTCGCGGCGGGAGACGTGGCTGTTGAGGAAGATGCCGTGCAGCATGGCGTCCCCGGTGAGATCAATGTCGCCCTCCTCCTTGAGTTCGCGCCGCAGCGCCTGCGCCATGGTCTCGCCGAAGTCGACGCCGCCGCCGGGCAGGTACCATCCGGTGACGTAGCTGTGCCTGACCAGAAACACCCGATTCTCGGCGTCCAGCACCACGGCGCGGACGCCGAGCGTCATGCCGCGGACCAGCAGGAAATAGGCATGGAAGAGACGCCGCAGCAGCGGCTCGCATTGTCGTCGAATGCTGTTCAGACGTTCTCGCATCAGGCCTTCTTGACGCCCCGTTTCGAGCCGCGCTTGCGCGCTGGCTGCGACCTTGCCATTACAGCGGAGCAATAGCGAGGCAATCGCGCGCCATGGCCCCCTTCACGCTCGCCCATCTGTCCGACCCGCATCTGCCGCCACTGCCGAAGCCGCGGCTGATCGAGCTCGCGGGCAAGCGCGCGCTCGGCTACATCAACTGGACGCGCAACCGGCACAAATACCAGCGCCGCGAGGTGCTCGACGCGCTGGTCGCCGATATGAAGGCCCAGGCGCCCGACCACATCGCCGTGACGGGCGATCTCGTCAACCTCGCGCTGGAAGCCGAGTTCGCGCCGGCCCTGGCCTGGCTCGAAAGCGTCGGTCCGCCCGAGCGCGTCACCGCGATTCCCGGCAATCACGACGCCTATGTCAGCGCGACGCGCCATCGCTTCGGCGAGACGTTCCTGCACTACATCGCCGCGGATACGCCCGATACCGCAGCCTTCCCCGCCGTGCGCCGGCGCGGGCCGCTCGCGCTGATCAGCCTGTCCACGGCGGTGCCGACCCTGCCGCTGATGGCGACGGGCACGCTCGGGCGCGATCAGCTCGCGGCCCTCGCAGAGGTGCTCGAGCGGCTCGCGGCGGAAGACGTCTTCCGCGTGCTGCTGGTGCACCATCCGCTGAGATCCGTCGCGCGCCAGAAGCGGATGACGGACGCGGCCGAGCTGCTGGCACTGTTGAAACGGCATGGCGTCGAGCTGATTCTGCACGGGCACGACCACATTCATTCGACGATGTGGTTCGAGGGCCCGAACGGCAACATTGCCGCACTCGGCGTGCCTTCCGCCTCGGCGCTCGCGCACGGACGTTACCCGGCGGCGGCGTATAACCTGTTCACAATCGAAAAGGACAATTCCGGCTGGCGCTGCGAGCAGACGGTGCGGAGCCTGGGCGCTGGATTTCAGATCGGGCAGATCAAGCATGCGCGGTTGATTTGAGGCCATCGTCATTTTCCGGGGGCGCGCGGCAGGCGAGCTCTGATGCGCAATTGCGCATCAGAGAATCCATTCACCCGCATGCGCTGTGGCCCGGTGGATTCCGGCGCTCATGCTTCGCATGCCCGGGAATGACGACGGAGAGAGCCTCACCAGCTCCGCAAGGCGGCCAGCACAGCGAGGCCGAACAGCGCCGCGGCGCCGAGGATGAAGCCGAACAGGAACGGCCACACGCGCGAGCGGCGCGGCGGCGCGGCGGCGGGCTTCGGCTCGGGCGGCACCACCATCGCGCGCTCGCGCTCGATCATGCGGCGCGCGACATAGTCGGTGACGGCCTCGACGATAACGGCGGTGTCGTGCGATTCGGCGAGCACGATGCGGCCGAAGCGGGTGTCCTGGACGAAGCGGTACATCCGCTTGTCACGCCCCATCAAGATGTGGGCGACGACGTCGATCCAGAGCCTCGGCGTATCGCCCTGGCTGATGCCACGGTCGAACAGCTCGATCTGCTCCGGCACCTGCGCGAACAGAGGATCGAGCGCGTCGTTGAGGATCTCCAGCCGGGCCACCTCGGCATCTCTGAGGTCGACGACCACGCCGGTCCGGTCGGCGGCCTCGATCCGGGCGCGCAACAGTGCATCGCGCAGCCGCACCGGGCGCGGCTGGCTGGGATGAATCCCGCTGGTTTCGGGCTCTGACATTGTCGGCCTCGTCCTCAAACACGGGAATTAACCTATCAGCAACCACAGCGCCCGCAAAGGGTCCACAATTCCAGATACTTACGGCGCCCACAGACGTTTCACCTGTGCCAAAAACAGACGATCCCACCCAGGCTAAGGCCTGGATGGGACCATCCGTCCTTGGACGTC
The DNA here is from genome assembly GCF_023074095.1 of Bradyrhizobium sp. 137. Lineage (NCBI taxonomy): Bacteria > Pseudomonadati > Pseudomonadota > Alphaproteobacteria > Hyphomicrobiales > Nitrobacteraceae > Bradyrhizobium > Bradyrhizobium sp. 137. Next base: position 6,430 of record NZ_JADPKU010000063.1, read on the forward strand.
TTCTTAGTTAGATCGGCAGCCGGAATCCTTAGGCCGAGACCCGCGAAGGCTCCTCCACGATGGAGAAGCGGACGCCGGCCTTGTAGCGGCTCTCTTCCGACACCTCGCGCCAGCAGTCTTCGGCTTCCTTGCGGGTCTTGAACGGACCTTTGACCTGAGCCGAGCCTTCCACGAGCTTGTGGAAGTTCATCGAACCGAACTCGCCGCCGATCACCCAGAAATTGCTGCCTTTGGTCATGTCAGTCTCCTGTCGAAGTGCGTGATGCGTTAGCCGAACTGGTTCATCGTGTTGTGGGCGCCGCCCGCCTTCAGGGCAGCTTCGCCGGCGAAGTACTCCTTGTGGTCGTCGCCGATATCGGAGCCGGCCATGTTCTGATGCTTCACGCAGGCGATGCCCTGACGGATCTCGGCGCGCTGGACGTTCTTGACGTAGCCGAGCATGCCCTGCTCGCCGAAGTATTCCCGCGCCAGATTGTCGGTCGACAGCGCCGCCGTGTGATAGGTCGGCAACGTGATCAGATGGTGGAAGATGCCGGCACGCTTGGCCGAATCCGCCTGGAAGGTGCGGATGCGCTCGTCGGCTTCCTTCGCCAGCGGCGTGTCGTCATATTCCGCCTTCATCAGCTCGGCACGGTTGTACTGGCTGACGTCCTTGCCGGCTTCCTTCATCGCATCGTAGACCTGCCAACGGAAGTTGAGGGTCCAGTTGAACGACGGCGAGTTGTTGTAGGCCAGCTTCGCGTTCGGAACCACCTTGCGGATGCGGTCGACCATCTTGGCGATCTGCTCGATATGCGGCTTCTCGGTCTCGATCCAGAGCAGGTCGGCGCCGTTCTGAAGCGAGGTGATACAGTCCAGTACGCAGCGGTCTTCGCCGGTGCCCGGGCGGAACTGGTAGAGGTTGGAGGGCAGCCGCTTCGGACGCATCATCTTGCCGTTGCGGTTGATGATGACGTCGCCGTTCCTGGCGTTCTCCGCCGTCACTTCCTCGCAATCCAGGAAGCTGTTGTACTGGTCGCCGATGTCGCCGGGCCTGTGGCTGACGGCGATCTGCTGCGTCAAGCCGGCGCCGAGCGAGTCGGTGCGGGTCACGACGACGCCGTCTTCGACGCCGAGCTCGAGGAAGGCGTGGCGGCAGGCGCGGATCTTCGCGAGGAAGACGTCATGCGGCACGGTGACCTTGCCGTCCTGGTGGCCGCACTGCTTCTCGTCGGAGACCTGGTTCTCGATCTGGAGCGCGCAGGCGCCCGCTTCGATCATCTTCTTGGCAAGCAGATAGGTCGCCTCCGCATTGCCGAAGCCGGCGTCGATGTCGGCGATGACGGGCACGACATGGGTCTGGAAGTTGTCGATCTTCTCGATCAGCTCCTTCTCCCTGACCTTGTCGCCTTCCTTGCGGGCCTTGTCGAGCGCGCGGAAGATATCGTTGAGCTCGCGCGAGTCGGCCTGGCGCAGGAAAGTGTAGAGCTCCTCGATCAGGGCGGGCACCGAGGTCTTCTCGTGCATCGACTGGTCGGGCAGCGGGCCGAACTCGGAGCGCAGCGCGGCGATCATCCAGCCCGACAAATACAGGTAGGTGCGATCGGTCTTGCCAAAGTGCTTCTTGACCGAGATCAGCTTCTGCTGCGCGATGAAGCCGTGCCAGCAGCCGAGCGACTGGGTGTACTTGGTGGGGTCGCCGTCATAGGCGGCCATGTCGGCCCGCATCAGCGCGGCGGTGTAGCGGGCGATATCGAGGCCGGTCTTGAAACGGTTCTGCAGGCGCATGCGTGCGACGGCCTCGGCCTTCACCCCGTTCCAGGTCGGCTGGGTCTCAAGGAGCGCCTGAGCCGCCTCGATCTCGCTCTGATACGAAGCCGGGCGCAGGAGGGTGCTGATGCCGCGGGGCTGATAGTTCATGTGCCTGATCCTTTCGCGGTCGATGGCGAGCCATCGACATTCTTGACAATGCATTGCGAAATGCGTGTCAGGAGCTAAACGCGAAAACAGAAACTTCGTATAGATGGCTTGTTTCTTATTGGTGATGTCATGTAACATAAGAACATGTAATACATGTTACTTTGTAAATTTTGTAAATTATAGGTCAGCAAGACTGTCCTTGATGCCTACGGAGTCCTGAGAAATGCCCGTCGATTCCGGGAAGAAACTGTTCTCCGGGAAGAAACTGTTCGTCGGCCCGCGCTTTCGGAGGATCCGGCAGCAATTGGGGCTGTCGCAGACCCAGATCGCCGAGGGGCTCTCGATCTCGCCGAGCTATGTCAACCTGATCGAGCGCAACCAGCGCCCGGTGACCGCGCAGATCCTGCTGCGGCTGGCCGAGACCTATGACCTCGACCTGCGCGACCTCGCCACTGCCGATGAGGACCGCTTCTTCGCCGAGCTCAACGAAATCTTCTCCGATCCCTTGTTCCGCCAGATCGACGTGCCCAAGCAGGAGCTGCGCGACCTCGCCGAGCTTTGCCCCGGCGTGACTCATGCGCTGCAACGGCTCTATGCCGCCTATACCGAAGCGCGCCAGGGCGAGACGCTGGCGGCCGCGCAAATGGCCGACCGCGACGTCGGCACGCGTTATGAGGCCAATCCGGTCGAGCGCGTACGCGAACTGATCGAGGCCAATCGCAACTATTTCCCGGAGCTGGAGCAGGCCGCGGAAAACCTTCGCGATGAGCTGAACGTGCCGGCCGAAGGGCTCTACGCGGCGCTGGCCGCGCGCTTGCGCGAAAAGCATTCGATCCAGACCCGCATCATGCCCGTCGACGTGATGCGCGAGACGCTGCGGCGGTTCGATCGCCATCGCCGTCAGCTCCTGATCTCCGAGCTGGTCGACCCGCCCGGCCGTGCGTTCCAGCTCGCCTTCCAGCTCGGCTTAGGTGAATGCGCGCAGCATTTCGAGACTATCATCGGCCGATCCGGCCCGCTCGACGACGCGCCGCGGCGGCTGTTCCGCATCACGCTCGGCAATTATTTTGCAGCCGCCGTCATGATGCCCTACCCGGCGTTCCTCGCCGCGGCCGAGGCGCTCAATTACGACATCCAGGTGCTGGCGCAGCGCTTCAATTCCGGTTTCGAGCAGGTCTGCCACCGCCTCACCACTCTGCAGCGGCCCAACGCGCGCGGCATTCCGTTCTTTCTCTTGCGCGTCGACAATGCCGGCAACGTCTCGAAGCGCTTCTCCTCCGGCACGTTCCCGTTCTCCAAATTCGGCGGCACCTGCCCCTTGTGGAACGTGCACTCGACCTTCGACACGCCGGACCGCCTGCTCAAGCAGGTGATCGAGCTTCCCGATGGCACGCGCTATTTCTCGATCGCGCAGATGGTGCGCCGCCCCGTCGCGCCGCACCCGCTGCCGCAACCGCGTTTCGCCATCGGCCTCGGCTGCGAGATCCGTCACGCCGCGCGCCTGACCTACGCTGCGGGCATCGACCTGGAGAAGACCGAGGGCACGCCGATCGGCGTCAACTGCCGTCTCTGTGAGCGCGAAAACTGCGCCCAGCGTGCCGAGCCGCCGATCACGCGCACCCTGATCCTGGATGAGACGACGCGGCGGGTGTCGAGTTTCGCCTTCTCGAATGCACGGGAATTGTGAAGCCGGGAGCAGTGGGGCGCAGGGTGCATTTGGCCAATGGCGCGCGCCACGTCCTCCTGTCGTCGCCCGCGAAGGCGGGGCATGCCAGTTGAAGATAGAGCTCTAACGCGCCCCGCCGCCTACGCCAGCGTATGCACGATCACCGGCCCGGCCGCAGCGCTCGCATGTCCCGCGAGCAGCGGAGCCAGATCCTTCTCGATCCAGGCGATCGCGCGCCGGTTCGCCTCCTCCGCCTGTTCGAACTTGTCGAAGATCGAGATCGCGGTCACCGTGTCGTCGCCGGCATAGACGACGTAATAAGCGCGGAAACCATCGACGTCGCTGATGATCGGGACGGCGCCGTCCTTGATGCGGCGCGCCAGCTCTTCAGCGCTCCCGCTTTTCGCCTTGGCCTGACGGATGGCGGCATACATGACATCCTCCTTCCGGCTACTGATGTAAGGGCCTGGTGCCCGGAGTGGATGTTACGCCGAAGCGCGCCGCCGATCCACGCTTGGTTAACCTCGCCCTAATCCGACGCCGCGATCTGCAACCAAGGATTAAGCACGCCTCAACATCGGTGCCTTAGTCTTGCCCCACTCACGTTTCGCGAACAACGGTGGCTTATCCTGCCGGGCGAGGTGAGATCAGGGGGTTCATCATGCGCATTGCGTTGCTGCTGACCGCAACCATCGTCGGCGCGCTCTTCGCCAATCCATCCATTGCCGGATCGCTCGATGCGTCGACTGACGCAGCGCAGCCGCTGCCGCCGGGCTTCCAGAGCTACCGCGGCTACATGTTCGATTTGTCCGAGAATCGCGACCGCAAGGATGTCGACAAGCTCACCAGCAATCTGAAGAGCCAGATCGACGTGGTCGAAGGCGTCGGCCTGTCGCCGCGCGTGCTGCGCTTCTTCCACACCGTTCCGATCGTCGCGAGCGAGCTGGCCTGCCTCGACGAAGGTGCCGCGACCGCCTGCTACGGCAGGGTCACACCGGACATCCAGCGCAGCGCTCCCCGGACGCTGACGGTCTGGGATCCGGACAAGCAGCGCTGGACCAATCCGAATGCGGTCGATCTCGCGGTCGATTCGGGGCTCGGCGTGATCATGCTGCGGCCCGACATGATGCGTTACGAGAAGGAGGCTGTGCTGCTGCACGAGCTCCTGCATGCCTACCACGCGCGGCTGTTGCCGGACGGCTACGCCAACAAGGGCGTGATCGCCTATTACGTCCTGGCCAAGTCCAAGGACCTGCTGCCCAGGGAATCCTATGCGATGAAGAATCCCATGGAGTTCTTTGCCGTGACCGCGAGCATCTTCCTGGCCGGCAAGAGCGAATTCCACGATCCGAAGTCTCGCGAGGCGCTCAAGGAAAAGTTGCCGGACTATTACAAATACCTGGTCGGCGTGTTCGGCTTCGACCCCGACCCTGCAGCCCCAAGCGGTCCGGTCGCCTCGCTGAAGTGAGGCTGACGTCGCGCTTCCTGCGCCAGATGACATCAGAGCCGCGCAAAATGCGCGGCTTTTTTGTTTTGTAAACCGGAAGCTGCGGATGGCGGCTCAGCGGGAATTGCCAAGGTGGGGGCCGATCTGCATAGTCCCGCCCGCATCGATATTGTTTTCGAAGGGGATAGAACAACATGGCGGACGCCGACCTGGATGTCGTGATCCGGCAACTGGCCAGACAACTGCATACGGGCCTGATGACCCGCGCCAAGCAGCGGCGGGATCGCTTCAACGGCCTTGCCGCCAAGGCCAAGGGCAAGGAGACCAGCGACCGCTTCAAGATGATGGCCAAGGCCACCCTGGAGCAGGCCACCGCCGCCGCCAAGCGCCTCCAGATGTCCGCGGACAACGTCGCCGACAGCTACGCCCGCGCCATGCGCCTCGCCGCCAGCACGCCGGCCGCGGCAAAGGTGGAGAAGACGGCGAAGGAGAAGCCGGTGAAGAAGGCTGCGAAGGCGAAGAAGGCCAAAGCCAAGAAGGCGAAGTAATCAGCTCACCTTCTCGGCGCGGCGAGCCGAGTCGGCTCGGCGCTGGCGAGTTCGGCGAGCTTGGCACGTGCCGCCTCATGGGTGCGGCCGTCCTTGCCGGGCGGCAGCGCCAGCGCGGCCTCGAAATCGGCCCGTGCGTCGTCGGTCTGGCCGCGGGCGAGGAATGCAAAGCCGCGGTCGAGGCGGGCCTGCGCGTCCGAGGGGTCGAGGCGGACCGCCGTGTTGTAGCTCAGGATGGCGCGGTCGAGATCGCCTTTGGCGGCGAGCGCGAGACCGCGCTGGTGATAGGGCGCGGCGAGCTTGGGGTCATGCGCGATCGCCTCGTCATAATCCGCAATCGCAAGCTCCAGATCACCGTTCTGCCGGCGCGCCAGCGCGCGGTCTCGATAGAGTGAGGCGCGGTTGGGATTGAGATGGATGGCCTCATCGAAATCGGCGATCGCCCGCCTGAAGTCGCCATGGCGCAGCGCGATCCGTCCGCGCCCCTCATAGGCGAACGCGATCAGCGAGCCGCGCAGCGGCGAGAAGCCGATCACGGCCGAGCAGATGTCGGGATCGTCCTCGTCGCCGCAATTGACGACCATGTGCGTGGACAGCCCAATAAGCACGCAAAGGACGATCAGCAATGGTACGGCAGCTCTGGTCATCTTCGACGGTGACCGGCAGAGGGCCGGTCACGCATCCCCTTTCGAAGAAGTGGTCTCGCCGGGATGTTAACACCGGCGCCGGGGATCCTGTGTGCGCCAGGTCACAAAACAGAGCGCAATTTCCAGCCGGTGTGCCGCATCAGCCCCAAGGACCGCGCGAAGAGGAGCGGCCCCACGGGCTTCGCGGCGGATAGTTCTCGTTAGCGCCGAGCGACGGCGCTGACCGCGCGCCGAGTTCGGCCGCGAGCTGTTGAAGCGCCGCGATGCGGTTCTGGGTCGAGGGATGCGTGGCGAACAGATTGTCGACGCCGTGGCCCGACAGCGGATTGATGATGAACATGTGCGCGGTCGCGGGATTCCGCTCCGCCTCGAAGTTCGGCACCTGATGCGCGGCGCCCTCGATCTTCACCAACGCGGACGCCAGCCACATCGGCTGTCCCACGATGCGCGCACCGAGATTGTCGGCGGCATATTCGCGGGTGCGGCTGATCGCCATCTGCACCAGCATGGCGCCGAGCGGGGCAAGGATCATCATCAGGATCGAGCCGACGATGCCCAGACCGTTGTTGTTGTCGCGATTGCCGCCGAAAAACATGCCAAACTGCGCCAGCATAGAGATCGCGCCGGCGATCGTCGCGGTGATCGTCATCAGAAGCGTGTCGTGATGTTTGATATGCGCCAGCTCGTGCGCGATCACGCCGGCGAGCTCCTCGCGGCTGAGCTGGTTCACCAGGCCGGTGGTGACGGCCACCGCGGCGTTCTCCGGGTTGCGGCCGGTCGCGAACGCGTTGGGCTGAGCCTCGTCCATCAGGAACACGCGCGGCATCGGCAGGCCGGCGCGGCCCGCAAGCTCGGCGACGAGGCCGACCAACTCCGGCGCGCTGGCACGGTCGACCTCATGGGCGCCGTACATCGAGAGCACCATGCGGTCAGAGTTCCAGTAGGTGAAGAGATTGGTCGCGGCGGCAATGACGAGCGCGATCATGGCGCCCGAGGCACCGCCGATCAGATACCCCACGCCCATGAACAGGGCAGTGAGGCCTGCGAGCAGCATTGCGGTACGAAGATAGTTCATGGCCGTCTCCTGGCGCGGCCGCGGGCGAGCCTCTGGCCGGCTCCAACGAGGTATGAATGCTGCCTGTGACCGCAAGGTTCGTGCGTCGCCCGGCCGCAGATCGATGGCAGTGCGGCCAGCCTTTCCCCCGCCCCTAAACCTTGACGGAGATTTACGCAAAAACACACGTGGGCGCTTAGCAACCTGGAAAGCGCAGCATTGGCTTAATCCGCGCTCACCGGGCACGGCGCACGGTTCTTGTGCATTGACCGGTTCCGTTGGCATCCCGTCAGCAAGGTGACCGCCATGATGGACCGCTCACGCGCCGCTTCCGTCGACCCCGCATCCACTCCCTCCCCTCACGAGAGCAAGACTGACGCGAAGGGCTTGCAGGAGGCGCTGTACGAGCAGATGTTCGCCAATGACGAGCCCGGCCACGCGCCCGATGCGCAAACGGCGCCGGAACCGCCGCCGCGCTGGCCCCATCTGCGGCGCGGGGCCAAGATTGCCATCGGGCTCGCCATCATCGCAGTGTTCGGCTGGCTGCCGCTACGCGCGATCTGGGAGAATTCGAGCGTCGAGGCGGTGCTGAATTCCCGGCTCGTCACCTTGCGTACGCCGATCGGCGGCCGTGTGGCAGCTGCGCAGCGCATCACCGACCAGACCAAGCTCGACGCGGGAACCGTGGTCCTGCGCGTCGTGAATTCGCGCAGCGATCGCACCCGGCTCGACGATCTCCGGCGGCAGAAATCGCGCCTTGAAAACGAGCGGCCGAGCCTTGCTGCCAAGCTTGCCTCGGCCCAGGCCGCACAAAAGGATCTTGCGCGGCAGGCGACGCAATTCCGCGACGGACGCGTGCTCCAGCTCGAGGCGCGCATTGCGGAGATCCAGACCTCGATCGAGGCGGCCGCCGCGCGGCGCGACGAGGCCAGCGCCGCCGTCGACCGCGCCTCCTCGCTAGCGAAATCCGGCAACGTTTCGACCGTCGAGCTGGCGCGTCTGACGCGCGAGCTCTCGGTGTCACAGCAGACCGAACTCGGTGCGCGCAAGCGGCTGGACGCCACCAAGGTGGAGCTCGCCGCGGCACAGAACGGCTCGTTCCTCGGCGACAGCTACAACGACCGGCCAAGCTCGGTGCAGCGCGAGGAAGAGATGCGCCAGCGCGCCAGCGACCTCGAAGCCGACCTCGCACGAATCGACACCGAGATCTCCTGGCTCGCCAACGAGCTCATCGTCGAAGAGGTCCGCTTCGCGGATCTCTCAGAGGCCAACATCACGACACCGGTCACAGGGCGGGTCTGGGAGATGATGACCTCGCCGGGCGAGGACGTGCAGGCCGGCCAGCCCCTGCTCAAGGTGCTCGATTGCAGCGGCGCCGTCATCACTGCCAACGTCACCGAAAACGTCTACAACCACCTGCAGCTCGGCGACCGCGCCACCTTCGAGCCGAATGACGGCGGCGAGCCGATCTCCGGCACCGTGATCAATCTGACCGGCGCCGCCGGCGCGCCCGCCAATCTCGCGATCAATCCGGATGCGCTGAGCAAGGAGCCCTATCGCGTGACCGTGGCATCACGCGACGCTGCGGCCCGCGCTTGCACCGTGGGGCGCACCGGCCGCGTCGTGTTCGCCCGGCATGAGACCACGCCGTGACGACGGCGCTGACGCCTGGCCTGATTGCGCTCGGCGCCTTCATGGCGATCGTGCCGCTGCTCAGGCGCGACAGCACGATGGCTCGCTCGCTGCTGGCCGTCATGTCGGTGGCGTTGCTGCTGCGCTATCTCTATTGGCGGGTCACGGCGACGCTCCCGCCGCCGCATCTGACTGTTGATGCGGTGATCGGCTATCCCTTCATGCTGCTGGAGGCGGCCTCGCTGGTCGCAGTCGCGTTGTCCCTGCTGTTCCTGAGCCGGACGCTCGATCGCACGGGCGCGGCGAGGATCGATGGCCGTGCCACCGACCCGCGCGCGCCGTTGATCGACGTCTTCATCTGCACCTACAACGAGGAACGATCGATCCTCGAGCGCACGATCATCGGCGCGACCGGCATGGCGTACGGCAACTACCGCGTCTGGGTGCTCGACGATGGCCGACGGCCCCTGGGGCGCCTTTCGCGCGAGCTCGGCTGCCATTATCTCACGCGGCCCGACAACCACCACGCCAAGGCCGGCAACATCAACCATGCGCTCAGGCATGTCGGCGCGCTGCCGGAGCGGCCCGACTTCGTGGCCATCCTCGACGCGGACTTCGTGCCGCGGCCCGACTTCCTCGCGCGCACCATCTCGCTCATGGACGATGCTTCGGTCGGCGTGGTGCAGACGCCGCAGCACTTCATCAATCCCGACCCGATCCAGACCAACCTTGCCGCGACTGACGTCTGGCCCGACGAGCAACGCTTCTTCTTCGACATCCTGCTGCCGGCGAAAGACGCCTGGGGGGTCGCGTTTTGCTGCGGCACCTCATCCCTCATTCGCTATACCGGACTGGTGCAGATCGGCGGGTTTCCGACTGACTCGGTGACCGAAGACTACCTCGTCACCCTGCGCCTGAAGGAACGCGGCCTCAACACGATCTATCTCAACGAGCGCCTGACGATCGGGCTCGCGCCGGAAGGCCTGAAGGAATACATCACCCAGCGCGCCCGCTGGTGTCTCGGCTTGATGCAGATCGTGCGCGGCCGCAGCGGACCACTCTCGCGGGACTCAAGGCTGCCCTTGATCGATCGGCTCTCGCTGATCGACGCCTTCATGAGCTGGGCCGCGGTCTACCCATCGAAGGTGGCCGGCCTCGTGGTGCCCTGGCTGTTCCTGCTGTTCGGAATCAAGGCGGTCCGGGCCGATCTCACCGAATTATTGCGCGTCTTCCTGCCGTTCTATGTCTGGAATGGTCTCAGCATGGCCTGGCTGTCGCGCGGCCGTTCGCTCGCCATGATGACGGACGTCTCGCAGCTCATCGCCGCGCCCGCCGTGCTCAAGGCGGTTGCGGCCGGCCTGTTGAAGCCGAAAGGTCACAAATTCAAGGTCACCGCGAAAGGCGGCGACCGCGACAGACGATTCGTCGAATGGCCGCTGCTGCGGCTCTATGGCACCGCCCTTCTCATCACGCTCTCGGCCATCGCCTATGCCTTCATCCTGCACCTTCGCGGCGAGAACATCGCTTATGGCGGACTGGCGCTGGCCTGGAGCCTTTACAACGCGCTCATTCTCACCGTGGTCTGCTTCGTCTGCATCGAGCAGCCGCGCAAGCGCAAGGCGGAGCGGTTCAATCGCAATGAACCGGTCCTGCTGCGCCAGGATGGCCGGTCGCATCTCGCGCGGCTCGCCGACATCTCCATCACCGGCGCCCGACTGATCGATCCCGATCGGCCGGCGCCCGGAAGCACGATCGAATGCCGGATCTATGGCCGCTCGATCGCGGCGATCGTGGTGCGATGGACTGCGGATGGATTCGCCGTGCGCTTCGAGGAAGGCATGGATACGCGCGTGCATGCGATCAGGGCGTTCTATGCCGGCGAATATGTTCGGGCCTATCGGGGCGTGAGCGCGCTGCCGGTCGGCAAGGCGCTGCTGCTGCGGCTGTTCGGCTAGGCCTCGTGCGACGCCCGCTCGTATTCCCTGGGCTGACGGGGCATGGAAAGGGCGGCAAGGAAGGATGGCCTGAGGCCATCACTTCGCCTAGACTTCTGTCGAATCCACGCCTCCCCTTCCCCGCCGGAACCCCCATGGTCCAGACCCGATTTCTGATCGCGGCCGTCGCGCTCCTCGCATGCTCCGCCACCGCCTCGGCCCAAATGCTTCCACCTCCCGCCAAGCCCGCAGTGCCGAAGGCTCCCTCGCCGCGCGCGGCGTCGTGCCACAATGGCGCGAGCTTCGATCGCTTCCTGGCCGACGTGAAGCAACAGGCGATGGCTGCGGGCGTATCGCAGCGCACGATCGCGGAGGCTTCGCCCTATCTCATCTACGACCAGGGCATCGTGAACCGTGACCGCGGCCAGCGTGTGTTTGGCCAGCTCTTCACCGAATTTGCCGGCCGCATGGCCGCGCCCTATCGCATGCAGAACGGCCAGCAGCACATCAAGCAATACGCGGCCGCATTCGCGCGCGCCGAGAAGGAATATGGCGTGCCGCCGGCCGTCATCGCCGCGTTCTGGGGGCTGGAAAGCGATTTCGGCGCCAACATGGGCAACCTGCCGACGCTGAAATCGCTGGTGTCGCTCGCGTATGATTGCCGCCGCTCGGAGATGTTCGTCAATGAGACCATCGCCGCGCTGAAGATCATCGACCGCGGCGATCTGCATCCCGACGAGATGATCGGCTCCTGGGCCGGTGAGCTCGGGCAGACGCAGTTCCTGCCCGTGCATTACGTCAACTACGCCGTCGACTATGACGGCGACGGGCGGCGCGACCTATTGCGCTCGGGAGCCGACGTGATCGGCTCGACCGCGAATTACATCGCCAACGGATTGAAGTGGCGGCGCGGCGAGCCGTGGCTGGAGGAGATCAAGGTGCCGCCAAACCTGCCGTGGGACAAGACCGATCTCAACGTGCGGGAGCCGCGCTCGACATGGGCGCAGCTCGGAGTCACCTACCCTGACGGACGCCCGCTGCCGAACGACAATCTCGCCGCCTCCGTGCTGCTGCCGATGGGACGCTTTGGGCCGGCGTTCATGGCATACCCGAATTTCGCGGCTTATACCGAATGGAATAACTCGCTGATCTACTCGACCACGGCAGGCTATCTCGCCTCGCGCATCGCTGGCGCCCCGCCGCTGCGCAAGCCAACGGCGCCGGTGGCGCAGCTGCCGTTCAACGAGCTCAAGGAATTGCAGCAGCTCCTGGTGCGTGCCGGCTTCAATGTCGGCAAGATCGATGGCGTGCTGGGCCAGCAGAGCCGCGCGGCCGTCAAGGCGATGCAGATCAAGCACGGTCTGCCGGCCGATTCCTGGCCGACCACGGAGCTCTTGGCCCGCATGCGCGGCGGCACGGCGCAGGCGCAGCCGGCGGGCATGGTGAGATAAGCGAGCCTAACTCGCCGTCATGCCCCGCCACCGGGTCTCGTTTTCGGCGAGCCCGATAACAGGCTCCGGCCGGGCATCCAGTACGCGCAGCGCCTCTGCCCAATCACAATCGTCTCGGCGTACGGGATCGCCCGCCTTCGCGCGGCATGACAGCAAGAGGTGTGGCGGCTACAGCACCACGAGCCATCGAAGGAGAATTTTCGCATCGCACAAGCTGCTTCCGCGATTGTATTTTTCCATGACGTTCCCATGTGAGTCGCTCAGGTTTTCTCCTGAGATTCCCTCCCATTGAAGCGAGCATCACATGTCCTTCTACGACGCCGTCGTCCCCGCCTATTTGCAAATCCTGAACAGCCTCACCGGCCTGCTCGCCAAGGCGGAGGCACATTGCGCGGCCAAAAAGATCGACCCCAGCGTCCTGCTCGGATCACGCCTCTTTCCGGACATGCTGCCGCTGTCGAAGCAGGTCCAGCTCGTCAGCGATTTCGCCGCCAAGGGCTGTGCCCGGCTCACCCATAGCGAGGTGCCCGCAACGTCCGACACCGAGATCAGCTTCGCAGAGCTGAAGCAGCGGCTGGCCAAGACCATCGACTACGTGAAGTCGTTAAAGCCCGAGCAGTTCGAAGGTGCCGACGTCAAGGACGTCACCTTCCCGGCCGGTCCGGACAAATCCATCACCATGAAGGGCCAGCAATTCCTGAGCTCGTTTTCGCTGCCGAACTTCTATTTCCACGCCACGACCGCCCATGGCATTTTGCGCCACAACGGCGTCGAGATCGGCAAGCGCGATTTCCTCGGCGCGAACTAACCTCGACAATGCAAGCGGCTGCGGCAGGAGGTCGAACCTGCCGCCGCGGCCGAATTTGCACATGATTCATGCTGCGCAGAGCTCGCCGCGCAGCTCGCCTGCACTTTCCGTATGGCTCCTCCCTTGCGCCTGTTATCGCGATGCACAAGTGTTCGTGACCTCTCATTGCCTGGAAGCATTCCCATGAGCCGTCCGACCAAATTGTTTGCCTCCTACAAGCTCGGCCCGATCACGCTGGCCAATCGCCTGGTGATGGCGCCGCTGACGCGCAACCGTGCTGCGCCCGGCACGTTCGTACCTGGTCCGCTCGCGGCCGATTATTACGGCCAGCGCGCTTCCGCGGGGCTCCTGATCACCGAAGCGAGCCAGGTCTCGCAGCAGGGCCAGGGCTACCAGGACACGCCCGGCATCTATTCCAAAGACCAGGTGGCCGGCTGGCGCAAGGTCACCGACCGCGTCCATGAGCGCGGCGGCAAGATCTTCATCCAACTCTGGCATGTCGGCCGCATCTCGCATGTCGACCTCCAGGCGAATGGCGCAGCCCCCGTGGCGCCGAGCGCAATCCGCGCCAAGGGCAAGACCTTCGTCAACGGCGGCTTCGCCGACGTCTCCGAGCCGCGCGCGCTCGATTTGTCCGAAATTCCTGGGATCATCGACGACTTCAAGCGCGCCGCGAAGAATGCGCTCGAAGCCGGCTTCGACGGCGTCGAGATCCACGGCGCCAACGGCTATCTGCTCGATCAGTTCGCCAAGGACGGCGCCAACAAGCGAACCGACCCCTATGGTGGCTCCATCGAGAACCGTGCGCGGTTGATGCTTGAGGTCTCCAGAGCCGTCGCGGCTGAAGCCGGCAGCGATCGCACCGGCATTCGCATCTCACCGGTGACGCCTGCCAACGACATCTCCGACAGCAATCCGCAAGCTCTGTTCGATCACATCGTCGACGGTCTCAGCGCGCTCAAGCTGGTCTATCTCCACGTCGTCGAAGGCGCCACCGGCGGACCGCGGGACTTCGCACCGTTCGACTATGCGTCCTTGCGCAAGCGCTTTTCGGGCGCCTATATCGCCAATAACGGCTACGGCTTCGATCTCGCGAACAAGGTGCTGGACGCGAATGCGGCCGATCTCATCGCCTTCGGCAAGCCGTTCATCTCCAACCCCGACCTGGTCGAACGGCTGAAGCAGGGCGCGGCCCTGAACGACTGGGACAAGACCACGTTCTACGGCGGCGGCGCGAAAGGATACACGGACTATCCGACGCTCGCGGCTGAGCTGGCGGAGTAAGGCTGCGCCGTAGCCCCATTCTCCATCATTGCGAGGAGCGAAGCGACGAAGCAATCCAGACTGCCTCCGCGGAAAGACTCCGGCTTGCTTCGCGGAGCCTGTCATCGGGCCGCGCTTCGCGCGGACCCGGTGGCTCGCAGTGACGGTGCGGAGGCAGTGAGCCCAACTCACCAAAAAGAAAAAGGCCGGGATTGCTCCCGGCCTTCGTTGTTATGAGACGCTGCTTACTTCGCTTCCGCGCGCTTGGGCGGAGTGGCCGGCCACGACTTAATCAGGGTGTCGTAGTCGACCGTCTCGCCCTTCGGCTTCTCGTTGGCGAGCTTGCGCTGCGGAGCGATCGTGCCGTCCTTCTGGGCCTTGGCGAACCAGTATTCGGCCGATTCCTTCTTGTGCAGCTTGGGACCGCAGGCGCCCTGCACGCCGGACTTTTCGAGGCGCTCCATCACGGAGTCCTGGGCGGCCGCAAGGGCATCCATCGCCTGCTGCGGCGTCTTCGCACCGGACGACGCATCGCCGATGTTCTGCCACCAGAGCTGCGCGAGCTTCGGATAGTCGGGCACGTTGTTGCCGGTCGGGGTCCACTGCACGCGGGCGGGCGAGCGGTAGAACTCGATCAGGCCGCCGAGCTTCGGCGCACGTTCCGTAAAGGACTTGTCCCAGATGTCGGACTCACGGATGAAGGTGAGACCGACATGGCTCTTCTTCAGGCTCACCGACTTGGAGACGATGAACTGGAGATAGAGCCAGGCTGCCTTGCGGCGGTCCGGCGGAGTCGACTTCAGCAGCGTCGCGGAGCCGGCGTCCTGGTAACCGAGCTTCATGCCTTCCTTCCAGTAGGAGCCGTGCGGAGAGGGAGCCATGCGCCACTTCGGCGTACCGTCCGCATTCACGACCGGCAGTCCCGGCTTCACCATGTCGGCGGTGAAGGCGGTATACCAGAAGATCTGCTGGGCGATATTGCCCTGCGCCGGCACCGGGCCAGCTTCGGAGAACGTCATGCCCTGCGCCTGCGGCGGCGCGTACTTCTTCAGCCACTCGAGATACTTGGTGATCGAGTAGACCGCGGCTGGACCGTTGGTGTCGCCACCACGTTCCACCGACGAGCCGACCGGACGGCAGCCTTCCATGCGGATGCCCCATTCGTCGACCGGCAGGCCGTTCGGAATGCCCTTGTCACCGTTGCCGGCCATAGACAGCCAGGCGTCGGTGAAGCGCCATCCGAGCGAGGGGTCCTTCTTGCCATAGTCCATATGGCCGTAGACCTTGACGCCGTTGATCTCCTTGATGTCGTTGGTGAAGAACTCGGCGATGTCCTCATACGCGGACCAGTTCACGGGCACGCCGAGCTCGTAGCCATACTTCGCCTTGAACTTGGCCTTGTAGTCGGGATTGGTGAACCAGTCGTAGCGGAACCAATAGAGGTTGGCGAACTGCTGGTCGGGAAGCTGATAGAGCTTGCCGTCCGGCCCGGTAGTGAATGACTTGCCGATGAAGTCATTGACGTCGAGCATGGGATCGGTGACGTCCTTGCCCTCGCCGGCCATGTAGTCCGACAGCACGATGGTCTGGCCGTAACGGAAATGCGTGCCGATCAGGTCGCTATCGTTGATCCAGCCGTCATAGACGTTCTTGCCGGACTGCATCTGGGTCTGGAGCTTCTCGACGACGTCACCCTCCTGGATAAGGTCGTGCTTGAGCTTGATGCCGGTGATCTCGGAGAACGCCTTGGCCAGCGTCTGCGCTTCATATTCGTGTGTCGTGATGGTCTCGGAGACGACGTTGATCTCCATGTTCTTGAAGGGCTCGGCGGCCTTGGCAAACCACTCCAGCTCCTTCTTCTGGTCTTCCTTCGACAGCGTCGAGGGCTGGAATTCCGCGATCCACTTCTGGATTACGGCGTCATCGGCGGCGCGAACCGGCGCCGAGACGGCGAACGACACCGCAACAATCGCGGCGACGCTGGACATGGTCGTAAAGCTATTCCTGGTCAATGGACCTTTCCTTCTCCTAAACTGCCGCATGTTATTCCTCCGTTGCAGCGACAAACTTTTATACAGGCCCGGGTTGGTCCCGGATCTGGCCGTCCCTTCGCCAGCTTCAGACCGTGCGAAAAATAAGCGCGGCCATGACCAGCGAAATTCCACTTGCGAGCCACAGGTTCGAAATCTCAAAACCTTCCTCGCCGACCGGCAGCGTGGCGATCGCATCGGTGCCGACGAGGCCGATCCACACGAGGTGAATGACGGCGGCCGCGATCAGCGAGATGAACAGGCGGTCGCCGCGCGTGGTCGGAATGCTGAGCACGCCGACGCGCTCGGCCTCGGGATAGACCGCGGCAAGCCACGTCATCACCGCCAGCGTGCAGGCGAGCGCTGCGAAGAAGATCGCGGTCGGCAACGTCCAGGCCATCCATGCAATGGATTCCATATGAGCCTCCCTAGACCCGGCCAAGCGCGAAACCGCGCGCGATATAGTTGCGGACGAACCAGATCACGAGCGCGCCCGGAATGATGGTGAGCACGCCGGCGGCGGCCAGCAGGCCCCAGTCCATGCCGGCGGCCGACACCGTGCGCGTCATGATCGCGGCGATGGGCTTGGTCTGCACCGAGGTCAGCGTGCGCGCGAGCAAGAGCTCGACCCATGAGAACATGAAGCAGAAGAAGGCGGCGACGCCGATGCCGCTCGCAATCAGCGGCACCAGGATCTTGATGAAGAAGCGTGGGAAGGAATAGCCGTCGAGGAAGGCGGTCTCGTCGATCTCGCGCGGCACGCCGGAGACGAAGCCTTCCAGGATCCACACCGCCAGCGGAACGTTGAAGATGCAGTGCGCGAGCGCGACCGCCCAGGGCGTATCGAACAGGCCGATCGCCGAATAGAGGTTGAAGAACGGCAGCGCATAAACCGCGGCCGGCGCCATGCGGTTCGACAACAGCCAGAAGAACAGGTGCTTGTCGCCGAGGAAGCGGTAGCGCGAGAAGGCGTAGGCCGCCGGCAGCGCCACCGCGATCGAGATGACGGTGTTGAGGACGACGTATTCCAGCGAGTTGATGTAGCCGGAGTACCAGCTCTCGTCGGTGAAGATGCGCTTGTAGTGCTGGAGCGTCGGGGTATGCGGCCACAGCGTCATTGTCGAGACGATCTCGCTGTTGGTCTTGAAGCTCATGTTGACGAGCCAGTAGATCGGCAGCAGCAGAAAGATCAGGAACAGCCCCATGATGAGGCGGCGGCCGGGGATCGAATGCATCAGGCCACTCCTTCCTTTGGCTTAAGCGCGGGCACGGGCTTGGGCCGGGCCGACGGCTTGGACTCAATCGCCGGCTCGCTCTCTGCCTGGACTTTGCGTTCGACGCCGGCATTGGTCATGACGGTATAGAAGATCCAGCAGACGATCAGGATGATCAGATTGTAGACCAGCGACAGCGCGGCGGCCTTTCCGAGGTCAAACTGGCCGAGCGCGATCTTGACCAGCTCGATCGACACGAAGGTCGTCGAGTTGCCCGGCCCGCCGCCGGTGACGACGAAGGGCTCGGTATAGATCATGAAGCTGTCCATGAAGCGCAGCAGCACCGCGATCAAGAGCACGCGGTTCATCTTCGGCAGCTGGATCGCCTTGAAAACGGCCCAGCGCGAGGCGCCGTCGATCTGGGCGGCCTGGTAATAGGCTTCGGGAATCGACTTCAGACCGGCGTAACAGAGCAGCGCAACGAGGCTGGTCCAGTGCCAGACATCCATCACGATGACCGTGACCCAGGCGTCGATGTCGTTGGAGACGTAATTGTAGTCGAAGCCCGCGGCGTTGAGAGCATAGCCGAGCAGGCCGATGTCGGGGCGGCCGAAGATCTGCCAGATCGTGCCGACCACGTTCCACGGAATCAGCAGCGGCAGCGCGAGGATGACGAGGCAGGCCGCAACCGTCCAGCCCTCGCGCGGCATCGACAGCGCGACGACGATGCCAAGCGGCACCTCGATGGCGAGGATCACCAGCGAGAAAAACAAATTGCGGCCGAGCGAAGCGAGAAAGCGGCCGCCGAGATCGGTCGAGGGATCGAGCAGCTCCTTGAACCAGCCGACACCGTTCCAGAAGAACTGGTTGTTGCCGAAGGTGTCCTGCATCGAATAGTTCACCACGGTCATCAGCGGCAGCACCGCCGAGAAGGCGACGACCAGGAACACCGGCAGCACCAGGAACCAGGCTTTTTGGTTGACGATCTTGTCCATCAGGCGGCTCCCTCCACCAGAAGGCTGTCGGCATAGACGTGGACATGGGACGGATCGAATTTCAGCCCCGCATTGCCGTCCGGGCTGGTGAATCCGCCGGGGGCGCGCGCGGCGAGCTTTGCGTCGCCGAGCCGCGCCCGCGCGAAACGGATGCGGCCGAGATCGTCGATGCGCTCGATCTTTGCGGTGAGCAGACCGGGCGCGGGCGCGACGACCTCGACGAATTCGGGGCGGACGCCGATCTCGATCTTGGCGCCCGAAGGCAAATTGTCGTAGCTGCGGTTGAGCGCGATGACGTGCCCACCGATCCGCGCCTCGCGTCCCCTCACCTCCGCCGGCAGGATGTTCATGCCAGGCGAGCCGATGAAGTAGCCGACGAACGTATGGGCAGGCTTGTCGAACAGTTCGGCCGGCGTGCCGCTCTGCACCACGCGGCCGTCATGCATGACGACTACAGTGTCGGCGAAGGTCAGCGCCTCGGTCTGGTCATGGGTGACGTAGATCATCGTGAGGTCGAGCTCGCGATGCAGCGCCTTCAGCTTGGAGCGGAGCTGCCATTTCAGCTCGGGATCGATCACGGTCAGCGGCTCGTCGAACAGCACTGCGGCGACGTCCGAGCGAACCAGGCCGCGGCCGAGCGAGATCTTCTGCTTGGCGTCGGCCGTGAGCCGCGTCGCCTTGCGGTTCAGATAGGGTTCGAGATCGAGCAGGCGGCCGATCTCGGCGACGCGCCTGTCGATCTCGGCCTTCGGCACGCCGCGGTTCTTCAGCGGAAACGCCAGGTTCTGCCCCACCGTCATGGTGTCGTAGATCACCGGAAACTGGAACACCTGGGCGATGTTGCGCTTCTGGGTTGACAATGGTGTGATGTCCACCCCGTCGAACATGATCTTTCCGCGCGAGGGCGTGATGATGCCGGAGATGACGTTGAGCAGCGTGGTCTTGCCGCAGCCGGACGGGCCGAGCAGCGCATAGGCGCCGCCCTGCCGCCAGGTCATGGTCACAGGCTTCAGCGCAAAGCTTTCCGGCGGCGCATTATTGCCGCCATAGGAGTGCGCGAGATCGACGAGGTCAATGCGGGCCATGGCGCATCTCCCTCAGGAGCTTTTTCTGTTTGACGCGTTTTCTTCACGCGAACCGCCACGCAATTCGCTTGAAAACGCTATGCCAGGTGCGGCGACCAGACGGTCGGCCGCATCGAACACGAAGACATCATTGGGATCGAGCACGGCGTCCAGGGTCTGGCCCGGCTCGAACTCGTGCACGCCGTGCAGGACCGCCACCCAGTTCGAACCCTCGCGGGTCAGATGCACGAAACTCTCCGAACCGGTGATCTCGGTCACCGTCACCGTGGCGTGGAAGGCGTGGCGGTCGGCCTCGCCATTGGCAAGCCCGAGCTGATGCGCGCGGAAGCCGACGCGATAGGCGCCGTCGGCAAGGCCAGCATAGAGCCCCGAGGCCGGCGAGGCCGTGCCGCCGGCATATTGCACGGAGCCATTTCGCTTCTCGATACCGACGAGATTGAGCGGCGGATCCGAAAACACCTGCGCGACGCGCAGCGTCCGCGGGCGGCGGTAGACGTTGGATGTCTCGCCCATCTGAAGCGCCTGGCCCTCCCACATGCACACGGTGTTGCCACCTAGCAGCAGCGCCTCCGTCGGCTCGGTGGTGGCGTAGATGAAGATCGCGCCGGAGGCCTCGAAGATGCGCGGCAGCTCGGCGCGCAGCTCCTCGCGGAGTTTGTAGTCGAGATTGGCGAGCGGCTCGTCGAGCAGCACGAGATCGGCGCCCTTGACCAGCGCGCGCGCAATCGCGGTACGCTGCTGCTGGCCGCCCGAGAGTTGGAGCGGAGTTCGCTTCAGGAACGGCTCGAGGCGGAGCAGCTTTGCAGCCTCCGCGACACGCGCCTTGATCTCGTCGCGCGGCTTGCCTTGCACGCGCAGGGGCGAGGCGATGTTCTCATAAACCGTGAGCGAGGGGTAATTGATGAATTGCTGATAGACCATCGCGACCGAGCGTTGGCGCACGTCGGCGCCGGTGACGTCCTTGCCGCCCACCAGCACCCTGCCCGTGGTCGGCTTGTCGAGGCCGGCGAGCAGCCGCATGATCGAGGTCTTGCCCGACAGCGTCGGGCCGAGCAGTACGTTGAGGGTACCGCTCTCGAACGTCAGCGAGACATCGCGGATGTGCGGGACGCCCTCGACAGTCCGGGTCACGTGGTCGAGCGTCACTGTCATGAGCGTCCTCCTGCTTCCAGCAGGGGAGTTTGCGGCACGGCGTGGGCCCTGATCCAGTCGTCAAGCGCGGCGATCTCGTCGGCAGATAGTCGCAGGCCGAGCTTGGACCGGCGCCAGACGACGTCCTCGGCGGTGACCGCCCATTCATTCGCCATGAGATAGCGGACCTCGCGCTCGGTCAGCGTCGCACCAAAGGACCGGCCGAGATCGGCGGTCGATTTCGCATCGCCGAGCAGCTTGATGGCACGGGTGCCATAGGCGCGGGCGAGGCGCCGGGCATGCTCATGGCTGAGGAAGGGATAGCCGCGCTGGAGCTCCGCGATCAGGCCGTCGATGTCGGATACGTTCATGTCGCCGCCGGGCAGCGGCCATTTGCCGGTCCAGCCCTCGCGCGCTTTCGCGCTGCGAAGATAGGGCGCCAGCCGTTCCAGCGCCTCTTCGGCGAGTCGGCGGTAGGTCGTGATCTTGCCACCATAGATCGACAGCAGCGGCACGCCGCCGGGCGTATCGAGCTCGAACACGTAGTCGCGGGTCGCGGCCTTGGCCTCGCTGGCGCCGTCGTCATAGAGCGGGCGTACGCCGGAATAGGTCCAGACCACGTCGTCGGACGTCACCGGCTTAGCCAGGTATTCGCTCGCCGCCGTGCAGAGATATTGAATCTCCTCGGCTGTCGCCTTCACCTTAGCGGGATCGCCATCATAGTCGCGGTCGGTGGTGCCGATCAGCGTGAAATCGTCCTGGTACGGAATCACGAAGATGATGCGGCCGTCGGCGTTCTGGAACATGTAGGCGCGGTCGTGGTCGTAGAGCTTCTTCACCACGATGTGCGAGCCCTGCACCAGACGCACCTTGGCCTTCGCATTGAGGCCGGCGCCGCGGCCGAGCACGTCCTCGACCCAGGGACCGCCGGCATTGACCAGCGCGCGCGCCTGGATCGACGAGCGCTCGCCGGTCAGCGTGTTGATCATGCCGACGGTCCAGACGCCGTCGGACTGACGAATCTCGGTGGCGCGGGTGCGGGTGCGGATCTCGGCACCCTTGTCGGCGGCATCGCGCGCATTGAGCACGACGAGGCGGGCGTCGTCGACGAAGCAGTCGGAATATTCGAACGCGCGGCTGTAGCGGTTCGGGATCAGCGGGCGACCGACCTCGTCACGCCGGAGATCCACCGAGCGGGTCGCGGGCAGCAAGTGACGGCCGCCGATGTGGTCATAAAGGAAAAGGCCGAGCCGCAGCAGCCAGGCCGGGCGCAGGCCGGCGTGATGCGGCAGGACGAATCTCAGCGGGCGGATGATGTGGGGCGCGATGCCCCAGAGGATCTCGCGTTCGATCAAGGCCTCTCGGACCAAGCGAAATTCGTAATATTCGAGATAGCGCAGCCCGCCATGCACCAGCTTGGTCGACCAAGACGACGTCCCGCTCGCCAAATCGTTCATTTCGCACAGGAAAACCGTGTTGCCGCGGCCCACCGCGTCGCGCGCGATGCCACAGCCATTCACACCGCCTCCGATGATGGCGAGGTCGAAAATACGCTCCAACAGACGCATCCCCCGGCGACCGCCCGTTCATCGAGCGGCAACTTTCGTTTTTGATTAGATCACACCGCAAAACGAAAGCAAGATGAAAGAGAAGCGAGAGGAAATGAAAGAGGAACTTTTTCAACCACGATGGAGTGGGGAAATCAGCAGGAGAACGGACAGATGTACGGGCAAGCAGCTCGATTAAGGAGCAGCTAGTGCGGCTCCGTGAACCAACGCGCTTATTGACTTGAATGTAGCAACATCTCTACATAGATCTCGTGAGCAGAGCATCGAATGGCTTGGACGCACAGATGGTCGTGACCACCCTGACCAGCCGGGAATTCAATCAGGATACGAGCCGCGCCAAGAAAGCGGCCTCGCACGGACCTGTCTTCATTACCGATCGCGGCCGCCCGGCCCATGTCCTGCTGACCATCGAGGACTATTTGCGCTTGAGCGGCGGGCACATGAACCTTGCCGAAGCTCTGGCACAGGCGAACGCGGACTTCGATTTCGAACCGCCTCGGATGACCGGCGGCGTCTCTAGGCCCGCTGATCTCGACTGATGTTTCTGCTGGACACCAATGTCATTTCCGAACTGAGGCGGCCGGACAAGGCCGATCGCAATGTCCTCGCCTGGGCCAATGCTGTGCCTGCGGCGAATATTTTCATGTCCGCCATCTCGATTCGTGAGATTGAACTTGGTGCGCGCCTGATCGAGCGCAAAGACGCGGTGCAAGGTGCCGTCCTGCGTGCCTGGATCAACGATCACATTCTGGCCCGGTTCGAGGGACGGATTCTGGCGATCGACACGGCCGTGGCGCAGCGTTGCGCGCAACTGCATGTTCCGAACCCGCCGGCCGAACGCGACGCCCTTATTGCTGCGACCGCACTTGTTCACGGCTTAACGGTCGTTACGCGCAATGTGGGAGATTTCGAACCTACGGGCGTGACGCTGCTGAACCCGTGGAGCGCACCTAAATCTTAGCGCAACCGCATCACCGGCACTGCTTCAGGCGCGGCATCCTGCGCATCGGCCTGCGTCTCATCGATCTCCCTCGCCTCCTTCGGCATGGCTTCGACCACCTCGATGCCCTTGCTGTGACAGATGGTGGCGAGGCGCTCGGGCAGCTCCTGGTCGGTGACGAAGGTCTGTATCTGGCTGATGTGGGCGATCCGCACCGGCGCGCTGCGGCGGAGCTTTGTGGAATCGGCGACCAGCATGACGCTGCGAGCATTGGCGATGATCGCCTGCGCCACCTGCACCTCGCGATAGTCGAAGTCGAGCAGCGCGCCCTCTTCATCGATCGCGGACGCCCCGATGATGGCGTAATCGACCTTGAACTGGCCGATTAGCTGCGTCGCGGTCGAGCCGACCACCGCGCCGTCGGCGCGCCGCACCGTGCCGCCGGCGACCACCACCTCGATGCGGGGATGGCGGTAGAGCAGCATGGCGACGTTGAGATTGTTGGTGATGACGAGCAGATCCTCGTGCGAGGTCAGCGCGCTCGCGACCTCCTCCGTCGTGGTGCCGATGTTGATGAAGAGCGAGCAGCCGTTCGGGATCAGCGAGGCGGCAGCAGCGCCGATCGCCTTCTTCTCGTCGGCGGCGACGAAGCGGCGCGCCTCGTAGGCGAGATTTTCAACGCCCGAGGCGATGATGGCGCCGCCATGGATGCGGGTCAGCGATCTCCGCTCGCAGAGATCGTTGAGATCCTTGCGGATGGTCTGCGCCGACACCTCGAACCGGCGCGCGAGTTCCTCGACCATGACGCGGCCTGAGGCCCGCGCGAGGTTGAGGATTTCGGCTTGGCGATGGGTCAGTCCGGTCACGGCAAGAGCCTCAAATCAGAACGATGCATGGTGCGGCGGTTCGCGCGTTCGGTCAATGCGGGAGACGATCACGGTTAACGGACTGCCTCAACACGCCATCGCGGCGGCTAGGCGCGCGAGCAGCTCCGGATCGTCGTAGGCGCGCGCGGACGCGACCGCGCCCGCGGCAACAAGGTCTGCATGGCTGAGGGTGGTGCGCATGCCGATGGTCGGGATGCCGGCCGCCGCGGCCGATTGCACGCCGGAGCGTGAGTCCTCGAACGCGATCGACGCCTCTGCGCTGGCGCCGACGAAACGCAGTCCTTCCTGATAGGGCAGCGGATGCGGCTTGCCGTGCGGCAGCTCGTCGCCGATCACGATTGCCTTGAACCGCTCGGTGATGCCGAGGCCCGAGAGCAGCAGCTCGGCGTTGAGGCGCGGCGCGTTGGTCACGGCCACCATGGGAATGCCGGCGGCATCCGCACGGTCGAGCAGCGCCATCAGCCCCGGTATCGGCACGATCTGCCCGGCCACCAGATCACGAAAGATCGCCTCCTTCTCGCCGAGGATTGCGAGGCGCCGTTCCGGCGATTCGTCCGGCAGAAATCGCTCCCCGATCGACACATTGGAAAAGCCCTGAAGCTCGCGCTTGAAGCGCTCATCGTCCACCACATGGCCGCGCGGGGCGAACACGCGGTGAAAGGCTTCGCGATGAAGCGGATCCGTATCGGCCAGCGTCCCGTCAATGTCGAACAGTAACGCCCTGCCCATCGCTTGCCTTTTGGCCTCGATCATTTCCGTACTTCCCAAGTGCGTGGCGCATCAATGCGAAAGACGTATCAATACGGCCTCGATTGCGCAATGACGCGTCCACATCACGACAATGCGGCACTCGACAAAGTCGCGCGCGGCTGCAACACTCGTGGCAAGATCAAAAAGGAGGAAACGATGATGATCAACCGACGCGATTTGGCTCTATCGACTCTCGCCGTCTCCGCGCTTGCTCTCGCGGCACCGGCACTGGCCGCTTCAGCGGACGAAGAGGCCGTGGCGAAGAAGGTGGAGGCCTTCCGCCTCGCCCAGATCGCAGCGGATCCTAAGGCGCTCGGCGCACTCTGCGCGGAGGAGCTCAGCTACAGCCATTCCAGCGGCAAGGTCGAGGACAAGGCGACCTTCATCACCAATGCGACCGACGGCAAGTCGAAATTCCTCTCGATCGAATACAAGGACCCGACCATCAAGGTCGTCGGTCCCGCCGCGATCGTGCGCTTCCACTGGCTCGGCGAACAGGAGATGGCGGCCGATGGGAAGAAAGTATCGACCAACCTCCACATCCTGATGAACTGGCAGAAGCAGGGCGACGAGTGGAAGCTGCTGTCGCGGGCGGCGACGAAGTTGTGATGACGTTCCAACCCTCTCCCCTTGCGGGCGAGGGTGGTTCGCGGCGGAGCGGCGAGACGGGTGAGCGGTCTCCATCCACGAAACGAACCTCCCACTTCTGCGTTTGCGGAGCCGATCCTGATCCGGCGCTTCGCACCACCTTCTCCCGCAAGGAGAAAGGAGGAGCAGCGGTGTGGGCGGTAAAAATTTCCGACCACGCTTCGCGCGTCAAAATTACCAGCGCCAGGCGCTTACGCCGCCTCCTTCACCTCGCCGTTCACAAGCTTGCGCGCGGCGCGCTCGGCTTCGCGGGCATTGCGGAAGAGTTGACCTTCGAGGCGGTTGAAGCGGTCGGATGAGGCGAAGAAACAGTAGCCTCCCTGAGAACGAACGACGATACCTGCGGTCTGCGAATTGACTTCGATGATGTAGCTGTCCGGCATGGCCCGTGGATTCCTCAGTGCGGGCAAATAACGGCATTCCTGCCCAAAGGTTCCGCGGGCATTTGAGGCCGTTTCCACCCCGAATCGACACGCAATTGAGTACGCTAGGACCTCATCCGTTTTATGACTGGTTCTTGGCGAAGACGCGACGCGATGACTTAGTCGCGCCGCGTTTGCGGTGCTTGCCACGTCTTCGTGAGATGAGCCAGAGAGTCGCGCGATTACGTCGCGATCGTCGTGTCGGTCGCGCGAACCGCCTGCGGGCGGCCGTGCTCGTCGATCGAGACGTAGGTAAAGTTGCCATCGGTGACGAGGAACGGATGCTCCTCACCGCGCCGCAGCGCCCAGGCTTCCAGATGCACGGTGAGCGAGGTACGACCCACCCGTACGAGATTGGCGTAGACGGATACGAGATCACCGACATAGACCGCTTTGCGAAAATTCATCGCTTCGATCGCGACGGTCACCGTGCGCGACTTCGCGACTTTCGAGGCGAACACGCCGCCGCCCACATCCATCTGGCTGAGCAGCCAGCCGCCGAAGATGTCGCCATTCGCGTTGGTGTCGGCGGGCATCGCCAGAGTACGAATACAGAGATCCCCGCGCGGTCCGGTGGCGGCGTGTTCACTCATATCTCTCTCACTTGAAACTGTTCCACCCCGGATCGGGCGCAAAGCGCTCGCCGAATCGCTCGGCCAGTGCGCGCAAGCTGGATACGACATTTTCCACGCCGCGCGTGCGCGCATAGTTCAACGGACCGCCACGGAACGGTGCATAGCCGGTGCCGAAGATGAGGGCGCCGTCGACCGCGTCGGCGTCGTCGACGACGCCTTCGCGCAGCGCGGCGACGCAGACGTTGGACATCGGCAGCACCAGGCGGTCGATCATCTGGTCGGTGACGCGCGGACCGGTCTCGGGAAGCTGTGCCTTCTCCGCCTCGCCCTCCTTCCAGACATAAAAGCCCTTGCCGGTCTTGCGGCCGAGCTCACCCTTGGCGACCTTCTCGCGCAGCCAGGCCGGCGTCGGCGGCAGCAGATCGCCGAACTTGGTGCGCAGCATGTCGCCGACATCGAGACAGATGTCGAGCCCGACCTGGTCGGCCAGCTCGATCGGTCCCATCGGCATGCCGAACTGCTCGGCCGCGGCGTCGATCAGGCGTTGGTCGATCTTCTCGTCCAGCATCACCATGGCTTCCAGCATGTACGGCGTCAGCGCGCGATTGACGAGGAAGCCGGGCGAGCTCTTCACGGGCAGCGGCAGGCGGTCAATCGCGCCGACGAAGGCGAGCGCCTCTTTCAGCACTTGCGGGTCGTTGCCGTCATGGCTGACGACCTCGACCAGTTGCAGCCGCGACACCGGATTGAAGAAATGCAGGCCGACCAGCCGATCCGGCCGCGCCAGCGTTGTTCGCAAGTCCTGTAGCGGAATGCTCGACGTGTTGGTCGCAAGGATCGCGCCGGGCTTCATCCGCGGCTCGAGGCCGGCATAGACCTTCTGCTTCAGCTCGAGCTTCTCCGGCACGGCCTCGATGATGAGATCGGCGTTGCGTACGCCTTCTCCGTCCATGTCGGGAATGAGGCGATCGAGTGCGTCGCGCACGTCGGTCGGCTTGCGAATGATCTTGCCGTAGAGTTCGGCCGCGCGCTTCGCCGCGCCGGCGATCGGCTCCGGCTTCATGTCGGCCAGCGAGACGCGCATCCCCTGGCCCGCGCACCAGGCCGCGATGTCACCGCCCATGGCGCCGGCGCCGATGACATGCACATGCTTGACGGCATTGCCGCTGCCCGCCGCCTTCTTCATCTGCTCGCGCAGGAAGAAGACCCGGATCAGGTTCTGCGCGGTCGGCGTCACCATCAGCTTGGCGAACGAGCCCTGTTCGGCTTTCAGCATCGAGGCCTTGCTGCCGCCGTGGGTCTCCCAGAGATCGATCAGCGCGTAGGGCGCCGGATAATGCTCACGAGATGCCGCCTTCGCCGCCTGCGAGCGCATGCGTCTGGCGAGCAGCCCGCGCACGAGGCCGACATTCGCCGCGCGAACCAGCAAGCCCGGCCGCGCCCGCTTCAGACGTCCGAACAGCGCATCCTTCACGGCATTGTGGACGTGGCGCTCCTGCGTGACGGTGTCGACGAGGCCGAGCGATCTGGCGCGGCGCGCATCGATGGTGCGGCCGGTCAGCATCAGGGCCATCGACTGGATCGGATTGACCAGCGCGGTGAAGCGCGCGGTGCCGCCGAGGCCTGGATGAAGGCCGAGCATCACCTCCGGGAAGCCGAAGCGCGCCCCCTCGATGGCGATGCGCGCCTGACAGGCGAGCGCGACCTCGAGCCCGCCGCCGAGGCAGAAGCCGTGGATGACCGCCACCGTCGGCAACCTCAAGGCTTCCAGGTGATCGATTACGGCATGCGCGGACCGGATGCGTGTCTCCACCATCTCAGGATCGGACGCGCCGCGAAATTCGTTGACGTCGGCGCCGGCAATGAAGCCGGACGGCTTTGCCGAGCGGATCACGAGGCCGGCGGGACGCTCGGTCTCGATCGCCGCAAGCACGGCATCGAACTCCTCCATCACATCCGAGGACAGCGTGTTGGCGCTCGCCTCGGCGCGGTCGAACAGCAGCCAGGCGACACCATCGGCATCGCGCGTCAGCTTGAAGTGCTTGTAGGGACTGTCTGTCCCAGGCTTGGGCCCGAGCTCCAGCACGCGGTCGCCAAGCGCGGTCATGATCTTGGAATCCATGGTCACAGCGCCTCGATCAGCATGGCGCCGCCGAGCCCGCCGCCGATGCATTCGGTGGCAACGCCGCGCCGCGTGCCAAGCCGCTTCATGGCGTTGACGAGATGCAGCACGATCCGGTTGCCGGAGGTGCCGACGGGATGACCGAGCGAGATCGCGCCACCGTCGACGTTTAGTCTTTCGCGGGCGATCTCGCCGGCTGCGCCGTCGAGGCCCAAAATCTCGCGACAGAATTTATCGTCGTTCCAGGCGGCGAGACAGCCGAGCACCTGCGTGGCGAAAGCCTCGTTCAATTCCCAGGTCTCGACGTCGTTGATGCTGAGGCCGTTGCGCTGGAGCAGCGGCGTCGCCGAGATCACCGGGCCGAGCCCCATGATGCTAGGATCGAGCGCGGCCCAATTGCTGTCGACGATGACAGCTTTAGGGGTGAGCTTATGCTTGGCGACCGCGGCGTCGGAGGCCAGGATCACCCAGGAGGCGCCATCGGTGATCTGCGAGGAATTGCCGGCGGTCACCTGTCCCCAGGGGCGCTCGAACACCGGCCGGAGCTTTGCAAGCGTCTCGGCCGTCGAGTCCGGGCGTACGCCGTCGTCATGGTCGAAGAACTTGCCATCCCGGGAGAACGCGGTCTCAACCTCGCCCTTCAGAAAACCTTCGGCCTGCGCATGCGCAAGGCGGCGATGGCTCTCGGCCGCGTAGGCATCAGACTGCGCGCGCGTGATGCCAAAGAGATGACCGACGACCTCGGCGGTCTGGCCCATGTTCAAATCGGTGACGGGATCGGTCAGTCCGCGCTCGAGGCCGATGACCGGCTTGAGATAGCTTGGGCGCAGCTTGAAGGCTGCGGCGAGCTTCGCGGCAACGCCCTTGGCGGTGGCGAGCCCGGCGAACCAGCGCACGCCGGAATTCGGCCAGACCAGCGGCGCGTGGCTCAGCGCCTCGGTTCCACCGGCCAGGATCATGTCGGCATGGCCTTCGCGGATGTAGCGATAGGCAGTGTCGATCGACTGCATCCCGGAGCCGCAATTGATCTGTACCGTGAAGGCAACCATGTCCTCGCCCATGCCGAGCCGCAGCGCGGCGACACGGGCGGGGTTCATCTCGTCCGCGATCACGTTGACGCAGCCGAGGATGACCTGGTCGAAGTCAGTCGGGGCGAACGGCTGGCGCGCCAGCAGCGGTCGGCCGCATTGCACAGCGAGATCCACCGGCGTGAACGGGCCGGGGCCCGAGCGCGCCTTCAGAAACGGCGTCCGACTGCCGTCGATGATGAAAACCGGTCGTGCCATCAGCTCGCCGCCCTCTGTTCACCGAGTTCCTGGAAGAACTGATGCACGTCGCCGGATTTCTTGTAAATCGGTGACAGCGCCTCAGGCGCAAAGTCATCGACCTCGATCACTTCGTTGACGGCTTCGCGGGCCGCGGCGAGCTGCTCGCCCTCGGCTTGCGTGATCACACCCTTGGCGACCGCGTCCTTCCAGTCGCGGACCTGCGCGGCGCGCACGCGCCTAGCGATCGCATCGGTTTCTGCAGCGAGCTTGAACGCGCGCTCAAGCCGGGCAAAGCCGCCGTCGTCGTCGACATGGGCGAGATCGGGCGTGAGACGCTCGCGCGCCGCCGACGGCTCCAGGACGAGGCTTGCGCATTGATGGACGACGCGGTCCGACGGGCCGAGCACGCGTGCGCCGAACGGCTGGACCACGAGCTTGAGGAAGGCTGCGACGAAGCGGTTCGGCAGATTGGCCAGAATTTCCGCGAGCCGGTTCTCGATGGTTCGGAAGCCCGTCGCCATGCACCATTCCAGCGCGGCGAAATCCTCCTTCTGACGGCCCTCGTCCTGCCAGCGCTTCAGCGCGGCCGAGAGCAGATACAGCTCGGACAGAATGTCGCCGAACCGCGCCGACAGCATCTCCTTGCGCTTGAGCGCGCCGCCGAGCGTCAGCAGCGCCAGATCGGCGCAGAGCGCGAAGGCGGCAGAGTAGCGCGAGAGCTGGCGATAGAATGGCGTGGCATCGCCCGCATCAGGCGCCGGTGCGAAGGCGCCGAACGTCCAGCTTCGGCCAAAGGCGCGAAGCAGTGTGCGGAAGCTGTGGCCGACGTGCTTCCAGAAAGCCTTGTCGAACGCGGCGAGGCCGCGCTCGCGGTCGGTGTCGGCGAGCGCATTCATCTCGCCGAGCAGATAGGGATGGGCGCGGATGGCGCCCTGCCCGAACACGATGAGATTGCGCGTGAGAATGTTGGCGCCCTCGACCGTGATGCCGACCGGCACGGCGCGATGCAGATTGCCGAGATAGTTCTGCGGACCATCGATCACGGCCTTGCCGCCGTGGATGTCCATGGCGTCGTCGATCGCAGTGCGCATGCGTTCGGTCGCATGCAGCTTCATGATGCCGGAGATGACGGCAGGATGAATGCCGGCATTGAGCGCCGCGCAGGTCAGCCGCCGCGCCGCATCGAGCTGATAGGCGGTCGCGACGATGCGCGCGAGCGGCTCCTCGACGCCCTCGAACTTGGAGATGGAGATGCCGAACTGCTCGCGGATGCGAGCATAGGCACCGGTGGTGCGCGCCGCAAAGGCGGCGCCGGCGGCCGACAGCGACGGCAGCGAGATGCCGCGCCCGGCGGCGAGCGCGGTCATCAGCATCTTCCAGCCCTGCCCCAGCCGAGCTTCGCCGCCGATGACGTAGTCGAGCGGGATGAAGACGTCGCGGCCCCGGTTCGGGCCATTCTGGAACACTTGCATCGACGGCAGATGGCGGTGACCGATCTCGACGCCGGGCAGATTAGTCGGGATCAGCGCCACCGTGATTCCGAGCTCTTCCTGATCGCCGACGAGGTGATCGGGATCATAGGCCTTGAAGGCGAGACCGAGCAACGTCGCGACGGGGCCGAGCGTGATGTAGCGCTTGTGCCAGTTGAGACGAAGGCCGATCACCTCGCGGTCCTCGAACTCCCCCTTGCAGATGATGCCGGTGTCGACCATCGAGGCGGCATCGGAGCCGGCCTCCGGGCTGGTGAGGCCGAAGCAGGGAATGTCGCGACCATCGGCGAGGCGCGGCAGCCAGCGCTGCTGCTGCTCCTTGGTGCCGAAGCGCATCAAGAGCTCGCCGGGGCCGAGCGAGTTCGGCACCATCACCGTGACGGCGGCCGCGATCGAACGGGTCGAGATTTTTCGCACGACCTCGGAATGCGCATACGGCGAAAAGCCGAGCCCACCGAATTCCTTCGGAATGATCATGCCGAAGAACTTTTCGCGCTTGACGAAGTGCCAGACGTCCTGCGGCAGGTCGCGCCATTCCCAGAAGATCTTCCACTCGTCGAGCATGGCGCAGAGCTCGTCGACGGGGCCGTTGAGGAAAGCCTGTTCCTCCGCGGTCAGCGTTGCCTGCGGGACCTTCAGCAGCTTCGACCAATCGGGATTGCCGGTGAAGAGATCGGCGTCCCACCAGACGTCACCGGCCTCCAGCGCCTCGCGCTCGGTATCGGAAATCGCCGGCAGCACGCCGCGCGCGAGAGTGAAGATCGGCTTTGTCAGAGTGTCGCGGCGGAAGCTCATGGCTGACCTCATGCATCGGCGCGGTTATCGGGCATTTTAGCGGAAACTGGCTGGCCGAGGCGAACACTTCGCCTGCGAAATTGACGCGGCCGGGCGGCCGCCCAGGGGCCATAACGGCCGGGCCGCGGTGCCGGTTCCGGGATCGGGAAATGGGGCCGAACGCCTCGCCACAGTCATTCCCGGGCGACGTGCAAGCGTCGAGCCCGGAATCGAGCGTGCGGCAGCGTTGGTGGACCAATGGATCTCTGATGCACAATTGCGCATCATAGGTCGCGTCTGGCGACGCCGCGGAATGACCTGTGGAAGCAGCAGCCCGGCTTAATCCGGCCGGACCATCTCGAACATGTTTTCCGGCTTGATCTCGAAATAGTCGCCGCGGCGCCCCGCGCGGACGATAGGGCGGGCGGCGGCGGTCTGGTAGACGCCGTCCTTGATCATGGCCTTGTCGATGTGGACGGCGACGACCTCGCCGAGCGTCAGCCAGGCGTCAGCCTCCTTGCCGTTGGCGCCCTTGAGACGAACGATGTCGGACACCTTGCATTCGAAGGCGACCGGGCTCTCGCCGACGCGCGGCACGTTGACAAGCTTGCCGGGCACGGCGGTCAGACCCGCGACCTCGAACTCGTCGACCTCGGGCGCGACATGCGCGGCGGTTGCGTTCATGTGCTTCGCCAGATCCATCGTGGCGAGATTCCAGACGAATTCGCCGGTCTGCTGGATGTTCTCGACCGTGTCCTTCCAATTGGTGGAGGAGAAGCCGATGATCGGCGGCACATAACAGAACGCATTGAAGAAGCTGTAGGGTGCGAGGTTGACGTGGCCCCTGGCGTCGCGCGAGGAGATCCAGCCGATCGGCCGCGGCGCGATAATAGCGTTGAAGGGATCGTGCTTGAGGCCGTGGCCCTTGGAGGGCTCGTAGAAGTAGGGGTCTTTGGCGGTCACGCTCTGTTTCCTTCCCGTCTTGCGAGCGGAACGAAGCAATGCAGAATCCCTCTGCGGAGACAGCCTGGATTGCTTCGCTACGCTCGCAATGACGGAGTGTGTTGGTCCGTCCTTGCCGTCATCCCTCCGTTAGGGTGGCGCGAAGCTGCTTATAGGAGGAAAGCCACCGCCCCGTCAGTGCCGCGGCGACAATCCCGCGATGACGAAATCGATCATCTGGTCGATGGTCGGGCCCGGCTTGGTGGCGCACTGGGCGATCATCTGGGGATGGAAGAAGCGCATCATTGCGGTGCAGGAGCAGAGCGCGGCCAATTGCAGGTCCGGTGCCTCGAACTCGCCGGCGGCGACGCCCTGCCCGATCATCTGGCCGATCATTCCGGCGATACATTCCATGTGGGTGACGCAGACGTCCCAGTCCTCCTGCATGGCGATTTCGACCATCTCATGCAGCTTATTGTCGCCGACATAGCGCTCGGTGTTCATGCGATGGATGGTGGTGAGCAGCTCGCGGAAGCGCTCCAGCACCGGACCGGGCCGCGCCACGATCCGCTGCGCCTCCAGCTCAACCTCGCCCATCAGCGAGCGGGCCACCGCCTGATGGATCGCCTTCTTCGATTCGAAGAAGCGATAGACATTGGCGGGGCTCATCCGCAGTTCTTTGGCGATGTCTCCGACCGTGGTCTTCTGGTAACCGATCTGGCGGAACAGCCGCTCGGCCACCTCGAGGATACGATCCCGGGTGTCGCTTTCGATATGTTCCGTAATCAGTGTCATCTGTCAGGACTCGTCAGTCAGCACTTCATCTCACTTATTCAGCCGCTTCAGCAAGCGGAATTGCGCGTGGCTCATCGCTCCCATGCTGCGGCGCGGCAGGCTGCTCGGGAGTACCAGCCTCATCTAGGCTCTTTCTGAACCAAAGCGCATAGAGGCCCGGCAGGTACAAGAGCGTGAGGAAGGTCGCGACGAACAAGCCGCCCATGATGGTGATCGCCATCGGGCCCCAGAAGGCCGAGCGCGACAGCGGGATCATGGCGAGAATCGCGGCGAGCGCCGTCAGCACCACCGGTCGGGCGCGGCGGACGGTGGCCTCGACAATCGCCTCGCGCCGGGTCAGGCCGTGCGAGACGTCGGTCTCGATCTGGTCGACGAGGATGACGGTGTTGCGCATGATCATGCCGGCAAGCGCGATCAGGCCGAGCAGCGCCACGAAGCCGAACGGGGCATTGGCGACATTGAGCCCGAGAGAGGCGCCGACGATGCCGAGTGGCGCCGTCAGGAACACCAGGATCAGGCGCGAGAAGCTCTGAAGCTGGAACATCAAGAGCGTCAGCATCACCATCACCATCAGCGGGAAGAGAATGAAGATCGAGGCGTTGCCCTTGGCGGATTCCTCGAAGGCGCCGCCCGGCTCGATCCGGTAGGCCGGCTCGAGGTGGTCCTTGATCGCCTTCAGCTTCGGCGTGATCTGGTTGGTGACGTCGGGCGCCTGCACGCCGTCGACCACGTCGGAGCGCACGGTGATCGCCATGTCGCGGTTGCGCCGCCACAAGATCGGCTCCTCGTGGGCATATTCGATCTTGGCGATCTGCTGCAGCGGCACGGCAACGCCGTTGCGCGAGGTAATCGTCAGGTCGCCGACACCGCCGAGATCGAGGCGTTCGGACGGCGCCGCGCGGGCGACCACGCCGACCTTCTCGATGCCGTCGCGCACGGTCGTGACCTGCGCGCCCGAGATCAGCATCGCCAGCGCCTGCGAGACGTCCTGCGGGGTCAGGCCCATGGCGCGGGCACGGTCCTGGTCGACGACGAGCTTGAGGTAAGGCGACTGCTCGTTCCAGTCGAGCTGGACGTCCTTGACGCTCCTGTTCTGCCGCATGACGTCGCGGACCTGGTAGGCGATCTCGCGCACCTTGTTGGCATCGGGGCCGATCACGCGGAACTGGACCGGGAAACCGACCGGCGGACCGAAATTGAAGCGGTCGACGCGCACGCGCGCCTCGGACAGGAAGCCCTCGGCAGCGGCGTTTTCGATCTTGGCTTTGATGCGCTCGCGCGCCTCGACGCCCTTGGCGACGATGACAACCTCGGCGAAGGCCTCGTTCGGCAGCTGCGGATTGAGGCCGAGCCAGAAGCGCGGCGAACCCTGGCCGACATAGGCGGTATAGGTCTCGATATCCTTGTCGTCCTTCAGCAGGGTCTCGGCCTTCTTCACCGCCTTCTCGGTGACGTTGAAGGCGGTGCCCTCCGGCAGGCGGAGCTGGAGGAACAGCTCGGGGCGCTCCGACAGCGGGAAGAACTGCTGCTGGACATGGCCGAACCCGACGATCGAGGCGACGAAAATTCCGACGGTCGCGACCACCACGGTGATGCGATGATTGACGCACCATTGCACGATGGCGCGCAGGCCGCGGTACATGCGGGTCTCGTAGACTGCGTGCGGATCGTGATTGTGGTGGACCTTCGTCTCCGGCAGCAGCATGGCGCCGATATAGGGCGTGAAGATCACCGCCACGAACCAGGAGGCGACCAGCGCGATCGCCACGATCCAGAAGATGCTGCCGGCATATTCGCCGACCGCGGAATTGGCAAAGCCGATGGGGAGGAAGCCAGCGGCCGTGACCAGCGTTCCCGTGAGCATCGGAAACGCAGTTGATTCCCAGGCAAAGGACGCCGCGCGCATGCGATCCCAGCCCTGCTCCATCTTCACCACCATCATTTCGACTGCGATGATGGCGTCGTCGACGAGCAGACCGAGCGCGATGATCAGCGCACCGAGCGTGATGCGGTGCAGGTCGAGCGACATCGTGTTCATGACAATGAAGACGATGCCGAGCACCAGCGGCACAGACAGCGCGACCACGATGCCGGTGCGCCAGCCCAGTGCCAAAAATGAGACGAACAGCACGATGACGAGCGCCTCCATGAAGGAGTGCACGAACTCGCCGACGGCGTGCTCGACCACCTTGGGCTGGTCGGCAATCAGCCTGACGTCGATGCCCTGCGGCACGGCCTTCATGAATTCGCTCGTCGCCTTCTCGACCTCCTTGCCGAGATCGAGGATGTTGGCGCCCTTGGCGGTGACGACGCCGATGCCGATCGCGGGCTTGCCTTCCTGGCGGACCACGAAGCTCGGCGGATCGACATAGCCATGGGTGACGGTGGCGATATCGCCGAGACGGAAGACGCGGCCGTTGCTCTCGACCGGCGTCTCGGCCACGGCCTTGGCGCCGTCGAGCGCGCCGGTGACGCGCAGCGGCACGCGCTGCGACGAGGTCTCGACTGTGCCGGCCGGCGTCACGTTGTTCTGCTTGGCGAGCGAATCGAACAGCGCTTGCGGCGTGATGCCGAGGGTGGCGAGCTTGGCGTGGCTGAACTCGACGAAGATGCGTTCGTCCTGATTGCCGTAGACGTCGACCTTGGTCACGCCGGGCACCTTCAGGAGGCGCTGACGGAATCCTTCCGAGACCTTCTTGAGCTGAGCATAGTCGGCGCCGTCGCCGGTCATCATGTAGAGGATGGAATCGACGTCGGAGAATTCGTCGTTGACGACGGGCCCGAGGATGCCGGACGGCAGCTGACCCTGCACGTCGACCAGCTTCTTGCGAAGGAGGTAGAAGAGATAGGGCACGTCCTTCGGCGGGGTGCTGTCGCGGAACGTCACCTGGAGCGCGGTGAAGGCGGGCTTGGAATAGGTCTGCACCTTCTCGAAATAGGGCAGCTCCTGGATCTTCTTCTCGATGGGATCGGCGACCTGGGTCTGCATCTCCTGCGCGGTCGCTCCCGGCCACATCACGGAGACGTTGACCACCTTCACCGTGAAGAACGGATCCTCGGCACGGCCGAGCTTCTCATAGGAGAAGAAGCCGGCGACGCCGAGCACGATCATCAGGAAGAGCACCAGCGTCGGATGGCTGACGGCCCAGGCCGAAAGGTTGAAGCGCTTCATCGCACTCTCCGAAAGACGATCCAGTTGCAAAAACGACAGCCGCTCTATTGAAGGCCTCATCGCGAGGCAGCGAAGCAATCCAGGGGGCTGGGCAGGTTCTGGATCGCTTCGCCGCTTCAGCCCTTGCATTTGCGCTCGGGCCGAAACTCACCTCGCAATGAGGAACTCGTAAACGTTCGTTAGAAGGACAGCGACGAGACGATCCGCACCCTCTGGCTCGGATCGAGCTTCTGCACGCCGAGGGCGACGATCTTGGCGCCCTCTTCGACACCACCGGTGATGACGACGTCGTTGCTCTCGTAGGACTTCACCGTCACCGGCCTCAGCGTAATCGCGCCGTTGTCGTCGACGACGTAGAAGGACGGCTTGCCGCCTTCGTTGAACAACGCCGACAGCGGCAGCCGGGCGACGCGCTCGGTGGCGGCGTCCGACAGCGTGAGCGTCGCGGTCATGCCGAGCGCGACCTTGTCGTCGGCTTCGGGCAGCGAGAATTTTGCCAGATAGGTGCGGGTTGCCGGATCGGCCGCCGGCGCGATCTCGCGCAGCTTGGCCGTGTACTTCTTGTTCGGCTCGGACCAAAGAGTGACGCTGGCGGCGCCCGACTTGGCGCGTCCGACCAGCGTCTCAGGGATGGCGACGACCGCTTCCTTTTCGGCAAAGCGGGCGACACGGATCGAGGCCTGGCCCGCGGCGACCACCTGGCCGGGCTCAATCAGCGTTGCGGTGACGACGCCACGGGCGTCGGCGTTGAGCGTCGCGTAGGAAAGGGAATTCTTGGTCAGCTCGACCGAGCGCTCGGCCCGATTCAGGCGCGCACGGGCCTCGTCAGCGGCGGCACGACTCTGGTCGAGCTGGGCATCGGTGGTCCAGCCCTTGGCCTTTAGGTCCTTGGCGCGCTGCTCGGCAGCGGCGGCCTGGGCCAGCACGCCGGTCGCGGCAGTCAACTCGGCAACGGCCTGCTCGGCCTGGAGCTTCAGATCGATCTCGTCGAGAGTCGCCAGCGGCTGTCCGATTTCGACGGTCTGGCCGACCTCGACCAGGCGCTTTGCGACCTTGCCGGCGACGCGAAAACCGAGATCGCTCTCGATCCGCGGCCGAATGGTCCCGACGAAGCTCCGCTCGGGCGTCTCGGCGTCATAATGGGCCGTTGCGACCAGAACCGGCCGCGGCGGCTCGGCCTTTTCGGCGATGGTGTCATTGCACCCAGCCAGTGCGGCGGCCATCAGGGCCAGCGACACACCCGCCAACAGCCTGGAATAGCTGGACAAAACCGACCGGACGAACATCGAAGGACACTCCTGCATCTCGAATGAGAGGAATGTCGATTAATCACTGACAAAAGTCAATAATCGTCAGTCATCAGGAATCCGTGATCGTTAAGGGCTGGTAAGGATTGTCCCCGTTGTCAGGAAGGTGCGATGGTAGGGCGGACAACGCGAGATGTCCGCCCTAGCTCGAAGAGCGAAGGCGGACGCGTGCCACCTCGACAGTCACAAGCGGGGAGATGGGCACCGCGTGCGAAGAGCACGCCTTGGCCCACTGCAGGTGCTCCCTCGCCGTTCCTATTCGGCGAACTCGTGCTTGCTGTCATGGCCGCCGACGAAGACCAGGAGGCCGGCGATCAGCGGCAAGACGGCGAGCACGAGCAGGCCGCTTGAGGTTTGGCCAGTTGCTTCCTTGACCCAACCGATCAGATAGGGCCCGCCGAAGCCGGCGAGGTTGCCGACCGAGTTGATCAGGGCGATCGCGCCGGCCGCCGCGGTGCCGGACAGCCAGGCGGTCGGCAAGGTCCAGAACACGCCGAAGCAGCAGAACACCCCAATGGCCGCCACCGTCAGCACAACCATCGTGAGGGCTGGATCGGTGAGATAAGAGGAGATGCCGAGCGCAACCGCGGTGAGCAGCAGCGGCGCGCCGACATGCATCACGCGCTCGCGTGTCGCATCCGAATGCCGCGCCCACAGCACCATCGCGATGGTGCCGAACAGATAGGGAATCGCGGTGACGAAGCCGGTCTGCGCGTTGGTGAGGCCGAACGCCTTGACGATCTGCGGCAGCCAGAACTGCATGCCATAGAGCGCGCCGACGAAGCCGAAATAGATCAGGCTGAGCGCGATCACCTTCGGCGACGACAACGCTTGGCCCAGCGATGGATGCTTCACCGCCTGCTTGATTGCGATCTCAGAATCGAGCTTGGCCTTGAGCCAGGCCTTCTGCTCGGCCGAGAGCCAATTCGCCTTCTCCGGCCTGTCGGTGAGATAGAACCAGGTGACGATGCCGAGCAGCACGGAAGGAATGCCTTCGATGATGA
The DNA here is from genome assembly GCF_023074095.1 of Bradyrhizobium sp. 137. NCBI lineage: Bacteria > Pseudomonadati > Pseudomonadota > Alphaproteobacteria > Hyphomicrobiales > Nitrobacteraceae > Bradyrhizobium > Bradyrhizobium sp. 137. The sequence continues at coordinate 45,898 of NZ_JADPKU010000063.1, forward strand.
AAAGCCATTGCCAGCCCTTCAGCCCCATCAGGCCGTCGAGCCCGAGCAGGAGGCCCGAGACCGGCGCGCCGATCACGGTCGAGACCGGAACGGCGATGGCGAAGGCCGCGAGAAAGCGGGCGCGATATTCGGCCGGATACCAATAGGTGAGATAGAGGATGATGCCCGGGAAGAAGCCGGCCTCGGCGACGCCGAGCAGGAAGCGCAGGACGTAGAAGCTCGTGACGCCGCTGACCGCCGCCATCAGCGCAGAGATGATGCCCCAGGTCACCATGATGCGGGCGATCCAGCGGCTGGCACCGAATTTTTCCAGCGCGAGGTTGCTCGGCACCTCGAAGATGAAGTAGCCGATGAAGAAGATGCCGGCGCCCCAGGAGAAGATCAGCGGTGTGAACTTCAGCTCCGCATTCATGGTCAGCGCGGCGAAACCGAGATTGACGCGATCGAGATAGGAGAAGAAGTAGGCCAGCACCAGGAACGGAATCAGGCGCCATGAGATAGTGCGGATAGTCGAGGTCTCGATTTCCGACTTGGCTGCGCCGACGGAACCGGCATAGGTCGTGGTCTGGCTCATGGCTTCCCCCGTGTTGTTGCTTTTGTAGCTAAGAGGCGGTTTTGAGCATCGCGGGCAAAGAGTCAATGGAGCGAGCAATGCACGGAGCGCAGCCGGATAAACGCGTTGCGCTGCTGCGGACATCGCTGATCCGCGCCGGCCTCGCGTTTGCGGTGATCGTCTGCGGGCTGTCTCTGCGCTGGTACGGCTTTCCGCTCGGCCTGCCCGCCTTCGCCGTGAAGTACGGCGGCTCGCTGTTGTGGGCGACGATGGTGTTTCTGCTGGTCGGTCTTTTGCTGCCGCGGCTGACGCGGATGCAGATGGCAGCTATCGCGGTCGTGATCGCGGTCGTCGTGGAATTCTCCCGCCTGGTGCATACCCCTTGGCTTGACGCGTTCCGCCTGACCACCGCGGGCGCGCTGCTGCTCGGGCGCATCTTCTCGTTATGGAATTTGGTGGCTTACGTGATCGGCATTGTGTTCGGCGTCTGGCTGGATCGGCTTGTGGAAACGCGCAGCCTAGGCAACGGCTAGCCAGCCAGCCTCTTCCTGGTGGCGCGGAGAATCTCGTCTGACAATTTGGAATCGCTCACGGCGCGGGCGAGTACAACCGCTCCGACCAGAGAGGCCAGAGTCACGATCGCGTCCCCATCGCGCTTGCGTTGGCCGGCCCCCGCTCCCATGCGGGCGCTGAGCCATCCGATCATGCCACTCACGCCGGCGGTAAATCGCTCTCGCGCGCCTTGGCTCTGGCGGTGCATCTCAGAGCACAGGGCAGCAAAGGGGCAGCCGCTTCCCGGTTCATCCCGGTGCGCCACCGAGAGATATTCGGAAACATAATCGCCGACCGTGGTGGTTTCACGGAGTTCGCGTCCTTTGGAGACGATCGCTTCGGCGACCGCCTCTTCGATTAGCCGCTCCTTGGAGCCAAATTGGCTGTAAAGGCCGCCATGCGTCATGCCGGCGGCTTCGGTCAGCGCGTCGACGCTGACGCCGGAGATCCCGCGTTCCCGGATCAGGCGTGAGGCCGCCCTTAGAATTCGCTCGCGGTTGTCGGCCGCCTTCTCCTTAGAAACGCGCATGTCAGAAATCCCGAATCAGAGGTCTTGACAATTATAATTACGATCGTCATCTAATTCAAACATTACGATCGTCATCAAAACGTGACGGGCGCAGCGCCGATCACCAGGAGAAAGTCATGGCCAAGGTAAAGATTGCTCTCGTGACAGGCGCCTCGTCGGGCATCGGCGAAGCCACCGCGCAGCGGCTCGCAACAGCCGGTTATAGAGTTTACGGCACCAGCCGACGCGGAGTTCAGGCAGGCAAGCGGCCTTTCGAGATGCTGGCCCTCGACGTGACCAGCGACGAATCCGTCACAGCGGCCGTCAGCGAGGTGATCGGGCGCGAGGGTCGCATCGATCTACTCGTGAACAACGCCGGATTCGGCGTTGCCCCCGCCGGCGCGGAGGAGAGCTCGATCGAGCAGGCCCGCTCGATTTTCGAGACGAACTTCTTTGGGCTGATCCGGGTGACGCGCGCCGTCCTGCCGCAGATGCGCCGTCAGGGCAGCGGCCGCATCATCAACATCAGCTCCGTCCTTGGCTTTCTGCCGATGCCCTATGGAGCGCTCTATGCGGCGACCAAGCACGCCGTGGAAGGCTATTCGGAATCGCTTGACCACGAGCTGCGCACGCGGGGTATTAGGGTCTCCACCATCGAACCCGCCTACACGAAGACACCGTTCGACGCGAACTTCATCGAGCCGGACGTCAAGCTCGACGAGTATCGCGAAGCACGCGCGGCCGTGAGCAGGCGGGTGAACGAGGTCATGGCAACCGCCGAATCGCCGGATGTGGTCGCCGACACCGTATTGAAGGCGGCAAACGCGACGCATCCGAAAATTCGATACACAGCCGGCAAGCTCGCGAACCGCCTGCGACTTCTACGCAGGTTTGCGCCCGCCGGCCTGGTCGATGCCGGGATTCGAAAGGACCTCCGGCTTGATGCGGCTCAGCCGTCGCGGTCCGCTCGTCTCCCACGAGCTTTTTGACGGCGCGCGCGCCGCCGCTCCCGGCGCAGCATTCGCCCGTGCCCGAGGCATGAACTTCTTCATGGTGTTCCTGTTCGGCCTGCTGAGCCGCAAGATCATTCGCGGCGCTGGAAAACGCGGCGTCGAATATTCGTTCCTGTTTGTGCATCCGGACGGGGGGCAGCTCTCGCAGATCTCGGACATTCTCACGGCGGGCCACATTCGGCCGGTGATCGACAAGGTATTTCCGTTCGCGCAGGCAAAGGACGCCCTTGGTTATCTTGCGAAGGGCAGGGCCAAGGGAAAAGTCGTTGTCCAGATGAGGTGAGGCTCACTCCGCAAGCTGAAACCGCTCGAAGCGATCGAGCTCGTCCTCGATCTTGCCCTTGAGCTCCTTGCGGCCTGCAGTCTTCTTGCCCTCGCCGACCCAGGTCCATTTCTGCATCAAGAGCTTCTTGGCCTGCCGGTCCGTCTTGAGATCAAGCGCGGCGACGATCTCGTCGCCGACCAGCACGGGCAGCGCGAAATAGCCAAGCTTGCGCTTGGCCTTCGGCACATAGGCTTCGAACAGATGGTTGTAGCCGAAGATGAGATTGGTGCGCTTGCGCTGGATGATCAGCGGATCGAACGGCGACAGGATATGGACGAGATCGGGCGACGCCGCCGCGCCGGTGGACTCGAGCACCGCAGGCACCGCCCAATGCTCCTGCTTGCCCGCGCCTTCGATCGCGACAGGCACGAGCTCGCCGCGGCGCACGCGCGAGGCGATCAGCCCCGCCACCGCCTTCTTGCGCGGCGCATCGAGATGGCAGATCGAATCCAGACTGACCACACCCTGTGAGCGCAGCGCGCGGTCGAGCAGATAGGCCGTGATCTCCTTGGGCGAGGCCGGCTTCGGCAGCTTGTCCCAGCCAAAATGGCGCGTCGTCAGCTCATAGGTCTTGAGCATGCCCTGGCGCTCGCTGATGGTCACAGCCCCGGTATAGAAGGCAAGTTGCAAGGCCCGCTTCGACGGCTTGCGGCTCTGCCACAAATGTTCCTTCTCGACGAGCACGTCGTCCTCGATGTCGCGGATCGTGAGCGGACCGGCGCGCAGCAGCCGCATTACCTTGCGCGTGTCGGCCGGCTTCACCGAGTCGAACCATTTGTGCCCTTCGCGCCGGTGCTCGCGCATCGCCGGCAGGAAGAAGCGGAAGTCGCTCGCCGGCACGTAGGACAGCGCATGCGTCCAGTATTCGAACACACTTCGGTCGACGCTCTGGGCATGGCGAAGATCAGCGCGGCGGTAGGACGGGATGCGGCTGAACAGGATGTGGTGGTGGCAGCGCTCGATCACGTTGATGGTGTCGATCTGCACATAGCCGAGATGAGCGACCGCGTGCGCGACGGCCTGCGCGCCTTCGCCGAACGGGGTACGCTCGTCCAGCCGCTGGGCATGCAGCCAGATCTGCCGGGCCTGTGTCGTCGAGAGAGGGAGAGGCTTGGGAGCGCGGGACATTGCAGGATGCAATGTAGCGGGATTCGCGCTGAGGCAAACAAGACAGGCAAAGAAAACCGCGCTGCCATCTGCTGACAGCGCGATCTGTCAGCGAACTGCTCAAACTATTTCGCGCCCATCTTCTGCGCCTTCATGTAATGCATGCAGGCGCCGCGCATATTGCCTTTGCTCATCTCGGTGTTGGCCGCAGCCATTTCCTTGGCCATCGCCTGTTTGGCGGGCGAATCGACGGTTCCCATTGCGGTCATCGATTTGCCGATAGCCTCGCCTGTACAGGGTTGCATCTTTGCCGCAGAAGCCGGCGAGGCCGCGAACACCGCGAGCACAACAGCCGAAAGCAACATCTTCATCGAGTGTCTCCTCCGTAGAACAAAACCGGCGTCGTGCCGGCCAACGCAAGAGCCATTCTTCAGCGACAAGTTTTCAGGGAGAAGACATTTTCGTTGCTGCGCCGCAGCGATAGCCCCCCTTAGCGTGCGGCTTTTGGGCGCTCCCCGAGGCTGCCTGTAGCAGTATCCGGCTCGCAGGACGCCTTGCCGCGCCCCTCCGACTGGCAGCGATAGACGCTGCCAGTGAGACGATCGACCAGCCACATGTTATCGTCGGTCGGCGCTTCCAGTCCGACATAGCGGGAGGTCAGCCCCGTGATCAATGTCGACAGCAGGATCGCCACCGCGATCATCGCCGCGCCGATATAGATTGGCATTGAGCTCAGGGACACTGTCCGATCCGGCGGGCCGCTGCGATAGAACTGGTAGTCACGCTGGTAGTCACTTGGCCTCGGCACTGGACGGAACTCGCCTCCCTCGCGGACGAATTGTTGGATGATCAAAGCCTGCTAGGCGCGCATCTGGACGAATTCTTGTTCGTGGGCGGCCTTGGGGCGACGCCTTTGCGACGATCGGCGAATGCGGATGCCTGGAACGGCCAGAGAGCTGGTTCGGAGCAAGCCGGAACGAACACTGTGACCTCCGGCTCGTGATTTCGAATGTGACAAGGATCACATCAGGGCCTTTGAACCTTCCCTATGCTCGCAGCATCAAATCGCCATCAGGCGTAACAGCGAGGATACGACAATGACCCCTTTCGATAAATTTTTTGGACTGAAGGCGATTACTCTCTCGGCGGCCCTGTCGATGACGGCGAACCTTGCGCTGGCCGGCGACAACAACGTCTCCGCGGGCCAGATCCTGGATGCACTGAAGCCGAAGCCGGTGACCCGCGGCCTGTCCGTTGGGCCGCAGGCCGATACCACCGCGCAGGCCAAGGAATCGACGTTCCTCAACACCGTGCGCAACCGCTCGACCCGGTCGCTCTCGACCGGCGAGCGCGAGCAGATCGCCGAGCTCGCGGCCGCCAAACCGAAGATCGATCTGGAGATCCAGTTCGACTACAACTCGGCCGAGATCGCCAAGACCTCGGTGGCCTCGGTGCAGGCGCTCGGCAAAGCGCTGTCCGATCCGGCGCTCAAGGGTTCGACCTTCGTGGTCGCAGGCCACACCGACGCGACCGGTGGCGAGGAGTACAATCAAGGGCTCTCCGAGCGGCGCGCCGACACCATCAAGAAGTACCTGGTGCAGAACTACGGCCTGAACGGCGCCGATCTCGTCACTGTCGGTTACGGCGAGACCAAGCTGAAGGATGCCGCCAACGGCGCCGACCCAGTCAACCGCCGCGTCCAGGTCGTGAACATGGACACCAAGACCGCGTCGAAATGATCTCCTAGTTACGCGTGACGAAACGCGCCGCCTGCTGTAACCCGGCAGGCGGCGATGTCATATCCAGCTCTGGAACAGCATCAATCGGCCGAAGGTTCGCATTGAGCTGCCGACAAAGGCCGCGGAGATCGGCAGCAGGACTGCAAAGCCGGCGGCGGCGATGCCGATATAGGCCCACAGCAGCCAGTGCGGCAGTCCGTCCCGGCGCAGAACATAGACCAGCGCAAGCGACGCCGCGGTCGCGGCCGGCAGATAGTAGTAAATGAAGCCCAGCGTGCGTGGCAGCAGCGCCCAGGCGAGCCAGGGGCCGAAATAGAACGCCGCGATCAGGAACGCATCCCAGCGCCGCGCCACGATGAAATCGCGCAGCACGATCGCGAGCGCGAGCAGCGCCGGCCACAACACCAGCGGATTGCCGAGGAAGACGATCGCGGCGACGTTGTCCTCCGCCGTCTTGTCGAACAGGAACCAGACCGGGCGGGCGAGCAACGGCCAGGATGGCCACGCGCTCATATAGGTGTGGCCGGCGATCGCCGTTGTGGTGTTGTCGGCGAAGATTCGCCGCTGCGCCTCGACCAAATCCGGCAACGACAATCCGTACAGCGGAACGAAAGCGGCAAGATACGTCAACGCGGGCAGAAGGGCGAAGCAGAGCGCGGCATGCTGTACCCGAAAGCCGCGCCAGAGATCGGGCCGATACCAGTCGCTCGGCTTGGCGTCGGCGAACTGCGTGTGCCAGCCCTGCATCAGGCGAATCACCGCAACGATCATAACGCAGACGGCCAGTGGAAACAGGCCGCTCCATTTGCAGGCCGCAGCACAGCCGAACAGGCCGCCCGCGAGTGCGAACAGCGCATGCGGCCGCTCTCTTCGAAAACCATGCATGAAGGCGGCGGTCGCGAGCAGGCCGAAGCCGAGCGCAAAGATGTCGAGCATGGCGATGCGCGCCTGCACGTAGAGCATCTGGTTGCTGCCAGTGATCAGCGCGGCTGCGATCGCCGGCCCCTGCGCGGAGAACAGCGCAAGGCCGCACAGATAGATCGCGACCACCGCGAGCGCGCCGAACAAGGTCGCCGGATAGCGCCAGCCAAACGCGTTGTCGCCGAAGGCTGCGATCGATGCTGCGATCAGCTCCTTCGCCAGCGGCGGGTGCATCGGATTGAGCATCGGCTGCGACATCGCAGGCGTCAGCATCTGCCGCGCCGCCGGCACATAATGCACTTCGTCGAAGACGAACTTCTCCGGCGTCGAAAGACCGATCAGCAGCGCCAGATGAGCAACCAGGAAAATCGCGACAGCAATCACTGCGCTCCGCGACGCCTTTGGAACCGCGGACAATTCGAGCGTCGGCTGTGGAGATGTTGTGCGTGGCAAATTGGCGTCACCGCGGACAAAAAAGAGATCGCAGTTTCATTGAACGCATTCTGCCGCAACTGTCACTAAGCATAACGCAGGTCCACGCCGCTTGTGATAATTCCGCCACATCTTAAGCGCGCGCGATCCGGTACGATCAGGGACACATCGATCGGTTGCGAAATGAATTTGCGTTTCTGGCTTTTCCCCTCTCTGTTGTCGGCCGCATTGTGCGCTGGCCCTGGCGCGCAGGCGCAGACGCGCGTCGGCGAGGCCGTCGTGATCCAGAACGAAGTGGTGCGCGTGGCCGCGAGCACCACGCCCATCAATGTCGGCGACAGCATGCTGCGCGACGAGACCGTGCGCACCGGCGCCGACAGCGCGGCGCGCTTCGTCATGGCCGACAGCACCAATCTGTCACTGGGCCCGAGCGCGACGCTGAAGCTCGACCGCACCGTCTTCAACGACGAGCACAGCTATCGCGACGTCGCGATCCGCATGACCACCGGCGCATTCCGCTTCGTCACCGGACACTCCGACAAGACCGCCTACAAGATCACGACCCCGCTCGCAACCATCGGCGTACGCGGCACCACGCTCGACATCCTCTCGCAGCGTGGCCGATCCGTCGTCGTGCTTCAGGACGGCGCGGCCAGCGTCTGCACGAAGAGCTCCCAGTGCGTGCAGCTCACCCAGCCCGGCGACACCGCCATCATCACCTCCACCGGCGGCAAGGCCGGCATCACCAAGTCCAACACCTCGCCCTGGACGTTTGCCGCCAACTGCGCCGCGAATGCCGGGCTTTGCGCGGTCGACCAATATGCCGCCGCCTCGCCGACCATCACACCTGCCGTCCAAGACGACGGCGTGCTGTGCGGGCGGTGACAATGGCGAAACTCCGCTTCAAGCGCTTCGTCCGCGCCGGCGCGCTGGCCACCTTGGCTGCGCTTGCGTTTGTCGCGCTCGATATTCGACCGGCTGTAGCCCAGGCGGCGTGCGGATCCGAATGCGGTGAGCCGACGCCTTACCCGACCTATTCACCGTCCCCAACGCCCACATATTCTCCGTCACCATCGCCCTCCCCCTCGCCGAGCCCCTATCCGTCGCCCTCGCCGAGCCCGGATCCTGCGCCCGCTCCGAGCCCATCTCCATCTCCGAGCCCGACACCGACCGGCGCGGATTCCAGCGGCAATTCGATTCGCGGCCTCGCCAATCAGCGCTTCAACCAGATGATCACCAACCGTGTGCTCGGCACGGTGCTGCTCGGCGTCAACGAGCAGGTCAATTGCAGCGACTGCATCAGCGCGTTCGGCTCGGCCGGCTCGTTCTCCGCCGGCATCCACGGCCGCAAGGAGCTGACCAACAATCTGTCGCTGCTCGCCGGCATCGCCTACACGCACTACAACGAGGGCGGCTACAAGGTCACGAGCGCACCGATCGGGGCCTTCGCGCTACGTTATGACTTCACCGACTGGGGCTCGTCGCGCCCGTTCTTCGACGTCGGCACGATCCTGACGCCCTGGGAGAAGGCGCGCTACACACGCAGCTACGACACCAGCCTCGGGCCTGTGAGCGTGACCAGCTCAACCAACGCCTCGAACTACGCCGTCTATGGCCGTGCCGGCTGGATGAGGCGCCTGTCGCCGCGCGACGAGGTCGCGGCCTCCATCGAGGTCTGGCAGCTCTGGCAGCGGGTATCGGGCTACACCGACGGAGCAGTGGCTTTCAATCCGTTCGACGCCGCGATTGCGACCGGCACCGACCGCACCAGCCTGGTCAAGATCGGCGGCCAGTGGACCCATCTCTACGGCAGCAACATTGAGGCCAACATCAACGGCGGCTGGGTCCAGTCCTTTGCGAGCCACAGCGGCATCGTGGCGACCGTGACCGGCAACGGCGTGGTGGTCCCGACCATGGGCAACCAGGGCTGGTTCGAATATGGCGGCCGCCTCGGCTTCCGCGTGCAAAAGGGCTGGATCGTGGATCTGTTCGCCAACGGCACGCTGGGCCCGCAGCCGGTCGGCAATACCGTCCACGGCGGCGCGGGGCTGCGGATTAGTTATTGAGGCACAGCCTCGTAGGGTGGGCGAAGCGAAGTGCGCCCACCGCTTTTCTCTCGGCTTGAGAACGCTGGTGGGCACGGCGCGAATGCGCCTTTGCCCACCCTACGGCATCCGTCCGGCTCTCACGCCGCCGACTTGCCCTCGAACGCCTGACGGAGAACATCGACATCGAGCTTCACCATCTTCATCATGGCCTGCATGGCGCGTGCGGCCGCGGTCTTATCGGGGCTCGACAGGAATTCGAACATCACTTTCGGCACCACCTGCCAAGCCACGCCCCAGCGATCCCTGACCCAGCCGCACCGCTCTTCCTTGCCCCCATGCGCCAGGAACGCGCTCCAGACGCTGTCGACCTGGGCCTGGTCATCGCAATCGATCATCAGCGACAGCGCGTGGGTGTACTCCATTTTCATTCCGCCATTCAGCGCGACCAAGCGCTGTCCGCCGAGCGTGAACTCGACGACGAGCACCGAACCCTGCTTGCCGGAGGGGCCATCGGAGACGTTGCGTTGGACGTGCACGATCTTGGAATCGGGCAGCAGGGAGACGTAGAAATTGGCGGCTTCTTCAGCGTCGCCGTTGAACCACAGGCAGGGCGTGACCTTCGACATTTGAATGCTCCTGTTCGATCTTGGCGGGCTTGGATCAGGCAGTCGCCATGTCGGGCTGCAAGGGGGCCGCGGCGAGATCCATCCAGTTCACGCCCCACATATGGCCATCAGGATCCTCGAAACTGCGGCCGTACATGAAGCTGTATTCGTCCTTCGGACCGGGATCGGCCACCCCGCCCGCAGCCTCAGCCTTGCCGACGATATCGTCGACCTCGCTGCGGCTCTCCGCGGATAGGCAGAACAGGACCTGGTTCGAGGTCCTGGCATCCGCGATCGGCTTCGGCGTGAACTGACGGAATTTGTCGTGGGTCAGCAGCATGGCGAAAATGGTCTCGGAAAAGACCATGCAGCTCGCTGTCTCATCGCAGAATTGCGGATTCTTGACCGCGCCGATCGCCTCGTAGAAGGCAGTGGCGCGCCTGAGGTCGGTCACCGGCAGATTGACGAAGATCATCTTGGGCATCGGAAGCTCCTTGGCGGGGTTCCGCCCAAGGACGGACCAGCCGGCGGCCATCCGACATGGCTTCCTAATATTTTTTGACCTTCTCCTGCAAGGTTCCGTCGCTCCGAACCTCGCTCCTCCTCGGGCGCCTTACTTCTTCTCGTTGGGATCGCGGTGAACGGGGTCGATCCACAGCACGGTTTCGGGCTTCTCGACCGGCTCAATATCGAGATTGATCGCGACCGCTTCGCCGTCGCTGCGCACCAGCACGCATTCCAGCACCTCGTCGGGACTGGCGTTGATCTCCTGATGCGGGACGTAAGGCGGGACGAAAATGAAATCGCCAGGGCCTGCCTCCGCGGTGAATTGCAGACGCTCGCCCCAGCGCATTCGGGCCTTGCCCTTCACCACATAGATGACGCTTTCGAGATGGCCGTGGTGATGCGCGCCGGTCTTGGCGTCGGGCTTGATGCTCACCGTGCCCGCCCACAATTTCTGAGCGCCGACCCGCGCGAAATTGATCGCGGCCGCGCGGTCCATACCTGCCGTCGATGGCACATTCGTATCGAGCTGGTTGCCCGGGATGACGCGTACGCCGTCATGTTTCCAGCGATCCTCGTGATCCTGTGCATGGTGCGAATGCGTGTGGTCATGGCCGGTCATGGGACTGCTTTCCGTTGGTTCCTTACGCGCAAACTAACCCAAAGCCACGCCCGCGAGCCATAGCAAATTCGGAACCCTCGTAGTCATGAAACGTTGTCGTCGCGAGCAAACCCGAAGGAGAGAGTTTCATGGGCAGCACGACCGACAAGATCAAGGGCAATGCCAACGAGGCAATCGGCAAGGCCAAGCAGGGCATCGGCGAAGCCACCGGCTCGGAACGTATGAAGGGCGAAGGCGCAGTCCAGGAAGTGAAGGGCAAGGGCCAGCAGGCCATGGGCGATGCCAAGGACGCCGCGAAGGAGGCAATGGATCGTGCCGCCGCTGCGGCAAAGCGCGCCGCGGAGTAGCGCGTGCGTGGCTGAAAGCGAAAGACCGGCCGGAAGGCCGGTCTTTTTGTTTGTCTTGCTCAGCCAGCCGGGCGATCCGCAGCATCGAACCCGAGATCTCGAGATTCCGGGTCTGCTCCTTCGGACCATCCCGGAATGACGGCTGCGCCGTCACTTTACCGCGAGCAATTCCACGTCGAACATCAGCGTCGCGTTCGGCGGGATCACGCCGCCGGCACCGCGGGCGCCGTAGCCGAGTTGCGGCGGGATGATCAGCGTGCGCTTGCCGCCGACTTTCATCGAAGCGACGCCCTCGTCCCAGCCGGCGATGACGCGGCCCTTGCCGATCGGGAATTCGAATGGCTCGTTGCGGTCGACGGACGAGTCGAATTTCTTGCCCTTCTGGCCGTTCTCGTAGAGCCAGCCGGTATAGTGCATCACGCAGATCTGGCCCGCCTTGGGCGAAGCGCCAGTGCCGGCGACGCTGTCGATGATCTGCAAGCCTGAAGCTGTGGTCATGGTCTTTCCTGCGGTCTGGGCCGAGGCCGTGGTGGAAACGAAATGCGACACGCTGGCAATCACGGTGATCGCGAGTGCCGACATCAGGGCGAGGAGCGCGCGTTGGAAACGCTGCATGAGGCACCTTCCGTTTGAGGCGGGAGGTGTCTAGCGCAACGCCGATGAGGTTTCCACCCCTACACCTCGATATTTTCCAGCCGGACCGGGAGCTTGCGGATGCGCTGGCCGGTGGCGTGATAGATCGCGTTGCAGATCGCCGCATTGGTGCCGACATTGGCGAGCTCACCGAGACCCTTCACGCCTGCCGGGTTGATGTGATCGTCCTGCTCGGAGAGCAGGATGACCTCGACGCCGGGCACGTCCGCATTCACGGGCACGAGGTAATCGGCGAAGTTGTCGTTGACGTAGCGCGCATTGTGCTCGTCGATCTCGGTGGCCTCCAGCAGCGCCGACGACATGCCCCAGATCAGCCCGCCCATCAGCTGGCTGCGCGCGGTGCGCGGATTCATGATGCGGCCTGCCGCGAACGCGCCAACCAGACGGGGGCAGCGGATCTCATGCGTGAAGCGGTTGACGCGGACCTCGACGAACTCCGCACCGAACGCATAGGCGATCTGGTCTTTCATGGCGTGGCCGCCGACGAGACGCACCTGCCCGCTGTGCATGGCGCGGAAGGAATCCAGCGGCGCGCCATCCGGCTTCCACTCGCCATACTCCTCGACGACGCCGACACCGAGCGCGTCGAAGGCCTTCTCGAGGTCGAGCGGGCGGTCACCTTTCGCCGCCTGTGTGGCCGGTGTCTGGCCGATGCCTACGGTCTCCTTGGCCTTGTCCGTCAGGCTCTGGCTCGGCATCGCCGCCTTGAACAGGCGCTGGCGGATCTGATCGCACACCATCATAACCACGGAGCAGGTGCTGGCCGTCGAATTCGAGCCCCCGGCAACGGGCGCCGGCGGCAGATCGCTGTCGCCGATGAAGACCGCAACCTTCTCGAGCGGCACGCCGAGCCGCTCGGCGGCGGTCTGCGCGATGACGGTGTAGGCGCCGGTCCCGATCTCGTGGCCGGCGATCTCGACGCGGGTGCGGCCGTCGCGCTGGAGGCGCACGCGCGCGGCCGCCGGGCCCATCTGGGTCGGGTAGCACGTGGCGGCACAGCCATAGCCGATCAGCCAGTCGCCATCCGATATCGATTTCGGCTGAGGCGAGCGTTGCGCCCAGCCGAACGCCTTGGCGGCCTCGTCGAAACAGGCCATCAGCGAGCGCGACGTGTAGGGCTTGCCGCCAATCGGCTCAACGGTGGTATCATTGATACGGCGGAGCTCGACCGGATCCATGTTCAATTTCACCGCAAGCTCGTCCATCGCGCTCTCCAGCGCAAACAGATACGGCACCTCCGGTGGAGAACGCATGAAGCCGGGCGTGTTGCGGTCCGCGCGCACGATCGAGACGAGGCTGTCGACATTCGGACAGGCATAAAGCCGCGTCGTGGTCTTGGTGCCGCCGACGCAATAGGCGTCGGGGCGCGAAGAGATTTCGGCGCCCTCATGCTTTAAGGCCAGCAGCTTGCCATCACGGCTCGCCCCTAGCTTGATCTCGTGGCGGGTCTCGGCGCGATAGGTGGTGATGGTAAAGCCCTGGTCGCGGGTCGGGACCAGCTTGATCGGCCGGTTCAGGCGCTTCGCAATGGCGGCGATGATGGCGGTGCGCGGCGTCATCGAGCCGCGCGAGCCGAAGCCGCCGCCGACATAGGGATTGACCACACGGACCTTGTCGGCGTCGATGCCGAGCTGTTCGGCGACGCCATATTTCAGGCCGTAGACGAATTGGCTCGGCTCGTAGATGACGAGTTCGTCGCCCATCCAGGCGCAGCTCGTGGAGAACAGCTCCATCGGATTGTGATGCTGCGTCGGGGTGTCGTAGGACGCGGTCAGCTTGACCTCGGCCTCTTCGAACGCCTTTGCGAAGTTGCCGACCTTCGGGTCTTCCTTGAATTGGGCATTCTGTCCCTTCGCGGCCGCAATGGTCGTTCCGGGCGAGTCGAAGGTCGCGCTCGGCGCGGCGACTGTGTAGCTGACCTTGACGCGGTTGGCCGCCTCGCGCGCCGCCTCGTAGCTTTCGGCAATGACCACCGCGATGATCTGGCCATCATGGGCAATGTCGGCCGATTTCAGCGGCTGGATCGTCGTGCCTGCATAGCCGCCATTGCTGAAGAGCTTCGACTCCTTCAGCTTCGGCCCATTCTCGTGCGTGACGATGTCGATCACGCCGCGGACACGCTTGGCGTCATCGAGGTCGAAGCGATCGATTCGCCCCTTGGCGATGGCGCTGGTGACGAGAAACGCATAGGCGGGATCGGCGAGCGGCATGTCTGACGCATAGGTGGCGCGTCCCGTTACCTTTACGACGGCGTCATAGCGCGGCACGGGCTGGCCCATGTTTGTCTTCGGCTCGGGAGCAGCAGCAGTCATGATCAGATCTCCATTGTTACGGCCTGCTGGAGCGCGCGTGCCACCACGCGCTTGCCGAGCGCTATCTTGAAGCTGTTGTGCCGCCGCCCCTTGGCGTCTGCGAACGCAGCATCGGCGGCGCGTTGTGCGAGGGCTTCGTCGAATTTTTGTCCCTTGAGCAGCGCCTCCGCTTCGCGCGCTCGCCAGGGCACGGTTGCGACACCGCCGAGCGCGACGCGCGCATCCTTGATCGTGCCGTCCTGCACGTCGAGCGCGACTGCAGCCGAAGACAGCGCGAACTCGTAGGATTGGCGGTCGCGCGCCTTCAGATACACCGATCGCGGCCAGCGTCCGGGCACAGCAAAGGCCGAGATCAGCTCGCCGGGCTGAAGCGTGGTTTCGATATCTGGCGTACTGCCCGGCGCCTTGTGAAGCTGGGCGAACGGCATGCTGCGCGTGCCGGCCTTGCCCGTGATCTCGACCACGGCGTCGAGCGCGATCAGCGCCTGGGCGAAATCGCCGGGATAGGTCGCGATGCACTGGTCGGAGATTCCGAGCACGGCATGCATGCGGTTGACGCCGTCCATCGCGGCGCAACCGGAGCCGGGATGGCGCTTGTTGCAATTCTCGTAGGAGACATCGCGGAAATAGCTGCAACGCGTCCGCTGCATCACGTTGCCGCCGAGCGTCGCCATGTTGCGTAGCTGGGCGCTGGCGGCGAGCTTCAGCGAATTGGCAATTACCGGGTAGTTGCGCTGGATGCCGTCATGCGCGGCGACGTCGGACATCTTTGCGAGCGCGCCGAGCCGCAAATTGTCGCCATTTGACTCGATCGCCGACCAGCCGTGCGCGAGCGGATTGATATCGACGATCGCGGCCGGCCGCATCACATCCAGTTTCATCAGGTCGATCAGCGTGGTGCCGCCGGCGAGCGGCTGCGCAGCGGCCTGGGTCAGCGGATTGTTCGCGGCCGCGGCGGCGCTGAGCGCCTGCACGGCCATGTCAGGGTCTGTTGCCCTCTGATACGAAAACGGTCGCATGCGCCTAGCCTTTCATGATCTCGGGCGCGGCCTGCTTCACGGCGGCGACGATGTTGGGATAAGCGGCACAGCGACAGATATTGCCGCTCATATACTCGCGGATATCGGCCTCGCTGTTTGCATGGCCCTCCTTGACGCAGGCCACAGCGGACATGATCTGACCGGGCGTGCAATAGCCGCACTGGAATGCGTCGTTGTCGATGAAGGCCTGCTGCATCGGATGCAGGCGGTCGTCGGTGGCAAGCCCTTCGATCGTCGTGATCTCTTGCCCCTCGGCGGCGAGCGCAAGCGTCAGGCACGACACCACGCGCCGGTCGTCGATCAGCACCGTGCAGGCACCGCACTGGCCGTGATCGCAGCCCTTCTTGCTGCCGGTGAGCTTGAGGTGTTCGCGCAGCGCGTCGAGCACCGTGGTGCGGGGATCGATGCTCAGGCGCTTGTCCTTGCCGTTGACGTGGAGGGTGACCTCGACAGGAAGCGCCGGATCTTGTGCGACTGACGCGCTCGTATCCCCCGCGGCTGCGCGCGCCGTGATCGGAACAAACGCACTGCCGGCAGCGCCCACCATAAAGGCGCGCCGATCGAATGCGGATGCTTTGGAACTTGATTTATCGGACATGGACGGCCTCCACTGCTTCGAACCAAGCAGCACACGCCTGCACCGCTCATCGCCCCTTAACCTGAAGCCATGAGCTCCGTTCCGAACGAGAAAGGGCGACGCAGCAAATGCCGCGCCGCCCTTTGTCAACTTTTCCTGATCTTGCGGGGGAACCGCGCGGGCGCCTCAATAGCCCAGCGCACAACCGTCCTTGCGTGGATCGGAACCGCCGGTGAGCGTGCCCCTGTCCCAATCGATCCAGATCGCCTGGGCGCCGCCGAGCGGACCGACCACGCTGGTGGTCTTGTGGCCGAGCTTCTTCAGGCCTTCGACGATCGCGGCTGGCACGCTGTCCTCGAGCTGATATTGGCCCTCGTAGTGCAGGCCGCGCGGCATGTCGATCGCCTCCTGCACGTCGCAGCCATAGTCGAGGATGTTGGTCAGCACATGGGTCTGGCCGACCGGCTGATATTGTCCGCCCATCACCGCGAACGGCATCACGGACCGGCCGCCCTTGGTGAGCAGGCTCGGCATGATCGTGTGCAGCGGCCGTTTGCCGCCCGCGATGCAGTTGGGATGGCCCGGCTGGATGCGGAAGCCGCCGGCACGGTTCTGGAACAAGACGCCGGTCTTGTTCGAGACGATCGCCGAGCCGAAGGAATGCGCGATCGAGTTGATGAACGAGCAGACGTTGCGGTCCTTGTCCACCACCGTGATGTAGATGGTCGAGGGATTCATCGGCGGTGCGACGTTGGGCAGGTCGAGCATGCCGTCCATGCGGATCTTGGCGATGTGCTCGTCGCAGAATTCCTTGGCGAGGATCTTGGCGACTTCGATCTGCATGTGGTCGGGATCGGCGACATGCAACTCGCGATGCATGTAGGCGATGCGCGCGGCTTCCGCCTCGAGATGGAAACGCTCGACGCTGAGCGGTGCATATTTCTTCAGGTCAAACCGCGACAGGATGTTGAGCATCAGCAGCATAGTGAGGCCGGGTCCGTTCGGCGGGCACTGCCAGACGTCATAGCCCTTGTACATGGTGCCGATCGGCGTGGTCACTTCCGTCGTATGCGCGGCGAAATCGTCGAGCGTGTGCAGGCCGCCGATGCCCCTGAGGGTGTCGACCATGTCTTCCGCGATCGGGCCCTTATAGAAGGCGTCGCGACCATCCCTGGCGATCGCGCGTAGCGTCTTGCCGAGCTCCGGCTGGCGGATGAGGTCGCCGGCCACCGGCGGCTTTCCGCCCGGCAACAGGTAACGCACGGTGTTGGTGCCACCCTTCAGCTTCTCGAATTGGTTCTTGCAGTCGAAGGCGATGCGCGGCGCGACGACATAACCTTCTTCGGCCGCCTTGATCGCTGGCTGGAGCAGCCGGTCGAGGCCGAACTTGCCGTGATCGCGCAACACGGTGGCGAAGGCGTCGACCACGCCGGGAATCGACACCGCATGCGCCGAGGTCAGCGGCACGGCAGTGATTTTGCGCTCGAGATACCAGTCGGCGTTCGCCGCTTTCGGCGCGCGGCCGGAGCCGTTATAGGCGATGATCTTGCCCTCGCCCCGCGGCTGGATCAGCGCAAAGCAGTCGCCGCCGATGCCGGTCGATTGCGGCTCGATCACGCCAAGCAAGGCCGAGCCGGCGACCGCAGCGTCCACCGCCGCGCCGCCCTCGCGCAGCACCTCGATCGCGGCGAGCGAGGCCAGCGGATGCGAGGTCGCCACCATCGCGTTGGTGGCGTGGACCGTGGACCTGCCGGGGAAATGGAAGTTTCTCATGCGAATTCTTGCTTTCTTGGACGTCCGGCGCGACGGCGCGCCATCTCGGAAAAACCCGGCCTACATGGCATATTCCGGCCAGCCGGAGCAATGCTGGCATACCAATGAAATGGCTGCCATCCGCTGGGCGTATATGGACGGATCGCGGCTTTCAGCCATGGCGGGTTTTCCGGACGGCCGCCGCCTGCTAAACGAGCCGCCATGACTTACAAGGTCGCCGCCTTCTACCAATTCGCCGCCCTCCCGGATCACCGGGAGCTGCGCGAGCCGTTGCGTGCATTCTGTGCTGGCCTGGCCCTGAAGGGCAGCGTGCTGCTGGCCCAGGAGGGGGTCAACGGCACTGTCGCGGGCGCGCCGGAGGCGGTCGACGCTTTCGCTCACGAGCTCGCGCACGGCGACATGTTCGGCGGCAGGCTGGACAATCTCGAGCTCAAATTCTCGACGGCGGCGGCGATGCCGTTCCGCCGGCTCAAGGTGCGGCTGAAAAAGGAGATCGTCACGCTCGGCGATGCGGCCGCCGATCCGACCAAGAAGGTCGGCACGTATGTCGACGCCGCCGAATGGAATGCCTTGATCGCGGCACCCGACACGCTGCTGCTCGACACCCGCAACGCCTTCGAGGTGGCGATGGGCACGTTCGAGGGCGCGGTCGATCCCGGCATCAAGAGCTTTGGCCAGTTCAAGGACTTTGCCGCCGATCAGCTCGATCCGGCCAAGCACCGCAGGATCGCGATGTTCTGCACCGGCGGCATTCGCTGCGAGAAGGCCAGCGCGCATCTGCTCGCGCGCGGCTTTGCCGAGGTCTATCACCTCAAGGGCGGCATCCTGAGATATCTGGAAGAGGTGCCGGAGACGCAGAGCCGCTGGCGCGGCGAGTGCTTCGTGTTCGACGAGCGCGTCGCGCTCGGCCACGCTTTGCGCGAACTCGACAAGGGGCATGGCCGTGACGAATGAGATCAAGACGCTGAGCGAGCGCATCGACACATTGGAGATGCGCCTCAGCTATCAAGACGAGACCATCGAAACGCTGAACCAGACGATCACCGCACAGTGGAAGCAGATCGATGCGCTGACGCGGCAGATCGCGCAGCTCAGTGAACGGCTCCAGGATGCCGAGGCGAATGCGCCGGGGTCTGCCAACGAGCGCCCGCCGCATTATTGAAACGATGAGCTACTGACTGGACGCCTTGAGCATCAGGCTGGCCACCTCGCCCGACATCATCAACCGGTTGCGCCCGGCTTCTTTCGCGGCGTAGAGCGCCTGATCGGCCGCCTCGACGAGCGAGGCCACGCCCGCCGTGCGCTCCAGCACCGGCCGGCAGGCGGCGCCTCCGAGCGAAGCGGTGACGCAACCGGTGGCACGGTTGGTGGTGTGGACGAGGCCCGCCTCGCGGATCGCCCGTCGAATCCGGTCGCCGATCCGGGCGCAGCCCTCGGCATCGGTGTTCGGCAGCAGCATCGCGAACTCCTCGCCGCCATAGCGCGCCGCCAGATCGCCGGGACGCTGCATCTCGGCCGCGATGACCTGCGCCACCCGGCGGAGGCAGGCATCGCCGGCGGGATGGCCATATTCGTCGTTGTAGGCCTTGAAGTGGTCGACGTCGACCATCAGCAAGGCGAGGCTGGCGCGGTCGCGATAGGCGCGCGCCCACTCGTCCTCAGACGTTCGTCGAAGCGGCGGCGGTTGGCAAGGCCGGTGAGGCTGTCCTCGATCGCGAGTGTCTCGAGCCTGGTCTCCAGCTTCTTGTGTTCGGTGATGTCGCGCGAGATCGCCACCACGCCGTCGATGTTACCGTTGGCCTTGCGTGTCACCCGCATGGTCGATTCGAGCCAGACTTCGCCGTTCTCCCGGTGCGAGTTGCGATAGACGAGGCGTGCCTCCTCCTTCTCGCCACGCTTCATGGCGTCGACGATCGCCTGAACCTGCGGCCGATCCTCCGGATTGACGCCCGCGAGCGCGGGCGTGCCGATCAGTTGATTGGCGCGCCAGCCGACGAGGCGCACCGACGAGGGCGAGACATAGCGCAGCCGCTCGTCGAGCCCGATGCGGGTCACCATGTCGCTGGAGCCTTCCGCGAGCAGGCGGAAGTGAGCCTCCTTTTCGATCAGGGCTGCGGCCATGCGCTGGCCCCGTTGCAGCTGCCGCACCAGTACGGCACCGATGACCGCGATCAGCATCACCAGGGCGACCACGTAAAGCATGCGGGAGATCGCGGCTGCGCGCCAGGGCGCCAGCAGTTCGTCCTTATCGACGGTGGCGAGCAGGACCAAGGGGTAACGGCTGCTGCGCTTGAAGAAGCTGACGCGCTGGGCGCCGTCCAGCGGCGACTTGAAATGATAGGCGCCGCCCGGCTGCTGCAGGCTGGCGTCGCGGAACAGCGGTGTGTCGCCGACGTTGCGGGCCACGAATTTGTCGTTACTCGGGTTGCGCGCAACGATCAGACCGTCGCCATGCGTCAGCGCCACCGAACTGTTGCGGCCGATCTCGAACTGCTCGTAGAAATGCGAAAGATATTCCGAGCTGATGGTCGCGAGCACCACGCCGCCGAAGCTGCCGTCCGGCTTGTTGAAGCGACGCGACAGGGTGACGACCCATTCGCCGTCCAGTAGGCTCTTCACGGGGCGGCCGACATGGGCCTCTCGTTTCGCAGAGAGCTGATGATGACGGAAGAACGCGTCGTCGCTGAAGGTCGAGCCGATCGTGCCGGGCAAGGTCAGCCAATTGCCCTGATCGTCGATGATGGCGAGGCTGTGAATGCGCTCAACGGCCCTCTTGCGCGCTTCCAGCAGGGTGCGCAGCTTCGCGATCGTGGCCGGGCCGGCGCCGTCCATCTCTAGCCGGCTGACGACGCCGACGACGCCCGAATCCAGCAGATCGAGGCTGTCCTCTGCATGCTGTGTCAGCGAACGGGCAACGTTCGCCATTTCGGTCTCGGCACCCTTGAGCACCGCATCGCGCGCGGCCCACTCGCGCCAGCCGCTGACCCCGAGAATGGTCACGCAGGTCAGCACGACGAACGCCGCCGCGCGCAGCGGCAGACGGCTCCATCCGGCTTTTTGGGTCGCAGCACTCATGCGGCAGAATTCTCCGATCTTTTCGGAAACTCTGCCGCTTCTGCCAGTGAACTCTGAAATAACCGCGGTAATGCGCGGCGATATGCGCTCTTTCCCGTAGTCGTACGGACGCAAGCATCAGCGCATTGCTAACAGAACATTACCGCGCCTCTCGGGAACGACTCCCGCCCGCTAGCTGAAGATGGCCTTGACTTTCTCCCAGAGCGTGGGGTGCTCGGCATCCGCATCCGCCTTCGAGGGTGTCGGTTGCGCGACGCTGACGGGATCGGAGGCCGGAAACGTATCCTTCAGACCGCCGTCGAGCTTGGCGTTGCGATCGGCGGCGAGCGCCTCGCGCAGGTCATCGGCATGCTTGTCGTGCGGCGCAGGGTTGAATCTCTCAGCCATGATCTCCTCCATTGGCTGGTCAACGCGGCCCGATTGCGCTGGTTCCCCTGTTCCGCTGGGGGCCGCGGCAGTGTATCAGGAGCCATAACTCTCTTCAGGACCATTCGTGCCCCAGTCTGCGTCAAAGCCCTTCATCGACGTGCTCTCCGGCCAGCGCCAGGCCATCCCGCCCATGTGGATGATGCGGCAGGCCGGCCGCTACTTGCCGGAATATCGCGAGGTGCGCGCCAAGGCGGGCGGCTTCCTCGATCTCTGCTTCAATCCGGAGCTTGCCGCGGAGGTGACGCTGCAACCCATCCGGCGATTCGGCTTCGATGCCGCGATCATCTTCTCGGACATCCTGGTGATCCCCTATGCGCTCGGCCGCTCCGTGCGTTTCGAGGTCGGCGAAGGCCCGCGGCTCGAACCGCTGGATGACGCGGCGAAGATTGCGACGCTGGCCGCGCGCGCCGACTTCTCCAAGCTCGCACCCGTGTTCGAGGCGCTGCGGATCGTGCGCGGCGCGCTCGCTCCCGAGATCGCGCTGATCGGCTTCTGCGGCGCGCCATGGACGGTAGCGACCTACATGGTCGCCGGCCAGGGCACGCCCGACCAGGCACCAGCGCGCCTGATGGCCTACCAGCATCCGGAGGCGTTTGCAGAGATTATCGACGTGCTGGTCGACAACTCGGTCGAATATCTGCTGGCGCAGCTCACCGCTGGCGCCGACGCCTTGCAGATCTTCGACACCTGGGCCGGCGTGCTGCCGCCGGCAGAGTTCGCGCGCTGGTCGATCGAACCGACGCGGCGCATCGTCGAAGGCGTGCGCGCCAAGGTGCCGGATGCGAAGATCATCGGCTTCCCGCGCGGCGCCGGCGCGCAGTTGCCTGGCTATGTCGAGACGACCAGCGTGAACGCGGTGAGCATTGACTGGACCGCGGAGCCGGCCTTCATCCGCGAGCGCGTGCAGAGCAAGGTCGCCGTTCAGGGTAATCTCGATCCGCTGGTGTTGATCACTGGGGGTACCGCCCTCGACCGGGCCATCGACGACGTGCTGGCGAATTTTGGGCAAGGGCGGCTGATCTTCAATCTCGGGCACGGCATCCAGCCGGAAACGCCGATCGCCCATGTCGAGCAGATGCTGAAGCGCGTGCGGGGCTGATTTATTTCGCAGGTGGGACGCGGCAAAACAAAAAGCGCGAAAACAACCCCATGCACAGTAGACAAGTCATTGAAAAATCTAAGCCAGCATGACTCACCCGGCGCGTTTGACACGTCGGGCAAAACAGGGGCACGATGACATCATCGCGGATTATGATCTCGCAGGCAGGCTAGCGCGGCCGGCTGCGCTCGATGATCTCGGCGGCACCCTTGGCCAGCAGATCCAGACCCACCGCACGACCGAGTTCGCGCGGGCGGTTGGCGGGGCCTGAACGCGAGGCCTCGATGATGGTGTTGCCGGAGAGGTCGAGCACGGACGCCGTCAGCGACATCCGATCGCCGGCGCTGGTCGAAAAGCTCGCCACCGGCGAATTGCAGTGGCCGTTGAGCACCCATAGCACTTCGCGCTCCGCGTTGGCACAGGCGTGCGCGGCGGGATCGTCGATCGATGCCAGGATTTGCCGCGTCTGCCAATCTTGCGCCGCGCATTCAACGGCGACGATGCCCTGGCCTGCGGCGGGCAGCATCTCCGCCGGCGTGAATTCGTAAGCGATGCGATGGGAAAGGCCGACGCGATCAAGGCCGGAGCGCGCCATGATCAGCGCATCCGCGGGACCCACCTCGCCACCATCGGGCAGATGCTGCTTCGTCTTGTTGTCGAGCTTGCGCACACGCGTGTCGGCCGCACCGCGAAAATGAATGATCTCTGCCTCCGGAAAGAGCCGACGCGCATAGGCTGCGCGCCGTACGGCATTGGTGCCGATCTTGAAGCCTCGGCCGCGCGTTTGCCGAAACGTCTCCAGCGTCACGCCATAACGCAGCACCAGCGCGTCACTGGGCGGATCGCGCGACAGCGTGGCGCCGATCACGAGGCCGGGCGTGTCCTCGTTGCCCGGCATGTCCTTAAGCGAGTGCATCGCCGCCTGCAATTCGCCCGAGAGCACGGCGGCGCGGATCTGCGCCACGAAGGCGCCGCCCTTGCCGCCGTGGGGCAGGAGTTTGCTGGTCTGGTCGAGATCGCCCGTCGTGTCGAATTTGACGATCTCGACGTCGAGATGGGGCACGGCGGCGGTCAGGCAGCGCACAATCTCTTCCGTCTGTGCCAGCGCCATCGCGCTCTTGCGGGTGCCGATCTTGAATCGCGTAGCCAAGTCTTTGTCCTCTCGAAGCGCGCGGGTTAGCGCGCGTCCTCCAATATCATGTCGGAGGCCTTTTCGGCGATCATGATGATCGGCGCGTTGGTGTTCCCGGACACCAGGTCCGGCATGACCGAGCCGTCGACGACGCGGAGGGCGTCAAGCCCCCTCACCTTCAGCCGTTGGTCGACCACCGCGAGCGCGTCGTTGCCCATACGACAGGTCGAGGTCGGATGGTAGATGGTGCTGCCGCGCTCGCGGCAAAAATCGAGCAGCTCGGCATCTGTGGATACTTTCGTGCCGGGATCGACCTCGCCAGCGACGAACGGCTTCAGCGCCGTCGCGCTCAGGATCTTGCGCAGGATCTTCAGGGCCTCGACGTTGGTGGTGCGGTCGGTCTCGGTCGACATGTAGTTGATGCGGATCTCCGGCGGCACGGTCGGGTCGGCACTTTTGATGCGCAAGGTCCCGCGGCTTTCGGGCCGGAGCTGGCATACGGAGGCGGTGAAGCCGGAGAAATCGTGCAGCTTCTCGCCCATCTTGTCGGTCGAGAACGGCAGGAAGTGCACCTGGATGTCGGGCGAAGCGAGCCGCGGGCTGGTCTTGAAGAACGCGCCTGCTGTGCCGGCCGCGATCGTCAGCCAGCCCTTCCGGAACAGCGCGTAACGTGCGCCCGCCATCGTGCGGCGCAGCGGATGATTGATGGTGTCGTTGAGCGTGATCTTCTGCGAGCAACGCATCACGATGCGGACCTGCATGTGGTCCTGAAGATCGTGGCCGACACCCGGCGCCTCCAGCACGACGTCGATACCATGCGTGCGGAGGAGATCGGCCGGGCCGACGCCGGAGAGCTGAAGCAGTTGCGGCGAGTTGTAGGCCCCGCTCGACAGCACGATTTCCTTGCGGGCCCGCGCGCGGCGCAAGGCCGCGCCTTGCCGGTATTCGACGCCGACCGCCCGCCGCCCTTCGAACAGGACGCGCCGAGCGTGTGCGGAGGTCTCGATCTTGAGATTGCTGCGCGACTTGGCGGGGCCAAGATAGGCCACCGCCGTCGAAGCGCGGCGGCCATTGCGCGTCGTGGTCTGGAATAGGCCGACGCCTTCCTGCGTGGCGCCATTGAAATCCGGATTGTAGGGCAGGCCGGTCTCGACCGCGGCGTCGATGAACGCCTTCGACAGCGGATCGGTCACGATCATGTCGGACACCGGCAGCGGGCCGCCGCTGCCGTGATATTGGTCGGCACCGCGCGTCTGGTTCTCGGCCTTCTTGAAGTAGGGTAGCACGTCGTCATAACCCCAGCCGGTGTTGCCGAGCTGGCGCCAGCGGTCGTAGTCCTCGTGCTGACCGCGGACATAGAGCAGGCCGTTGATCGAGCTGGAGCCGCCCAGCGTCTTGCCGCGCGGCTGGAAGACCTGGCGCCCCTTCAGCTCGGGCTCCGGCTCGGTCTGGTACATCCAGTTGACGGTCTTTTCCTTGAACAGCTTGCCGTAGCCGAGCGGCACGTGGATCCAGATGTTGGAATCCTTCGGGCCGGCTTCGAGCAGCAGCACGCTGTGCTTGCCATTCGCCGAGAGCCGGTGGGCGAGCACGCAGCCGGCCGAGCCGGCACCGACGATGATGTAGTCGAATTCGGGATCGGACGGCGCGTGGGAGGAATTTGCGTTCATGCGCTACTGTTCTTTTTGTTGGTGTTGGCGTTTCCAGCTTCGTCACTTAGCACAATCATGCATGCAGGCGCAGCGCCTCGACCAGCGACCTGAACGCACGGGCATATTCCGCGCCCGCCCTTGCGATATCAGCGCGCCCGGCGCAGGCGACCGCGGCCTCCGTGAGTGCGCCGAGCAGCAGCCGCGCCAGCGGCTCGACCGGCTGTCGCGCGATCAGGCCGGTCTCCATCGCCGCCGCAAGGGTGCGCGGCAGCTTGCCACCGAAGTGCTTGGCGTCGATCTCGCGCCAACGTTCCCAGCCGAGCACGGCTGGCCCGTCGCGCAGGATGATCTGGCCGGTGGGGCCCTTTGCCGTCGCCGCAAAGTAATGCTGGGTACCGGCAACCATAGCGGCGAGCACGTCCTTCTCGGCGCGCGCGGCGCTGTCGATCTCGACAACGAGGTCGCGCGAGACCTGGTCGAACACGGCTTCGAACACCGCCTCCTTGGTCTTGAAGTGATGATAGACAGCGCCCTTGGCGACGCGGGCCCCCTCCGCAATCTCGTCCATGGTGGTGGCGGCGAAGCCTTGTGTCCCGAATAGACGGCGCGCCGCCGTCAGGATCGCTTCCGTGGTCGCCGCCCGCCGCTCCGCCTGTTTCGCCATGTGTCTCGTCTGGGTTCAGAATACCTCTCCCTTCGGGAGAGGTGAGTTCTCGGCTCGCACCGGTTCAACTCACTCTCGCTTTAGTCGAGTTCGGCACAGGCGGCCAGTTGACTTTTCGACCACCGGTCGGTATTTACCGACTATCAGTCGGTTTTACTCGTGAGGTGTGCCATTGCCGAGTCGTGACATTGTCGAAGCGTTTGCGCAGCGGCTGGAAGCAGGAGACTTCATCGGCGCCATTGAACAGTTCTGCGCGCCTGAGGCCGTCACCTACGAGAACAACGCTGCTCCGACCGTTGGCCGCGATAAGCTCATCGCCAAGGAGCGCGGCGTGCTGGCGGCCTCGAAGGAGGTCAAGGCCGTGCGCATTGGGCCGAGCCTGATCGAGGGCGACCATGTCGCGACCCGCTGGTGCTTCAGCTTCACCAACGCCGAAGGGATCACCCGGACGTTCGACGAGGTCGCCTGGCAGACCTGGCGGGGCGATCAGCTGATCGAGGAGAGGTTCTATTATGACCCGAAGCAGTTGGGGCGATGATTGCGGACACCGGTGTCATCGCCCGGCTTGACCGGGCGATCCAGTACGCCGAGACGCCAATAGTCAATCGATAGGCCGCGGCGTACTGGATGCCCAGGCCGGGGCATGACAGCGGAGTTAGGGGCGAACATCATCCCCTGCCATAGCGCATTTGTATCGATTTGTTATCGATACCCTCGTTTCGAACACGCAGAAGTGGTCACGGCGGCGGTCGCAGCCGAGCATAATTCATAGTTCGTCAAAGGTTTGTAGCGAATTCTCAGCTTCTAGCCGGACCAACGGCCGATGCTGCCAGGCTCTCGAATGCGGACTCAAACGACCAGCTATTTCGCACGGCTGTTCGCCGGCGATCTGTCGGCGTTAGGCGGTCCTGCAACCGACGAGGCCGTCGCCGGTCATATTAGGGCCGAACAGATGTCGCTGGTGCTCGGCTATTCCGTCGGCATCATGCTGGCCAATGCCTGCAACGCCATCGTGCTGGCCATCGCGCTGTGGCAGTCGCCGGACCGGATGCCGGCCCTGATCTGGGCGGTCGCCGTGGCCGCCGCTGCGATCGCATTCGGCCTGCAATCCCACGCCACGCGCCGCATCACCAAGCCGCAATTCGTCTCGCGCCGTGCCATGCACCGGCTGGTGCGCAACGCCTTCATCCTTGGCGCGGCCTGGGGCATCGTCCCAGTCGCGTTCTTCTCCGACGCTTCGACCGGCGGCCAACTCGTCATCACGTGCCTGTGCTCAGGCATGCTGGCGGGCGGCGCGCTGGCCTTCGCGACGATCCCGATCGCGGCCATCGCTTTCACGGCGCCCATCTTCCTCGGCATCGCCATCTGCCTGGGCCGAAACGGCGATCTCGCCTTCCTGCTGATCGCATTCCTCGTCGTGGTCTACGGAAGCGTGCTGCTCCGCGGCGTGTTCGTCAATTCGTTCTCGTTCGCGCGTCGCGTGATGCAGCAGCTCGAGGCGGAGCGCACGGTGCGGCAGGATCCCCTCACCCATTTGCCCAACCGCGTCGCCTTCAACGAAACGCTCGATGCCGCGCTCAAACGGCTGGCGTTATCAGGTGAGGAATTCGCGGTGCTGCTGCTCGACCTCGATCGCTTCAAGGAGGTCAACGACCAGTTTGGTCATCCCGCCGGCGACGAATTCCTGGTCCAGGTTGCAAGCCGCCTGCAGCGTTGCACGCGCGCGGCCGAGCATGTCGCGCGCATCGGCGGCGACGAATTCGCGCTGGTCATGAACAATGTGGCGCGGCCCGAAGATGCGCTCGAGATCGCCGAGCGCTTCGTCGCGGCCTTCACGGAATCGTTCCAGATCGAGGGCCGCCAGATCGTCGGCGCGACCAGCGTCGGCATCGTGCTGGCGCCGCGCGACGGCAACACGCCGTTCGACCTCATGAAGAATGCCGACGCCGCGCTCTATCGCGCCAAGAAGACGGGAGCCGGCACGGTCTGCTTCTTCGAGACCAGCGACGACAAGGTGTCCCGCGACCGCAAGGCGCTGCAATCCGACCTCGCGGGCGCGATTGCGAGGGACGAGCTGTTCCTGGTGTTCCAGCCGTTCCTCGGTCTAGGCGACAACCGCATCACCGGCTTCGAGGCGCTGCTGCGCTGGCAGCATCCGGTACGCGGACTGGTGCCGCCGAGCGAATTCATACCGATCGCGGAGGAGACCGGGCTGATCCACGAGATCGGCGAATGGGTCATTCGCCGCGCCTGCACGACGGTGGCGCAATGGCCCGAACAGATCAGGGTCGCGGTGAACTTCTCCGCGGCACAATTTCACAACACCGGCATCCTCCAGACCATCGTGCAGGCGCTTGCCGACGCGAAGGTCTCTCCGAGGCGGCTCGAGATCGAGATCACGGAATCGATGCTGCTGTCGAAATACGGCTCGGCCGCATCGGTCCTGAATGCGCTGCTGGAGCTCGGCGTCACCGTGGCGCTCGATGATTTCGGGACGGGCTTCTCCTCGCTCACCTATTTACGCAAGCTGCCGTTCAGCCGTATCAAGATCGACCAGTCCTTCATCCGCGACGTGCTGGTGCAGCCGGACTGCGCTGCGATCGTGAAGTCGGTGGTCTCGCTCGCGCGGGACCTGCGCATCGGTGTCGTCGCTGAAGGCGTCGAGAGCTCCGACCAACTCGAATATCTGCGCCAGATCAGCTGCGACGAGGTGCAGGGCTATCTGATCAGCCGGCCGGTGGCGGCCGATGCCGTGCTGGCGCTGCTGGATACGAAGAAGGATCGGGCGATTTACGCGGCTTGAAGGCCGCAGTGTGAGATGCTGACGCTTCCACAGCGTCATGGCCGGGCTTGACCCGGCCATCCACGCTAACCAAAGGGCTCGAAGAACGTGGATGCCCGGGGCAAGCCCGGGCATGACGACCTCGCCTCAAATCGCGTCCGCCCGCAGCAGCGTATCCACGGTGATCGTGCCCCTCGCGCGGGAGACGCAGGCACAGATCTTCTGGTTGCTTTGCTTCTGATGGTCGCTGAAGAAGACGTCGCGATGGTCGATCTCGCCGTCGACCGCGACCACGTCGATGGCGCACAAGCCGCATTCGCCGCGCTTGCAATCATACATCACGTCGTGGCCGCTGGCGTTGAGCACGTCCAGCATCGAGCGTTCGCGCGGGATTTCGAGCTCGACATTTGAGTCCTTCAGACGCACCCGGAACGTCTCGGTCGGCAGCGTGCCGCTGGAGCCAAAGGTCTCGTAGCGGAGATCCGGAAGCGGATGGCCGGCGCCGATCCAGGCATGGCGCGCGGCATCGAGCAGGCGCATCGGGCCGCAGAACAGCGCGAGCGCGCCCTTGGGCGCCGACGCGAACAGGACGTCGAGATCGAGCCGGGCGCCTTCGTCGCTGGCATGAACGACCAGGCGATCGCCGAGCAGCGCGGCGAGATCATCGAGATAGGCGGCTTCGGCGCGCGAGCGCACGGCATAGTGCAGCGTGACGTCAGCGCCGCGGCGGGCCAGCGCCTGCGCGGCGCCAAGGATCGGGGTGATGCCGATGCCACCGGCGATCAGGCAATAGTTTTCCCGCCTCCAATCCACTGCAAGCAGCGAGGCGGGCTGGGTGATGTCGAGCCGCGCGCCTGGCTGCAATGACCACATGTAGCGCGAGCCGCCGCGGGGATCATCAGCGCGGCGCACCGCGATCTTGAAACCAGCCGAGGTGGCTTCGCCGACCAGCGAATAGGACCGCGTCTCCGGCAGGCCGTCGATGGTGACGTTGACATTGATGTGGCTGCCGACCGGGTAGGCGGCGCCATCGAACTGATCCGGCCGGATCAGGAATTCGCGGATGCTCGGTGCGAGATCGCGGGTCGAGACGAGCGTTGCCGGTATCCAGGTTTCGATGAAGCGCATGGCTGTGCCCTCAATCGGTTGCGGTCTTGATCAGCGCGAGCGCCGGCAAGAGGTCGAGATGGGTCCGGTTGCGCAGCGCGAGCCGCAGGTTGCGCACCGCGAGCCGTGCATGCTCGCGCATGACGGCCTCTGCGCGCGCGCCTTCGCGATTCTCGATCGCGTCAATCACGACACGATGATGCTCCTGCCCGATGATGAGGATCTGCTGCGCCTCGGGCAGCGCCGATTGCGCCATCACGAAGCCGCTGGGCGAGGCGAACGGCAGCGCGGAGGCGCGGTCGATCTGGCGAATCAACGGCGGGCTGCGCGACAATTCCGTGAGCAGCGCATGAAAGCGCGCATTCAGCGTGACATAGGACGAGAAGGAATCGACCGAGATCGGCACCTGGCGCAGCAATTCGTCGATCGCGGCGAGGCACTCCTTCAGCGGCTCGAGCTCGCGCGCGGAGACGCCGCGCTCGGCGGCGAAACGTGCGGCGAGGCCTTCCAGCGTGCCGCGCAGCTCGATGGAGTCGGAGATGTCGCGCTCCGAGAACGCCTTCACCATGAAGCCGCCGGAGGGGATCGCCTCCAAGAGGCCCTCCTCCTCCAGTCGCACCAGCGCCATGCGCACCGGCGTGCGCGAGGCGCCGGTGGTCTCCACCGCCTGGAGCTCGGAGATGCGTTCGCCCGGACGCAACACGCCCGACAGGATCTGGTCGCGCAGCGCGAGCTGCGCCTTCACGGTCTGCGAGACGGAGCGGTCGACCTCACGTTCGGCCATGTCGGCTATTCCGCGGCCTGGAGATGCTGCGGCGCGTTTTCCTTCGCCACCATGCGATCGATCAGCTTGCGCGTCCACATCGCGCCCGCATCGATGTTGAGATTGTAGAAGATACGATCCGGGTTCTCGTCCATCGCGCGCTGCTGCGCTTCGAGGATCAGCTCGTCCTCGTGAAAGATGCCGGAGACGCCCTCGCGGATCTCGGTGGTGATGCGCTGCTCACTGATGCGATAGTTGCGCACGAACGCCCAGAAATAATGGCAGGTCTTCTCGGTTTCCGGCGTGATGGTGTTGAGCACGAAACCGTTGACGCCCTGTGAGCGGTCGCCTTCCGGCGCGCCGGTGCCGGTCGGCGCCACGCCGACGTCGATGGCGATGGTGCACGGGGCTTCGAAGCGGATGATCTGCCAGCGGTCGACGAGACCGGGCTTGCCGAGTTGCTTGGCCCAGAACGGCGGCGGCTCGATGCCGCGCATCCAGCGCGTCACGGTCACCGTCTTCTCGCCATGGGTGACGTCGAACGGCGCCTCAGCCACCGCATCGTTACCGATGGAAGAGCCGTGCACAAAAGTCTCGTGGGTGAGATCCATGAGATTGTCGAGCACGAGGCGGTAGTCGCATTTGACGTGGATGGTCTTGCCGTCGCCAGCCCAGGCCGGATCGTGATTCCAGTGCATGTCCGGAACGAGCGCGGGATCGGCCAGCGCGGGATCACCCATCCAGAGCCAGATGTAGCGGTGACGCTCGACCACCGGATAGGCCCGGACACAGGCGGACGGATTGATGGTTTCCTGCGAGGGCATGAAGGTGCAGCGCCCTTGCGCGTTGTACTTCAGGCCGTGATAGCCGCAGATGACGGTGTCGCCTTCGAGCCGTCCCTTGGACAGCGGCACCAGGCGATGCCAGCAGGCATCCTCCAGCGCGGCCACCGAGCCGTCGGCCTTACGGTACATCACGACATGCTTGCCGCAGATCGTCCGCGGCAACAGCGCCGGCTTCACCTCGGCATCCCATGCCGCAGCGTACCAGGCGTTCATCGGGAAGGGCTTTGTCATCGGTCTCACTCCCACGGCTCCTGAATACGTTATGTATACAATAGCAGTGGAGTTGAAACCTTCAAGCTAAAAAGCGGCCCACTATAATACCTTTGCCAGTGAAGCTGTATACATATCCGGCCGGAGGTCTATTTTCCGCGAAGAGAGCAATAACCGCATGCGGCGCCCTCTTACCCTCCCCTGGAGGGGAGGGTCGCTTCGCATGGAGCGAAGCGGAATGCGGAGCGGGGTGGGGTGATCTCTCCACACGGGCCTACCCAAGAGGAAAGATCACCCCACCCCGCTCGCGCTACGCGCCATCGACCTCCCCCTCCAGGGGAGGATAAGAGAGCGTCCGCCGCCACAAGATGCCTTACGTCTCGAACACCTTCTTCAGCCCGGCCTTGGCCTCCTCCTGAATTCGCGTCAGGTGCTCGGTGCTGCGGAAGCTCTCGGCGTAGATCTTGTAGACGTCCTCCGTCCCCGAGGGCCTTGCCGCGAACCAGCCGAAATCGGTCTCGACCTTGATGCCACCGAACGGCTGGCCGTTGCCGGGCGCCTTGCTCAGGGTGGCGCGGACGGGGTCGCCGGCGAGATCTTTCAGGCCAAGTTGCTCGGGCGTGACCGATTTCAGGATGGTCTTCTGCGGCCCGGTGGCCGCGACGTCGGTACGCGCGTAATGGGGCACGCCGAACTCGGCGGTAAGGTCGCCAAAGAGCTGGCTGGGGTCACGGCCGGTCCTGGCCATGATCTCGGCAGCAAGTAGACCAAGAATGAGGCCGTCCTTGTCGGTTGTCCAGACCGTGCCGTCCCGGCGCAGGAACGAGGCCCCCGCGCTCTCCTCGCCGCCGAAGCCGAAGCCGCCGGTGAGGAGGCCGTCGACGAACCATTTGAAGCCGACCGGCGTCTCGATCAGCTTGCGGCCGAGCTTTTTCGCAACACGATCGATAATCGAGCTCGACACCACGGTCTTGCCGATCGCGGCATCCTTGCCCCAGTCCGGACGGTGCACGAACAGATAGGAGATCGCGGTCGCAAGATAATGGTTCGGATTCATCAGGCCGCCGGTTCGCGTCACGATGCCGTGGCGATCGGCGTCGGTGTCGTTGGCAAAGGCGACGTCGAAGCGGTCGCGCATCCCGATCAGGCTCGCCATCGCATAAGGCGAGGAGCAGTCCATACGAATCTTGCCGTCCCAGTCCACCGTCATGAAGCGGAAGGTCGGATCGATCGCCTCGTTCACGACGGTGGCCTTGAGGCCGTAGCGATCGATGATCGGATGCCAGTAATGCACGGCGGCACCGCCGAGCGGATCGATGCCGATCGTGACGCCGGCGGACTTGACCACGTCGAGATCGACGACATTGCCGAGATCGGCAACATAAGGTGTGATGAAATCGTAGGCGTGGACTTTCGAAGACTTGCGCGCCTTGGCGTAGTCGACGCGCTTCACGCTCCTGAGGGCATCGGCGAGATAAGCATTGGCGCGCTTCTCGACCACGCCGGTGACGTCGGCGTCGGCGGGGCCGCCATGCGGCGGGTTGTATTTGTAGCCGCCGTCTTCCGGGGGATTGTGCGAGGGCGTGATCACGACGCCATCGGCGAGGCCGCTCGTACGCCCCATGTTGTAGGTCAGGATCGCGTGCGAGATCACCGGCGTCGGCGTGTAGCCGCCGTCCTTGTCGATCATGACATCGACATCGTTGGCCGCGAACACCTCGACGGCGCTCGTGAGCGCGGGCTCTGCCAGCGCATGGGTATCGATGCCGATGAAGAGCGGGCCCGTCAGCCCCTTTTCTCGGCGGTAATCACAAATCGCCTGCGTGGTCGCGACGATGTGGCCCTCGTTGAAGGTGTTCTTGAACGATGTGCCGCGATGACCCGAGGTGCCGAACGCGACCCGTTGCGCGGAGTCGGCCGCGTCGGGCTTGCCGGCGAAATAGGCGGTCACCAGCCGCGGAATATTGGTGAGCGCGTCCGGCGAGGCCTGCTTGCCCGCCGCGGGATCAACATTAGCCACTGAAATACCTCGTCCTGTCGCAAGCGATCGCGGGATACAATAGCACCGACCGGCACCCCGCCAAGGGCACAACACGCGCGAAGGAGGGGGCGTTCCTTCCGCCGGCTGCGCCTCACACTCGGGTGTCGTTCTGATGAAACCGGCCCCACGAGGTGATCTGCGCATCTCGATGACGGAAGGCGAGCCAACCTAATCACCTCGCAGCTTGCCCCGCCGCGAGTTTCGCATCTAGTGTGCGTCGCAAGAGGCTGTATCTGGAGGAGCGCCATGGAGGTCATACTGCTCGGCACCGGCGGCCCACGCCCCGATCCGCGCCGGATGGCGACGACCACGCTGATCAGGCTCCACGACCAAAACATCCTGATCGACGCCGGCCGCGGCGTTATGGTGCAGCTCAGCAAGGCTGGCGTGCCGCTCGGCGCCATCAACACGGTCTTCCTCACCCATCACCATTTCGACCACATCGGCGATCTCTATGACGTGATGCTGAATTCGTGGATGCATGGACGCAAGGACGAGCTGCGCATCTATGGCCCGCCGGATACCGAACGACTGGTCAACACGCTGATCACGCAGGTCTACGACAAGGACATCATCTGGCGGGATCGGGGCGAGCCGACCTTCGGCGGCTGGAAACCGGTGGTCGCAACGGACATCGTGCCGGGTCCGGTTCTCGACACCGGCCGCTGGAAGATCAGCGCCGAACTCGTCTCGCATGGCGACGGTCTCGACATGCCGCCTGCCTTCCTCCAACGCTGGATGTGCCTCGGCTACCGCTTCGAGGCGGAAGGCAAGGTCATTGCGATTTCCGGCGACACCGTCCCCTGCCCCGGCCTCGAGCGATTGGCGGAGGGAGCCGACCTGCTCGTTCAGTGCTGCTTCCTCGCAACGCCGGAGATCAGCAACGAGCACCTGCGCCGGCTTGCGAAATTCACGATCGCCTGCGGCGACGCGGTCGGAAAAGTCGCGGCCAAGGCCGGCGTCAAGAAGCTCGCGCTGACCCATCACCGGCCGCGCACCGACGATGCCATGCTGAGCGCGCTGCTCAACGATGTCCGGCAGGACTACTCAGGTCCTGTCGTGCTCGGCGAGGACCTCACGCGGATCGAGCTCTGAGGGCGATCTCAGGACGATCCGGCTTCGATCCGGAACGACAAGCACTCTTGCGCACCCGGCGCGATATGCATCAGGCCGGGCTTCTCGGTGAACTCGCCGTCGAAGCCGGCGGGGCTGGCATGGCCGCGCCAGGGCTCGATGCAGAGGAACGGCGCGCCCGACGGTTTCGACCAGACGCCGAGTTCGCGAAAGCCGCGCCAGGACATTTTCAGCCAGGGCCCGGTTGCTGCGCCCTGCCCGGCGGCATAGCGGACCGAATTGCTCTCGATGCGGCCGAAGATGATGGCGTCATCCACGAACAGGGATTCGGACAGGGGCAGCGCTCTATCCTTGACCGGGCTCGGCTCCGTTGCCGCGCGCAGCAAGCCGCCGTCGAGACGGCGGACGGGAGCCGATTCCGCGTTTGCAAAGGTCAGCGCATAGCTCTCCTTCGCTCGTCCGGCTTGGAGCGGCCAGTTGAAGGCGGGATGGCCACCGAGCGAAGCCGGCAATGTCTCCTTGCCGGTATTGGCGATCGTGAACGTCAGATCAAGGCCGGAATCGTCGATCGCATAGGCAGCGGTGAGCCGGAATGCGAACGGATAGACCGCGCGCGTCGCCTCGCTGTCTTCGAGCACCAGCGTGCAGCGGCCCTCGCCGCGTTCTGTCCACGCGAAACGGCTGTCGCGCGCAAAGCCGTGCTGGGTCATGCGATAGGTCTTGCCCCGGTGCCGCAATTCGTCGTTGGCGAGGCGCCCGACGATCGGAAACAACAGCGGCGCATGGCGCGGCCATTCTGGCCCCGCCTGCCAGACGAATTCGATGCCGCCGCCGTCCTTGAGCGAGCACAGTTCGGCGCCATGCGCCTTGACGGTCGCGCTGAGCCGGCCGCTTCGAAGCGTGTAAGTGTCATCGCTCATGCGCCACATCTACACCGCGACCTCCCACGCAGCAAGGCGACGCCGGCAGAGGTGTGACGGTCATCGAAGGCGCTTGCTTGCGCAGAGCGTTGAAATGTAAAAGAAAATTTTGGTTCGTTCTGTGGACCATCGCTCGACACCGCGGCGACGCGCAGCAAATCGCATGATCAGCGCCTAGGTTGTCACGCCGTCGGACCTTCAGAGCCGTCGCGCTAGGCGGGATACAAAAGTAAGCCGCCGAGGTCCGCAACGCCCTCGACTTTGCCACAGGACTGAGGCGCAGCCGCGAACTCGAGCACCGAACACACCTTTGACCCGCAGTCCCAGATGTCCCAGCAGGGAGTCCTCTTAGGACGATGCGACCGGTTTAGACTCAGCACGACGGGATACCCCAGCGCCGGTGAGCTCGTCGGAATTGGAGTTGCGCAACAGGAACAACGACCTCCAGTCCCCCTGATGCCCGAATTCGATATAGCGATAGCTCAGGGCACTTAGCAGGATCGTTATTGCAAGATACGGAAATGAAAGTCGAAGCGTGTCTTGGAACGGAGACGTATCGGGCGGGATCATTTCAACCATGATGATCGAATGCCACGCATAGATGCTGTAGCACATGCATCCGACGATTTGAATGGGCCATGCCTCGAACAAGCGATTTGCGGACCATGCCCCGCACAACACCGCCAGCAGCACCATGGAAAACCCGGCGCAAAAGATCGTGGCGTAGAGAATGCTCACAGCCCAGGGGCCGTTATCCTTGAGATATATGGCGGCGATCATCAGCAGCAGTCCGGGCAGCAGCCCCCGCGACTGAAATCTCCTAAGTGAAACGCTGTCCCTGGACTTGACGTAGAGATCGCAAACCAACATTCCGAAAATGAACTGGTAACACGACCCAAATATTCCGCCCACAAACGGGCGAAACATCCCAATCCGATCCACCGCGATAAGATGCCCAGCCATCACAAAAGCTGAGCAGATGACGACGCTCAAGAGCAACAGCCTTCGAAGGCCGAAGCGCGCGATCAGAAGAATCAGCAGCGGAAATAAAAGGCTGAACCAGATTTCAACGCCTACGGACCACAATACGGGATTGGAGGGCGGCATAAACCCGTGCGGCACAAAAATGAAGAGCGTAGATAGGAGTCCGCCGAGCTCCAGATACCACGCGTGCGACCCAGCGGGCGACTTGGCATGGAGTGCAACCGTCACGAGGACAACCGTATAGTAAAGTGGAAGCAACCGGGCTGCGCGATGCCAATAGAAATGCGGGAAGTCGGCGAGCCGATCGATGGCCCGCTTCTTGGTGCGATAGGGCAGGTAAAGAACGAATCCGGAGAGCACAAAAAAGATATTTACGCCCAAGAAGCCGTGCTTTGCGACAATGGCCAAGAGACCATTCGGATCAAGTTCGCCGGGAAACGCCGGCGCGCTGGATGTAAACGGAACAAGCAAGTGAAAGAGGATCACCATCAGGATGGCGAGTCCGCGAAAACCGTTGACCGCCCCGATCTTCTGCGCGCGACTACCGGCTATGATGGTGGAACCTGGGGATTGTAACGACAAGACGGCGATCTCGGTATTCTGGTTGCCTGTTGCGATGCTCGCTACGTTGAGCGACCTGTCAATCGATGGCTGTCGCATCACTCTCGACGCGTGCGATGCCAAACTGGGGGCGCGTTAACCAGCAACTTGGCGCCTCGGCGGATCACAGCGAATATCTCGTATCGCGAACACCTCACCACTCGTTGGAAGCGATCCTCAGGCGAGCGCAGCCTCACCCGGACACGCCGAACGACGTGCCTTCAAATCGTCAATTACGGCATCTATCAACTACAGGATATGGACGGTAGCAGGTTAACTCTGAGGCAGAATTATGAGTGGGCGCGTATAGTTTGATGGTTGGGCTCCTCATCATATTTGTTCTGCTCGCGATTGGCTTCGCGGCCGGCTACGGCACGCGTGAGCTGATCTCTCGTAAGCGGCACGCCGAGTACCTGAACTTGCAGCCCTACGTTTCGCCCGAGCTCAGAACCAGGCGACCATCTTCGGATGAAAGCACCAGGACGCGATACGCCACACCTCAACCCACAATGACTGAGCAGACGAACTATGACATGCCTCAGTCGCTTAAACCCGTATCCATTCGGGAGCCGAAGCCAGCGAAATCCGCGCCTGCCGGCGCAAGCTTGCGTCTGATCGAGCCGCATTCCTCTGAGCCCGATACCGGATCTTTGCAGTCCGTGGACATTGAGCAGAGCCTCGAAGAACTAGTCGGGCTCCTGCTGCGTAAAAAGCAGGGGGGCTAGGACCGGTCTCCTCCGGGGCGCCTTGCTCACAAGCCTCTTGCCGCATTTGCGAGTCCGCCAGTTGCGGAGGTCGAGCACACCGGGGGAAAGTAAACCCCTGGAACCGAAAAGCACCAAGTTGTCAGCAGGAGAACTCCGGAATCCAGGGGATCGCGCCGACGACCGAGCACGTTCCAGAACAGAGCCGCCCGCCCGCAGCGCAGCGGCAGCCGCACCAAAGACTGGCGATGGCCGTACAAAAGTGGTATGTTTTTAGCGGCTCTGTGGCTACAATACGGCCCGTCATGCGTCCGGAACATCTCTGGTGCAAGAGCAGGAGGGCAGATTTTGGTCGTGCTGATGATCGCAAGCGCCGTGGCGGGTGTTCTTCTGGGGCGTTTTCTTCGCGCATACGCTCTTATTCCCGCAACGATGCTGATCCTGGTTGCAGCGTGGTATTTGGGCCTTGAGCAGGGTTTCGCCACGGGCGCGATAGCCTTCGTCGCCAGCGCGGTAATTTTGCAAGTCGTCTATTGCGCGAGCCTGCTGATCTATCTGCTCATCGCGAACCTCTCGGTGCTCGACCAGGTGCAGTCGGAGGCATCACCGCAGATGCCTGAATCGCAAATCGCAGTCTAGTCAGCCCCCTATCATGAGCGGCCAGCGAGAATGTTGTCGCATGGTCGTACATTGTTACATCCTTCTGTAGAAGCTCCGCACCTGCTTAATTGCCATGCAGTTCATCCCGCGGGGCCGCATTCCCGCCGGTGTGCTTGTGAGCGCTTCATTTACGCGGCATTGATCCCGTGCACGCGTTCTGCTCCGCAGAAACCGTTGGCCACAGCTCTAATCTGCTCAATGGCTCGAAAGATCTCCTGCACCAAATTGAATACGCGTGGCGGAGGCTTCTTCTTTGACTTTGATTTCGGCTCCTTGAAACTTCCGCGGAATAGCTGTGTTGCACAAAGCCGACCGGGCAAAATGCCTTTGCACGACACGACGCGCGACAAGCTGGAGCGACACATCAAGTATGCTCAAGACGTTTGGGAATGAAGGGCAATGCAATCAATTTGGAACCGACGCGACGCCGCCGGCCGATATTCCTCTTGCAAAGAAGAAGCGCCTATTTGTAGCTCGCCACGCACTTATGAGGCTAGATCAACCCGCTGAGACAACGTGACCGTCCATAGCACCTATATTCGCCGTCTTTATCGTAGATAATGCAGATGTGATCGGTTGGCTGGAAAATCTAAAATGGAATTGCCGGCGAGAGCAGCGGCGGGCGGCAATGGCGCGCAGAACGCGTTACAAGAGTCGATCGTAACGGGTCAAGCGGCTGTCGCACTTTTGACGCCAACGCGATCACGGACCAAGCAGCGCCCCGATCCGGTCATTCACCGGATTGATACCCGGCCCCTCGACTTCGGCGTCGATGAGATCGTAGCTGTCGGCAAGCTCCGCAACGAGATGCTGCGATTACCCGATTTCCTGCGCCATCATCGCCGGCTCGGAGTCGGACGTTTCCTCGCGATCGATGACCGTTCGGACGACGGCACGCGAGCATTCCTGCTCGATCAGCCGGATGTTCACGTGTTCGAGATTCGGGAGCCTTTTGCAGAATCAAGTGGTGGTGCGCGTTGGACCAGCGCCGTGCTCGACCAATTCGCGCCAGGACGGTGGGCGCTGACGCTCGACGCAGACGAACTCTTCGTCTACCCCGGCTGCGAACGTTTTGATCTTCGATGGTTGTGCCGTTATCTGGAGAGCACCGGCGCTGATTGCATGACCGCGGAAATGGTCGATATGTATCCACGCTGGCTCGGCGGTCCGGAGCGCTACCATGCCGGCGAGAGCCTCATCGCTTTCTCCCCCTACTTCGATTCCGACACCTATGTGAAGCGCCGTCGGCGCGGCTTTCCGACCAACTACCTGGTGGGTGGTGCGCGAGCGAGGCTGTTTTATGACGAACCGATGCCGCCAAAGATCGCTCTTTACGACGCACTTGTACAGTTGCTTGAGCCATACGGGCTGGCGCGGCTGCTGCCTGCAGTTAACATAACGCGCTGGCAGCCACCGCTGCTCACTAAAGTGCCGCTCGCCCGATGGTCGCCCGGCCGTCGCTATATCGCCGCCGGTCACCTGATGGCCCCACCAGGCAAGGCAAGCGACGTCACAGGCGCCCTGCTCCATTTCAAATTTCTTCACGACTTCACCGATAAGGTCGCAATCGCGGTCCGTGAGGGGAACTACTATCTCGGCTCGGTCGAGTATCAACGCTACGCGGAGCGGC
This sequence comes from Bradyrhizobium sp. 137, assembly GCF_023074095.1. Taxonomy (NCBI): domain Bacteria; kingdom Pseudomonadati; phylum Pseudomonadota; class Alphaproteobacteria; order Hyphomicrobiales; family Nitrobacteraceae; genus Bradyrhizobium; species Bradyrhizobium sp. 137. Next base: position 85,901 of record NZ_JADPKU010000063.1, read on the forward strand.
TCGATCAGAATCCGTCATTCGAGCTCATCTATCCCAATAGCCTGATCTACCAATCATCAGACGATCTTGTCCGTTGCGGTCTGATGCGTCTCTCCCCGGCCTACCAGGCCGCGACGCGACAACCCTGACACCGCTTTCTGCACAGGAGGCGCGCTGGAGCCTTCCTCCAATCGTTACCGGACCCCGTCGTTGTGCTTGATGTGTTCGTCGGAAGGACCGACCGATATCTGCTGTTCTGGAGCATTGATTTCATCGATCAGCTTGCGGCCGAGAAGCCGAAGGAGAAGCTTCCTTCCGCGCACCAGCACTGGATAAATTGCCCTTGCGAGGCGGGGCCGGGAGAACACGAGCCGATTGAGGCGATTGAAGACGGTCGCCTCCCCGGCAAGCGTTGCCAGCAGATGCATTGCAGCGGCCCCATAGTAGTGCCGCCCACGCCAGCGAACCACCATGCCTTCATTGAGATCGAGGTTGCGCGCGCGGATATCGCGCACGATTGGATGCTCCGAACGCGCGTCGATCAGGTGAATGCGCTGCCCACGCTCCCGCAACTGGTACAGCAGAACATAGCGGCTGCATAACGGGCATTCGCCGTCATAGACCACCCAGATATCGTCATCACTATGGGTCAATTCGATAGTCCGTTCGCTTCCGAACGTCGCGCACAAGCTTGCCCTCCGCCAGGCCGAGGCATACTGAGTCCACCACATAGTGATAGGCGACAATATCGTCCATGGTCAGCTTGTTGAATTCGCCGTACAGCCATGGATTGGACAGCATGTGGTGCGGATAGGCATAAAAACTGTTGTTATCCTTCACCCAGGGATAGACACGGAAAAAGCGATCCGTCTCGCGGACCATTTTTTCCACGGCCTCCATGGCTACGCCTGTGTCCTGACGCGGAAGGATCTCCGGGCCGCAGGTGGTCGCGTCGTGCCAAGTCGCAAGATCGTGGTTGTTGCCGCCAACGCGAGCCCGGAAATGATTCTCAGGGATGTACATGGTTCCGGTCCCGATCATGTACGAGTAGATGCCGAAATACGTGGAAGGCGCGAGAACCTGGCGACCATCGCGGGTCTCGACGAAAAGCCGCGGGCTTGCCAGCTTCGGCCCGTCCAGCCATCCAAGGTAATTGGTGTAGAAGAAGAACCGGCCACAAATGACGGTCACGACCATCACAACCTTCATCGCCGGGGTGAACCCATCACGCGGCAGCGTGCGTGCCGCGGCTACGATGAACACGTTGAGCGCAATCCAGAAGAAGAACAGAGCCCCCAGTGTGAAGTACACGCCGATGTGGAAGATGTCGAACAGCAGGCAGAAAAACGACAGCGCGCGCGTCGAGATCGCAGCCAAGGGCGACAGGAGCTGGGCACCCAGCACGAAGACGTTGAAGATCAGCTGGTTGCTCACGATCGCGTCCCAGATAGTCTGCAACGCGCCCGGCCATAGGCCGAGCGGGGCGTCGCCGCGTTCGAGACCCATCAGGATTGAGGTTTGCGTGGGATTTGCGAGCAGCCAGGTCCATGGCTTCTCGCCACCAGCCTGCAGCTTTGCGATTCCCGACCAGAAATAGCTGCCGAGATGCGCCCCGACGGCGCACGCCCAAATCAAGCCATAGGCGCGATCGCGAAGCTGCTTCACGTTATCTGCAGAAGCGAACAGAGTTCGCAGCCACGGCACGCGATCCATCACCCAGGCGCTGGTGAGGACGATCGTGCCGAGCACGCCAAGGACGGCGAAGTTACCGACGTCGAGCATCCCGAGATAATCGGTCTCGGTCACGAAGATGCCGGACACGACGCTCACCATTTCGCGCCATGCATGATAAAAATAGAACAGCGGCACCAGAAATGAAGGACGCCAGATCGCGGCTATTCCTGCCACAACCGCAAGCACTGCACCGTAGCGGAAGAACAGACTTTTGTCGCTCGAACCGAACAGGATGTTGGGGGGCCCTGCGAAAGGCCCCAATGAATCGAACAGCAACTGCACGAAAATCGTCATTCCGATCGCGAGGGCGGTGATCCGCAATGGCGGCGAGAAATCACGGTAGCGAATGGAGTTGAAGGCGAGCGCGCCGGCAAATGCCAAGCAAACCAGCACCAAAGCGTAAATGTCAGACCAGCGCGCGAGGTGCGTGACGGCCCGCCGCGAAATCGCAGAAAGAATGACGGCTACTGCAAGAAGGAAGAGAGGTCCCGCGAGCGACGAGACGCTAGACCGCGCTCCTTGCTGTGATGCAACGGTATACAACGCCATCCCGTCTGGGACCTCCGGAGCTTCGCCCAACCGAACATTATAGAATCACTAGCCATCTGCAAGCATCGCAAGCGCAGCTCGTCCTTCTCCCGGTGCGAGTGCCAACGAAATCATCCCGCGGGAACCTCAACACTGCGAATTGAATATGACAAACTGCGGGCATTGATGTGACCACAAGTGTCCACGTCGACATTGGTGACGGTCAGACCATCGTTTGAAAACAGTTTCGACCCAGCTCCGCTGATCCCACATCGCCCGATCACGTCTTCCGTTCATGTCAGGGCCAAGCTAAAAGCCGGAGACGATCGGAACCGCCATCGTTCAGCGCACTGGATTTCCCGAGGCACTTGCTGGCAGGCGCAAGACCGCGCAAGAAACTGTTTGAGATCGCAGGGTGAGCTCGTTGGACAAAGACAGCAAGTCACGGGCCGTAACCAACATCCTCATAACGGGCGGATCCCAGGCCTGGAAACTCTCGGCCGGTTTTGTCTTGACGATATTCTCGACGCGAAATCTTGCCCCGTCCGACTTCGGCGTGCTGGCCATGTCTGCGACCGCTGCAACGTTCCTCGGACTCCTCAAGGACGTCGGCGTTGGACAGGCCATCATTCAACGCACGGAGATCGCCAAGGGTCAGATCGATGCGCTGTTCTGGTTGTCGGTGCTCGCTTCCGCGGCATCTGCTCTCGTTCTGGCGTTGAGCGCGCATCCGGTTGCGCTGTTTTACGACGATACTAGGCTTCAACAGCTCATGATCGCAATTGCCGGCCTAAGCTTCATTGCCGGCCTTGCGACCGTTCCGGCGGCGCTACTTGCCAGAGAGTCCCGGTTCAAGGCTCTGGCAATCCTGGATGTCGCCGCGACAACCGCTTCCGTTGTCGCGGGGATCGTCGCCGTAATCATCTTGAGAGACTATTGGGCACTTTATCTGTCCACGCTCGTTCTCACGCTCATTTCGACAGTCGGGATCTGGGCCTATTCTGGCTATCGCCCTGGATATCCCCATCTGGACAGCGAGACGCGACACATGGCGCGATTTGGCCTGCACGTGTCAGGGTTCAATCTGGTCAACTATCTCTCGAGAAATGCGGACAACATTCTCATCGGCAAATTTCGAGGCGGCGACGAACTCGGACTGTACGATCGGGCCTATAAGCTGTTGCTGCTGCCGATCGTCCAATTACATAACCCCATCGGCCAGGTGATTGTCCCGCTGCTTTCGCGACTTCGTTTCGATAAGGAGAGATATCTGAGCACCTACAACGATGCCCTGTCCATGGTTATGCTCATATGTCAGCCGGGCATCGTCTTCGCCATCCTGCTCTCGGAGCCGCTCTTCAGAGTTCTCCTCGGCGAGCATTGGGTGGGTGCAGCCCCGATTTTTTCCTGGCTTGGCGTTGCGGGCTTGATCCAGGTCGCGACCGCGACGGCAGCTTGGCTGTTCCTCAGTGAAGGCCGTGGCCAGGAGTACTTCAGGCTCGGCGTTTGGACCGCCCTGATCAACGTGACCTCATTCCTCGCCGGTCTTCCCTGGGGCGCGCTTGGAATCGCCGCAGCGTATACGCTGGTGAACTGCACCGTCGTGCTGCCGCTTTATGCGATATCGATCGGTCGTCATGGCCCTGTGACGACAAGGAACCTGATCAAGACGACTGTCCCGCATTGGATCGGTTGTGCCGTTGCGGCGACCGTCACAAGGATTTCGATCATCTCATTGCTGGATGGAAACTCATTCGCTGGGCTGGTTACGCTGCTGGCGCTTGCCTATGCATCATATCTCCTCGCCATGTCCTTCTTCGCGCAGAAACGGGCACTTGCGAAACGCGTATTGCGCAACGTCTTTCGAAAGGCAAAGACCTTCAGCGAACGATGAAGCCATGCAAGTCCGCCAGATGAATATCGACGGGGGCGACCGCGTGAACGGCGTCGACCTGATGAAAGCCTGAATCAACATCTGGGGAAGTGATCGCCGCGAGGAGCACTGCCTTGGCAGATTCGCGAGACGCCTCGTTGATCAAGTCATATGCATTGGAGGTAGCGGACTGCTCGAACACGAACCCGCCATCTTCCAGGCCCGCGAGGCCGACGGCCGGTGCGGTCGCAGGAGGCTGTAACGAGGCAACCGCCGACAAATCAACGCTGGTTTTCGGAGGATCGATCACCAGCGTGCCGCCCATTCCGTCGCTCGAGAGGTTGAAGGTCGATCTGGTGTAGTCACCAACAAGCGAAATATTTGCCGTGTGATTCTGGGCATCGACCACGGTCAACGTACCGCCGGCTGTGTTGCCGGAAAAGGACGCCGACGTCCCCGCTCCGTACGCGATGTCCTTCAGATCGATATGGTTGGAATTGAACGCGGTGCCGTCACCCGTCAGACCGATGAGCGTTCCCGTAAATTGCGACGCGTGGTCCAACACCAGATTGCCGGTCGACGTCTTGAAGGTGATCGACCCCGAAGCGGCGCCGGACAATTCGAGCGTGGCGCCGGGGTCGACCGTCGCGGCCTGTGACATATTGCCCACATTCAATACGACATTTCCGGAGATCTTGAGGATGGTCGATGACGTATTGATTACACCATCGCCATTGAGATCCTGATAAAAAGTCGTCTCGACCGCTTTAAGAGCAGGGTCGGTCGGGGACACCTTGTTCAGGAGGTTCGATACATAGTTGCCATTGCTGTCCGTGGTCCACACACAGAGTTCGCCGGTGGCCGGAATCTTCCAGGCCACATCATAGCCGCTGGTTGTTTGCTCCACGCCCACCGGCGTCCAAGCGCCGAACTGTCCCGACACAACCGCTACGCCACCGTACTTCAAGGTCGGCCCCACGCCGCTGGTCATCGCGTCGAGCAAGTAATTCGAGCCGACCAGAACCAGGCTGGTTGAGCCGGACGCCTCGATTGTCGTGCCTGAAACCTTCTGGGGCGTTGGTGGAAGACCAATCACGCCATCACCGTTGAGATCCTGGTGAAAGAGGGTCTCGCTCGACTCAAGAGCCGGGTCGGTGCCGGACACCTTGTTCAGATAGTTGGATACGAAATTGCCGTTGCTGTCGGTGCTCCAGACCGCGAACTGACCGGTCGAGGGGATCTTCCACGCGACGAGATAGCCGTTCGACGACGCTTCCGCAGCTACTGGCACCCACGAGCCAAGCTGCCCCGCGACAACCGCCGTTCCGCCATTCTTCAAGATCACCGATGAGCTGGCCGTCGAAAGGTAGAAGTTACTTCCCGACTTGATAAGCGATGTCGTTCCGGCCGCTTCGATCACCGTACCGACGGCGGAGCTGAAAGCATTCGAAACCTGGCTCAAATTTCCGGCGATATCGGCGGCGGTGGCGGTGAAGCTGTGTTGCCCTGCCGTGAGCGATCCGGTGGTGACGCTCCAGGCCCCGCTTGTCGCCGCGACGCCCGTGCCGAGCAAGGTCGAGCCCTCGTACAGCCGGACAGTGCTTCCGGCTTCTGCCGTGCCGGACACGATTATTGCGCTAGAAGCTCCAGGTGCGCCCGAGGTCAGGATAGGTGCAACCGGGGCACGCGTATCGACCGTGACGTTCAACGCACCGGAGGAAGCGCTGACGTTGCCGGCGGCGTCGGCAGTCTTGCCGGCAAACGTGTGATTACCGTCCGCCAACGTTGCGGTGGCAAAGGACCATGCTCCGCTGGTATCGGCGATCGCCGTTCCGATCATCGTCGCGCCGTCGAAGACCTGCACCGTGCTCCCGGCGTCCGCGGCTCCAGTCAAATTCACGTGGTTGACATTGGTGACGCCATCGCCGGCAACGCTGCTGTCTGGCGAGAACGACGCGAGCTTGGGCACGTTCGGGGCGACCGTATCGATGGTGACATTCACCCCGGCTGAGAGCGCGGTGAGATTGCCGACACCGTCCATCGCTGCGGCGGCAAAGGTGTGGCCGCCTTCGGCCAGCAATGCGGTCGCCATGCTCCAGCTACCATTGCCATCGGCTATCGCCGTGCCGATCTGAGTTGTCCCGTCGAAAACCTTGACGGTTAGACCTGCCTGCGCGCGACCCGTGAGGACCAGATGATTTATATTGATCAGGCCCGATACGATCGAGCCGCTGTCGTTGACCGCCGAGATCGTCGGCACGGCGATAGATGTCATCGCCATCGGCGAATTCGTCGTGGAAACGAATGAATAGTCGGCCGACGTCAAGCTGGTGACGCCCGCAATGCGCAGCGCATCTGCTCCACCCGCGTAGCGAACGGTCCACACGTCGTTCACATGGGTCAAATAGGCGCCGCTGTCGTAACCTTTCAGAATCAGCTTGTCGTGTTCGGCGGTCGCGCTCGTGAAGACGTGGAAATCCGCGATCGTATCGTTGCCGCTGCCTGCAGAGTGAATGAATGTATCGTTCCCGGATCCTCCAGAGAGCCAGTCATTCCCGCCGGCGCCATCCAGGACGTCGTCACCGCTCGAGCCGACCATACGGTTTGCCAATTGGTTACCGACGCCCGCGAGCCCGCCCATCATCAACGTCAGGTTTTCGACGTCCGCCGTCAGCGTGTACGACGTCCACGCCTCCACGCTGTCAATGCCGCCGCCGGGATTCTCGACGATTTTCTGGTTCGCGCTTCCGATGACGTAGGTATCGTCGCCGTTCCCCCCGACGAGCGTGTCATCGCTATTGACCGCCGAGAGCTTGTCGTTCGCCGCGGTGCCGTACACCATGCGGCTGCTCGCCTTCCCGCTAATCCAGGACATGATCGTCCCGCCAACCGGGAGCGTTGCTGGCAATTGGAAATTGTCGCTGGTGAATGCCGAGACCGTCGTGTTGCGGAACACCAAGGTGTCCTGGCTGGTCAACTTCAGATAGACGTCGCTTCCGACCTGGGTCATCGCCGCCTGCACGTCGGCAAATGAGGTGAAGGCAAAGCCGTTGAGCTGGACGACGTCGTGAGCGGCGCCCGATCCCGGAGAAAAGTCGGTGATGATGTCCGAACCATCGCCGGAGTTGAATACGAAAGTATCCATACCGCCGCCGCCGGTCAGGGTATCATTGCCGAGCCCGCCGGTGATCACGTTAGACGCGGAATTTCCGATGATGATGTTGGATTGAATATTTCCGATGGCGCTGATGGCCGCCGAACCGGTGAGCGTCAGATTCTCGACGTAGCTCGAAAGCGTATACGTCACCGAGGAGTTTACCGTGTCGATGCCCCCGCCATAGGCCTCGACAATCTTCGCACCGGAATCGGTCACGACATAAGTGTCATCGCCGGCGCCGCCAGTCATGACATCCGCGCCTCCTGCACCACCGATCAGGTCATTGCCGGACGTGCCGGTCAGCGTGTCTACAGCCGCGCTTCCCACGATCGTGTTGGTCGACGCGCCACTCGTGAGCAGGGTGTAGTTCGCAAGCGTGTATTCCGGCAATTGATAGGCTTTGATTGAATCGATGGTCATCGTCGCCGTCGATCCTGGAGCGGCGTTGCCCGGCCAGCTCCCGCCCATCGCTAGGTTGGCGATCATGTACATCGCCGTATTCATGTCGGCGGGCGTGGCCTGCTGCGCGACCTCCTTCCCGTCCACGAAAAACGTCAGGTCGTAGGGCGTCCATTTGAGCGCAAACGTGTGTTCTCCGGTGGTCAGGTTGGCCGTATTGGCCCAACCCCCATTCGTCGCGGGCGCGTAGGGTGAGTGAATGGCCCAATGCGCCTGATCAGGATCCTGACCAAATGCTTCGAGCACATCGATTTCCGTGTTGAGATTATTGGCAGTGCTGGGCAGCATCCAGAACGCCGGCCACGCGCCGCTTGTGCTGGGCAGCGTGGCCGTCATCTCGAAATAGCCGTAGGTCTGGGTAAAGCTGTTCTGGGTCGAGATCATGCCCGACGAGAAAATGGCGCTGCCTGTATAAGGCGTGGCGCTCGCAGGCAAGGGCTGTGCCGTGATGACAAGGTGGCCGTCCTGAATCGAGAACGGATTAAGCCCAAGCGACGTTGACGCCTGAGTTGCCGGCAGCCCGGAAAAGCTGGGATCGACATACACTTCCTGTTCGCCGGCCAGCCCGTAGCCTGCCGCTCCGCTCCAGGCATAACTCGTGCGCCAGGTCAGGCTGGGATCCTGCCCCGCGGACAGCGTGTTGAAGTCGTCGTTGAAGGTCTGGACCAATCCGGTCAGGGGACTGACGATGTTTATATTGCCGGCCGTGAGATTCTGGAGGCTGGTGTTTTCAAGCGTTATCGTTTCGCCGCCAGCGATTGTCAGGACAAGGTCGGTGCCCACCTGCTTCATGGCCGCCGTGACATCGGCGAGCGTCTTGAAGCCGGTGTTGTTGAGCTGCAGGATGTCCCCGCCCGCACCCGCCTGAAAGTCGGTGACGATGTCGTTGCCGTTGCCCGCTCTCACGACAAAGGTGTCGCGACCGGCCCCACCGGTCAGCACATCGTTCCCCCGTCCGCCGTCGATCATGTTGTCGCCGGCATTGCCGACAATGATGTTGTTGAGATCATTGCCGGTGGCGGGAGACGGAACGCTATCTGTCAGGACAAGGTTTTCGACGTTCGGCGCTTTGACAAGGCTGTATCCGTTGATGTTCCAGACGCGGATCGTATCGATACCCTCTCCGGCCTGCTCGACGACCCTAGTGTTGTGGTCATAGACATAGTAGGTGTCGTCCCCTGCTCCGCCGATCAGCGTGACGCCCGTGCCGCCGGCCTCCATGCCATCATTTGTCGCTCCGGTCGCCAGCGTGCCTCCCGCAGGGACGGTACCCGCCCAATTCCATGCCGTTCCGCTCGCTGGCAGCGGATTGTCCAGCGCGACATTGCTTGCAACCAAGGTCGAAAGCGCGACATTCTGCAGCGTCAGTGTTTCGGTTGACGACAGCGCTACAACCGTATCGGAGCCCACTTGGGTGGCCGCTGCCAGGAAACTGGCGAACGTCGCAAAGCCGTAGTTCTGCAATCGCAACACATCGCCGCCGAAGCCCGCCTGAAAATCAGTGACGGTATCGGAGCCATAGCCCTTCGAGACGACGAAAGTATCGCTGCCTGCTCCTCCGGTCAGAACATCATTTCCGGTACCGCCAAACAGAACGTCAGCACCGGCGCTTCCAGTGATAATGGTCATGATGGATTGCGTGCTCCTATTACGTGGCACACAACTATGCACGCGTTCAAAAGAGCCTTATGGATTCGACGCAATTTGACGCATGCCGAGAGAATCAGCTGACGGCTGGAGATTTCTGCGGAGACACCGTAATGCTACGGGCTCATGTGAAGTCCGCGCTGCTTGCATCAAGCAGGCTCCGTGCAGGGGCCGTCATTCATTGGGCGAGCGCCGAACACGCTGGGTTCCGATTAGGGAACCGTATTCCGCATCCGATAAGTGAGCACATCATCTTGCGAAGTTCCTGTTACGCACGCTCCTCGACTCGCCAGGACCTTCGCGGGAGGGCCCTCAGCGCGAACCCGGCCGTTTTCAATGCACACCACGTGGTCCGCATCACGCACTGAATCCAGGCGATGTGTTATCAGCAACAAGGTTCGGTTCTTGAATTGTAGCTGGATCGCGCGTCGAATGCTGTCCTCGAGTATCAGATCGAGCGCGCTCATCGCTTCGTCGAGGATGAGGAACTTCGGATTGCGCACAATCGCTCGCGCAAGACCAAGACGCTGCCGCTGACCGCCCGAGAAGCGCAGGCCATGCTGTCCTATCCAGGTGTCGTATTTGTCCGGTAAGGCCTCGACGACCTCTGAAATGCCCGCGACCCGCAGCGCCTGCCGAACCTCTTCCTCGGAGGCGTCGTTCTTGGCCATCCGAACGTTCTCGATCACCGTGCCTTCGACCACGTCGACATCCTGGCCCGCAATCGCGAGCATGCCGAGCCAATCGGTTCGACGAACGTCTTCGATGGATCGCCCATCAACCCGTATGACACCCTCGTTGGCCGAATAGAGTCGCAACAATAGATTTACGATCGTGGTCTTGCCCGCGCCACTGGCTCCAATGAGCGCAGTGGTCTTCCCCGCAGGAATGTCAAACGAAGCATCCAAAAGAGCGGGCTCCGTACCGGCATCATAGCGGAATGTCACGTTGCGAAATGAGATGCCGTTCTCCAGTTTAGCCACGGCAACGTGCCCGGCGTTCGGGTACTCCTTGTCATCTATCGACAGCATATGTCTGATGGACCGAAGCTGCGGCTCGATCTGCGCCATATACAGCAAGTTCCCTTCCAGATCTCGCATATGCGGCTGCAATCGATAGAGCAACGCGACCGCGGTCAGGCTCGTCGCGAAGCCGATTCCCCATAAATCAGCGAACGCGATGACGAGAAACAGCACGACAAGATACCCCACCTCCGTCAGAGGCGAGACCAGGGCGGATAGGCGCGCAAGCCGCAGCGCGACCTGTCGGGCCTGCGTCGAAGCCTGCTCGAAGCGTTTCTGGTGAATCTCCTCCTGGCCATACGCGCGGATCGTGCGCATACCCTGGAGTGTCATCAGCATATGCTCGCCCAGCTTTTGATGAACCAGCTTTACGCCGGCACCCAACAGCTGCATGGGCAACGAAAGATGGCGCAATCCGGCCGATACAATCATCGAGGCGACGATGGCAAGGACCGTTACCTTGATCGAGAGCGCTAACAGAAAAGACGCGAAGAGAAAAATCGAACACGAGCTCACGATAATGCGGGTAAGGCTGGCGTATGCTCCAGAGATTATCCATGTCTCGGTTCCCAACACCTCCATGAGATATGCCTCCTCATGGCGTTGGAAGAATGAATACGAAGTCGACAGATACTGCAGATGGACGCGGTTGCGCGCGGCTTCATTGATCTGCTCTCCAACACGTGCACTGATTAGTGCGTTGATGAAGGAAAGAGCACCGCGAGCAATGATGAGAAGGAGCAGCACGACAGCAGTTTCGGTCGAGCTGTGAAACCAGTTCGCCGCATATCGGAGCGCTTCGCCCAGGAGGCCACTGGTCGACGTTGCAAGTTCCACCTGACCCATGGCGAAATAGAAGAACAGGAGCACGAGAGTAATCCCGACCGTCTCCGCCAACGATGCAGCCAGGCCAAGGACAATCAGCGCGGGCGTCACCCAACCGGGCAGTGGAGCAAGCTTGAGCAGCTTGAACAATTCGACCAACGCTGCGTGCCGAGCAGCTCTCGGTCTGCGTATGTTGTTCGCGTGCTCTGTCATAGCGATTGAGTTGGATCGCCGATGGCAAACAACGACGCCGAAGGTCGAACCGCCCTGCGACGCTGATGACGCCATTTCCACCGGATTTCCGAGACGGTATCACGCGGCACATCGTGCGCGGCGACCCTGAGCGCGAGCAAGGGATTCCGTTTGAAAAGCAGTCCAAAGATTGAAGCGAAGTACCACAACTGACCGCCCGTCAGAGCTCTCCGAAGCAGCCAACGCGCATAGTTTCTGAGGCCCAGGTCTAGGAGCGCCGTGCGCTCAGGGTGTCGCGTCATGATCTCATCCGCGACCAGCATCCACGACCGGAACATTCGGGTCTTGTTGCTTGACATGTTGTTCGGGAGGTACCGATAGCCAATCTGATACTTGGGCACGACCGCGAAGTGGTACGCCTCCGCGACACGGCAATAGAACAGCAGATCTTCGCAGCCTTCTGCCCCCGATGCCCTGAGTCCGCTCTCGAAACCTTTTGCAGCTATGAGGGCTTCCCGGCGGACCAGCGCCGAGCTGCCGTTGCCGATGAAATTTCCCTGACAGAGATAGTCTAGCACCTCGCCCGCATGAAAGACGGGATCGGACCTGGCACTTACGCGGCTATCGGCATCGATCCAGTCATACCAGCTGTAGACAAGACCGGTCCGCTCTCCTGCATCAAGCAAGGCTTGAAGCTGTTGCTCAATCTTGCGGGGCGTCCAGAGATCATCGGCATCAATGAACGCGACGAAGTCCGCGCCCGCCGCCTGCCAGCCCGCATTCCGGGCGGCCGCGACCCCCGCATTACGCTGTTCTATGATTGTTATTCGCGAATCCTGAGCCGTATGCAGCTGGACAACTGCGACCGTGTTGTCTGTGGAGCCGTCGTCCACGACAATGATTTCCAGCTCCCGGTGCGACTGGGATCTGACGCTGCGAAGCGTCTCGTCGATCGTTGCACTGGCGTTGAAGGCGGGAATAACCACGCTGACCAGGAGCGCCCCCGTATTCATTGGTACTGCTCCAGGCAACGAGCGAATGTGTCCAACGTAAAATCGCCTCTGACCTCAATTCGCGGCAGATCCAACAGATTGTCCTTCAGTGTTACGGCCCGTCCGACCGTGTTGAACAGAGTTTTGTAACCACATTCGGCGGCGAGAATTTCAAGCCGCTGATCGGTAGAGCCAAAAGGCGCGGCAAGCGACGTTATCGATCGCCCAAGCCACTGTTCCAACTGGGCGCGAGATCGCGTCAATTCCTCGGCGAGAGTCCGGGTCGCAAGTTGCTCGCTGCGCGGGTGACTCGCCAAATGGCTGCCAAAGGATATGCCCTCGGCGGCAAGCGCAGCGATCCTCGTCGGCCCAAGCAGCGAAGCGGGCTCTCCAAACTGAGCATCCCACTCCGCCCGCTTTCCCACGAAATCGGTCGCAACGAAGACTTCTGCCGAGAAGTCGTTTGCTTGCAAGATCGGCCATGCATGCTCGGCAAAATCGTCGTACCCATCGTCGAAGGTGATCAGCACCGGCCTGCCGACGAACGGATGATTGTTTGCCACGAACCAGGCGAGCTGATCCGAGTTGATCGTGTGATAGCCATTGCGGCGAAGCCACAGCATCTGTTGCCGGAACGCATCGGGAGACAGGCGGTAGCGCGCCAGTTCACCTGGTCCTTCAACCGCAACTCGGTGGTACATCAGGACCGGAGCGTGCGTGCGTCTTTCGGATTGGGTGACGTCAAACCTGCGCGCCACAGCCCCACCCCACACGATGGACCGCGCAACCTCGACCTCAATCGGCGCCTCGATAGCCGCGTATTTCACCTGTATGTCAGGGGCGGCTTCGCCCGGGAGTAACCGCCTGAACCGATCGATACGGTACAGTTCCGTCTCGATCGATGTCTCCAGGGCGAGTCCGGGTACGCCCTGGATAATCCGCGTGATGGTCTCCGCCCCATACGGGCTCTCCCAGTCGAGCCCTGTTCGCGACATGTTGTCCTTCAGCACAAAGGTATGGGCCGCCATAAGGTAGCCGCCAGGACGCAGCGCCTGCACCAGTCGCCTCGCGACCGATTCTAGTTCGGCCTCGTCATCAAGGTAGTAAAGGACCTCGGAGCAGACGATCAGATCGATGTCCTGTGGGAGCGGATCGGCGGACAAATCCAATTGAGAGAATTCGATGTTCTGACGCCCATTGCATCGGACACGAGCGCGACCGAGCGCCTTGGTTGAAATATCGGCGGCACACAGGCGTCTGACCCTGCGGGCCAATTGGCGCGTGAAGTGTCCTTCCGCGCACGCGAGCTCGAGCGCGCGATCTATTGGCTGGTCTGGCAGAAGCTCGAGCTGCCGAGTGTACTTTTCCTGTTCATACGACGAACCGTAGTTCCAGGGATCCTCTTGCTCGAAAAACTCCTCCCAAAATTGCTTGCGTGCGGTGTCTCGAGATCGCCTGGCACATCGCATAGGACTGCTGGAAGCGGAGATGCCTGAGATGGCTCGCGACCGCGCCTCACATGAAGCCCGCGAGGCCAACTCGCGTAGCCGCCCCCGGTGAGTATCTCGGCCGTCTCGCATGAAAGTTTGAAGTCGTTCGGTCCGCTTGTGGAGTGCGATTTTTGCCCGAACCAGCCTTCCGATCTGGTCTTTGACCTGCAAGTGAACGAGGCCATCGGCGGCCAGCGCGATCCAGAAGCGGCTGTCGACAGCGCCGAGGGCACCAATATCGAGCAGCGTCAGGATGCGAGGCCCGTCACAGAGATAGACGTACAATCGATCGATAGTCCCGATCGGCCTGATGGTGCCGATACGGCGAAGGTCAACGCACGTGCCGAACGTCAACGTGAGGACCCTGGGCGCCGAAAGATCGTCATAGTCGAGCACTTTCCGCTCAAAGCGGTATTGGCACTTACGCCCTGCCGCCGGATCGTTCCATGCGCGACCGATCGCTGAAATGAGGTTGGTTACGCCCTCCCCGTATTGCGGCCACCGTTCCGCCAGCTTGGCGGGTACCGTTCTTGCCCCGACCATCACGGCATCGAGCAGAACAGCGGCAATGAAGTCCGCCGCTGTCTCGGTCTTTGGAATGTCGCTCAGCGTTTCCAGCGTTGGATCACTGGCATTCCTGCGGCCGCAATCAAATCCGGCACACCAGAGCATGAAATACGCATACGCCGCCTCGGCGCTGCCATATGCAGTTGACGCTCCCGCCCGATGTTCGGGTGCCGGCTCGCTGACGCGGTCATCACTCGAAAATCCGCGAGCAATGACCACCCGCGCGTCGGCCAGCATCCGTTTGACATCTTGCGTCAGTGAACGGTCGCTTGTCCGGTAATAGCTCAATTTCTCGTCGACATGGATCCACCTGCCGCCGCAGCGTGCGATCCGTTGCCACAGGTCCCAATCTTCGCACGTGCGGAGGCTGGTCTCAAAGCCACCGACCTTTGCAACAGCGCTCTTTAGGACAAGCACGCCATGGATGAACGTGGCACACGTCCGAGCGAAACGCTCGAACGCGTTGTCCTGGATAGCCGGATCGCAGCGCACGGGAGTTTCACTGCCGTCAGGCATAACCCGGCAACAGTTGCAATAGGCGGCCACCGCCAAAGGATCCAGATCCAGCGCAGCATTCATCCGGGCAAGGAAGGACCGATCAATCCAATCGTCACTGTCAAGGAACAGTATTCGTTCGCCGCGCGCGCTTGCAATTCCCTTGTTGCGGGCACCTGAAGCGCCTCCTCCGCCAGACTGCAGAACACGAAAGCGGGAATCCCGCGCCGCATATTCAGCAACGATCGCGGCCGTGGGATCGATCGAACCGTCATCCACGACAAGCGCCTCCCAGTCAGGGGCGCTCTGCGCGAGCAGGCTGTCAAGCGTTTCAGCAATGGTCTCTGCAGCATCACGTGCGGCGATCACGACGGACGTACGCGGATGGGCCGTCATCTGCGAAGCCTTCGGCGATGATAGAACAGCAATCCGGCGAGATATCCGGTCACCTCCTCCTTCAGGAAGCGGTCGCGAATGCTGTCTCCTTCCACTACTTTCCGGAGCAGCCGAGAGAGGTACCAACGCGGCTTGTGATAGTAGGCCAGACGCCGGTTCGCCGAGATCCCCGTTCGCTCATACTGCACCAGAAGCGCTGCCGCATGACCACGCATGTAGTGATAGATCTGGCTGGCCAGGCCGTCCATCGTCCTGCGGTGAAAATGGAATGCGACCGACGCCGGAGTATAACGGCAGGTGTAGCCGCCCGCGAGCAATCGATACCAGTATTCCGAGTCTCCCGAGCAGCCGGCCTGGCCGACGTCCAGTCGCTCATCGAAAAGTCCGACGGCCTGAAACACCTCGCGCCGGAATGCCATGCTTGCTCCGGCGCCGATGTCCCACGCGGGAAGGACCCGACCGCGATGCGATCGGAAGGCTGCGCTGTCGTAATCCTGTTCGCGATAGCCTTTGTTAAATCCCCAATACGTCTCGAAGTGCCGTTGCGCCTCGGTCGCGAGCTCGGCCGGAAGCACCAGTCCCGTCACCGCACCGATCTGGGGAGAGTCAAACGCACATGTCAGTTGCTCCAGCCAACCCGGGTGAAGCAGCACATCGTCGTCCGTATAGGCGACAATATCTCCGGTCGCCTGGAGCGCGCCGGCATTGCGAGCAATATCCAGACCGGGTCGATCCTCGCGAATATAAGTTGCTGCCGCGGCCAACGCGACATCCCGCGTCCGCCGATCGCGCGATGCATTGTCCACCACAATGATTTCTCTTGGAGGATGGGTCTGCCTCGGCAGCGACGACAAGCATTTGCTCAGCTCGTCCGGACGGTCGCGCGTGCAGATCACCACGCTCGCCGAGAGTCTCACTTCTGTCGGAGTTCGCACCTTGGAGTCGACGGCTGACAGAAAGCCGTCGTCGATGTGATCGATCCTGGCGTCCGCAATTTGCCCTTCATGCATCAGCACATGGCCGATCGGCTGGTTGGCGCGCCAGAACACCGTCATGCCATCGCTCAACGTCGTTTCCGCAACATCGGACGCCGACGTCACGGAGACATGCGTCACGCCCCTTCCCAATCCAATTCCTGCGAATGGGGTATCGATCATCTTCGTGCGAAATATGCCGACGGATTGCTATCGCTCCACCTCAGTGCAGTCTCGATAATGAAATCGATCTCGGATTGCCGCGGGCTCCAACCGAGCTCCCGCTTGGCTTTGGCAAAGGAGGCAACGAGCATGGGCGGGTCCCCCCCGCGGCGTGGGCCGCGCCTGACGACCGGGTCTTTTCCGGAGACACGCTTCACGGCCTCTACTAGTTCGAGCACACTCGTGCCGACCCCCGTACCGAGATTGAAGACATGAGTACCGCCTCGAGCCACCAGCATGTCACCTGCGAGAAGGTGCGCCTGCGCTAGGTCATTGACGTGGATATAGTCCCTGATCGCACTTCCATCCGGCGTCGGAAAGTCCGTTCCCAGAATGGTGAAAGGCCGATCGGGTCGGCGCACCGCTTCGATCGCCAGCGGAATGGCATGCGTCTCCGGTTCGTGGCGCTCACCGATCTCGCCGTCAGGATCACAGCCCGCCGCGTTGAAATAGCGCAGCGAAACCGACGACATGTCGTACGCACGACCAAAGTCCTCCAGCATACGTTCGATGATCATCTTGGACCAACCATAGGGATTAATCGGCGCCTGCGGATGTGTTTCGTCTATCGGGGTGTGCTTGGGTACTCCGTAACTGGCACACGTGCTGGAAAAGAGCACGCGCGAACAGCCGACCGCTCGCATTGCCTCCAGGAGGGCAAGCGTTCCTCTCGTGTTATTGTCGTAATAGATGGCCGGATCGGCCACGGATTCGCCGACATAAGCCAGCGCCGCAAAGTGCGCGACGAGGTCCGGCTTGTAGGTTTCCAGCACTGCGCGCACGCCGGCTGAATTGCGAATATCGCACTCGACCAACGGTCCCCAGCGCACCGCATCGCGCCAGCCCCGGGAAAGATTGTCGAGCGTCGCGACGTTCCAGCCCGCCATCGCAAACGCCTTGCAGCAATGCGAGCCGACGTAGCCCGCACCGCCGGTGACCAGAACGGTCTTTTTCATCTCGCCGCGTCCGCGCGCCCCACATCGCTCGGAGGTGGGGGACTACCGAGATTTGTCGGATCGGCGACATCGTTACGCGTCTTCATCAACCTTCGCGCCAACAACACTCAACTCCTTGTCACGAAGCACGATCTCGTTCTTGATCTCCAATATTCCAAATTCCAGTCAATTCTTATCTAGATGGATTGTGGCTTCATTCGTACGATCAATCGGCTGCGCGCAGACGCGTGGAGCTGCCACGCGCAGTTGCAAAGACCCCGAAACGGTGCAACACGAGGATTGACGTTGCGAAATTATTGCTTCGCTGCGGTCTCGTCCGCGGGATAGAATCGCGCCTGACGCGCTTCCGATAGAACCTGTCCCGTCGATGACTTCACGAGGGCGGTCCATTCATACAGACCCGGCTTGCAAGGACCAAATGTCCGTATCGTCCCCGACGGCAGAACGCCATTTCCGGGGACCGGAACGTCCTGGCCTCCCATTTCGCGAGTTCCTTGCGCAAGTGTGAGCGTCATCGAAGTGGCACCAGCGGGAATGTTACGCAGACGCATCTCCGGATTTGGGAACAGCGTGATACAGCCGCGCGCCCCGCGCCATGAAAAATCCAACGTCATCGGATCGGCCGATGCAGGATGACACAGCGCCAGCAACAAAGCGGGGGCAGCAACAACAACTCTCACATATCACTCCGGTCAGGTTCGCTTCCGATCTTCGAGCGATCGGGCACGCACTATTCACGATTCATGCAGAATAGATCGCCCATTTTAAGGCACCATCAGTATGCCCCCTATCTGACGATGCATCAAAGAAGCAGTCACGAGTTGGCCATTCTTTTAGCGGACCGTCCACGCCTCCTTTGGCGTGCATCAAGGAACATTCTCGCGCCTGCCAATGGATTGAGCAAACAATGGCAAGTGGCAGCTAAACCGTGTCCAGAAACGTCCTGATCGTCATACCTGTTTTGAACGAGGCTTCCCATATCGAGACCGTTGTCCGCAACCTGGCCCAGGACAATCTCCACGAAGATCGCACAATAGTGGTTGCAGATGGCGGCAGCACCGATGGGACGCCTGACATTGTCCGCCAGCTCGCCAACGAGATTGGCGGCCTCCATCTGTTGCGCAATCCCCAGCGGCTGCAGAGTGCCGGGGTCAATTTAGCCGTACAGGTCTATGGTGCTGCGGCGCAGGTCCTGGTGCGGTGTGACGCCCATTGCGAATATCCGACCGGCTATGTTTCGCGCCTCCTCAAGACCTTGGACGAGCGCCAAGCCGACTCGGTCGTGGTCCCCATGGACTCGCGTGGTGACGGCTGCCTGCAAAAGGCCGTCGCATGGGTCTCGGACACCAAGGTCGGTTCGGGCGGATCGGCACATCGCGGCGGAAAGCAAAGCGGCTTTGTCGATCACGGGCATCATGCGGCGATGATCATCGACGCGTTCCGCAGGGCTGGTGGTTACGACGAGACCTTCGCTCATAATGAAGACGCAGAGTTTGACTGCAGGCTGCGTGCACTCGGCGGCCGGATATTTCTGGATTCGGACATCCGCCTTTCATATCGACCGCGATCGAGATTTCTGAGCCTGGCGAAGCAGTACTTCAACTACGGTCGTGGTCGATCGAGAACGGTGAGACGGCATCCAGGATCGTTGCGACTGCGTCAATTCCTGGTGCCCACTCATGTTGCATTGATGCTGGGCGCCATCGTGCTGGCGCCGGCTGCACCGCTGCTGTTGACATTGCCGGCGGTCTACCTGGCGATACTGGCGCTGACCGCAATGATGATTGCAGTAAAACATCGCTCAATTTGCGGGCTGCTTGCACTGCCGGCCGCCGTCGTGATGCACTTCGCGTGGGCACTTGGCTTTTTCTGGGGTATCCTGTGGATCCGCCAGACCACCTGGCAGATGACCCCTTCAGTTTCCTGAACGCTGCAGAACCTGGGCACTGGCCGGCGTGCCCACACGCCGGCCAGCCTTCGCATAGGCGGCCTCGGTCAGGCGTGCAATCGAGGTCCACGTCGGCACGGAGTCTCGCAGCTCCAACATTCCTTGACTCTTGCGGTTTCGATAATCAGGGTCGCTGATCAAGCGCTCGAGCGTCCGGGACAATGCGGCGGGATCACCTGGAGGAACGAGCGTCCCCTCTGCCCGATCGCTCAGCCATTCTGAAAACGTTCCAAGGTTCGACGCGACAATCGGACGTCCCGCCGCGATCGCCAGCATCAGCACGCCGGATGCGTCGATATCCCGGTACGGAAAAGCCAGGATGTCGGCGCGCGCAACCAGAGAGGTCACATCATCTTCCGGAACGAAACGCAGGTCGAATTCGACATTATCTTCGAGCTGCAAATCCTTCACCATCGCAAACAGCGGCTCCATCGCCATTTCCGGCCAGCCCACGACCTTCACCACGCAATTCGCCCTGACCTCTCGGGGAAGCAGCGCAAGCGCGCGAAGCATGACGTCGACTCCCTTGTAGGGCTTTATCTTGCCGAACAGGAGTATTTGAACGCGCCCATCTCCGGCCGAGGGCTCGTCGGCCGGTCGGGTGATATGATCCGTCAGCAATCCGTGCGCGATAACGGATATCTTCTCGTCCGGGATACCAACGCGCAGCAGGCGATCGCGTGCAACGGTCGTATGAACGATAAGATGGTCGAAGCAGTGCAGAATGCTGAACGCGCCAATCCGCTGGATCCGCGAGCTCGGATTGTTATTGAACGGATTCGAATCATGAACCGTCAGAACCGTTGGCGCGACCCTTCTGAACATGGGAATGAACTGGCTGTCGACGATCGCCAGCGGTGCCCATTGGAAATGGATCACATCAGGCGGCGTCCTCCTGAAGCGCCTGATCAGCCGTGTCATTGATTCAGCGTGACTGAGGCCCTTCAGCCCCAGCTGCACATTGCGTGGAAGTTTCTTGAAAAAGCGCGACTGCAATCCCGGATAAAAATGCCGGTCAAGAAACAGGTCCTCATCAACGGAAGGCTTCTGCCCAATCTGGCGCCCGACAATGCTGGCCGCATGCCCAATATCGGTCAATCCTTTGGCTAATTTAAGATCATATGGCCAAGTAAACAGTGACGGATCGATCAGAGCGATTTTCATGCGATTGCCTCACCAACGATGATTTGCGGACCGTGAAATTACTTCTGGCTCATCAAGGCATGGATTGATAGCTTCTTCTGCCACTTGCAAAATTGTGAGCGACACGCGTTGAAGATCAGCATCGTCATAACAGTCTACAATTACGAACGGTATGTCGGATTGGCAATCGACAGCGCGTTGAATCAGACCCGTCCGGCGGACGAGATCGTCGTCGTCGACGACGGATCGATCGACGGTTCCCGCCAGATCATCGCCGGCTATGGTGACAGGATTCGAGCCATATTTCAGGCAAATCAGGGCAACATCGCAGCATTCGAAGTTGGGTATCGCGCAGCGACAGGCGATGTATTGCTGTTCCTTGATGCGGATGACATCCTGATGCCGACGGCGGTCGAAAACGTCGCTGCTCACTGGCGTGAAGGTGTTTCGAAAGTTCAGTTCAATCTGGACATCATCGACGGGGCCGGCAGGCGACTTGGGCGCTCGTTTTGTGCGTTTCCTAAATCCTACGCGCCAGACGATGTGCACGCAGAATTTACACGATCGGGAACGTACATCTGGCCAGTCATGTCAGGAAATGCGTACTCCCGAGCGTTTCTTCGACAGGTCGTCCCGCTCAATCCGCCCGTGGGATATGACGGCGCCCTCAATACGATAGCGCCTCTTTACGGAGACGTGGTCACGGTGCAGGAAATCCTGGGGCAATATCGGCTCCATGGCAGAAATATCAGCCGAAATGACGCGAAGGGGCGGGCGCAGCGCTTTCCGGATTTTCCTAGACAGATCGGATTCCGCGTCGCAGAGTTCGATATCCTGAAAGCACATTGCGACAAGAAGTCCATGCACGTGCAAGCGGCAAGGCCGATCGATAACGAGATCGTCTTTGTCAACTATCGCCTCGCGTCGCGTAAATTGGGACTGCGCTATGTTGGGCAGGACGCGGACACGTCGAGTTCACTTCTGCGCCGTGGGATATGGCTTGCGCTGACCACGACAACAGATTGGCGCGCAGCCGCCTCTCATATCGTCTGGTTCACAGGGCTGTTCTTGAGCCCTTTCTGGCTTGCGTACCGGCTGATCATGCTCCGCTTCAACAGGGCAGAACTCCTGCGGCCGCTCGTCAGGTTCGGAAGTGTCATCCGGCGCAAGCCCGCCTGAGTGGGCAACGGCGCAAAGGCAACCCGCCTCGTCAGATCTCGTCCCACGCCCTCATCGATCACACGCTTTCGATCGTACGAATTGTCTCCGGCATTGGCCCGGAAAGACTGGATGCGCCGGCGAGGCGGGCGCGAATCCGCCTGTCGGACTGGCGAAGACGGAGATTTTCCGTCAGGCGCAGAACATATTCCTTTGATTTCCACGCAAACCGAGCCGCTCTATCGAGCGCAGTAGGCCCCTGAACCGACTCCGCCGCCTTTACGATCGAAGATGTCAGCGTTAGCTCAAGACACGGAAAAGGGAACAAGGCATAATTGTGGAGGCCATTTGCCCAGAAGCGGTCCATCTCCCAGTCTATTGGCCGATGGATCGTTGTCACGCTGTCGATAAATCGACGCGCGGCACGGCCGGAAATCAGATAAGCCTGCGTTCCCATTGGCGCACGCTCAAACCGCACCAATTCCCGCTGATCCAGCCAGGCCACGTGCTTGCACGGCGCCATGTGTCGCCCATACAGCCGGAGATAGCCGATCTCGGCAGCCTTGCAGATGTCAGGAAGCGATCGAAAGCTGAACCCGGCATCGAGGATGACGTCGTCTTCGATCACAAGTGTCCATGAATTGTCGGTGTCTGACGCTGCGACTTGCGCCATGATGCTCATATGACTCGCTGCGCAGCCGATCTCGGCACGTGAAAGGCCCCTGCCCCAAAAGCGAATGGCCAGCGCCTCATCATATTGCGGGAGCCCCTTGGCGGGCACACGCAGGGCATCAAAGAAGGTCCATGGAATCTCAAGCGGCTCCAGATTTGCACGCGCGCGCTCGCGGCGCGCGGAACCGGCCAAACTAATCGCCACAATTCTGAGATTGCTGCCCATTGATCGATCAGTCCGACATCTTGATTGGGAACCGTTTTGCACGTGATCTCCAAACGATTACCGCGAACCTGTCTGTGCTGACAAGGACGCGGCACCTGCCCGGCCGCTGCCATGCTGGTGGCCCATTTCACATTTTTGTTTCGTAAAGCACGGCGAAATCCGCGGCTATACGTTCAGCGGCTATACCTAAAGCGGTCCGCATTCGGAGGCCTTGGATCGAACCAACGGCTCCTCACAGACGTGTGACTATGTACCTCGCGAAAGTCGCGACGGTCTCAGGCAAAGAGGCGCGAATGCCATCAAAGCATCGATTCACCAGCACCATTGCAGCATTGTTCGTCGCATCATTAGTTGTCAGTGCCTCAGTCCTTTATCTTGCCGCTATCAATGATGGTTTGCGACAGCGTCTGCAGTTCATCCCGCTGTTTAAGGAACGCAGCCAGGTCGTCGGCGGCGCCGTCGTCGGCCAGAATGGCAGTGGGTTGTATGCGGGCTATACCCTGTCGTGGGGTGATGAATTCAACACTCTCGATATCGTGGGTCCGGCAAACCCTCGCGGCAAGTTCTTTCCGACTGGCGCCTATCATCCAGGCATCCGCGGCAATACCACGTCGCTCGGGACAGCTTTTGATGCCGACCCGCTGACCACAGGCTACAAGGACCGCAACCGCGGCGTCGCGGTTGGCTTCGACAACATGTTGATCTCCGGCTCGGTGCTGCGCCTCGGAGCGCGCAAGGCAACAGCGCGCGAGCAGGAATTCCTTACGCCGACCGACCGGTCCATCAATGGAGGCGTGCGGCCGCACCTCTCCGCGATGATCCATACCGCCGGAGCGTTTGCATACTACCCGACCGCCAACGCCGTCATCGTCGAAATACGTGGCCGGTTCAGCCCCAGGCTTACAAATCCGGCCGGCTTTCATCCCGCGTTCTGGACCTATTCGGTCGCACCCGTGCTCAATCCAACCGGCAACGAGTGGGATCTGGAGTGCAACTCCCAAGGGATGCACTTCAGTAATATCGTCCATACCTCGGGGGCGATCTCGACCGACAACAGCGCCGGACCATTCGACTATATGGACGGCGCGTTCCACGTCTTCAGCTTTGTCTTTCGAAACGGCGCAAACACCCAACTCTACGTCGATGGCGCCCTTCGATCCCAGTTTGCCGTGGATTCCAATACCAAGAATATGCCCTCATTTGTGCTGTTGACGTCACACGTATTCAACAACACGTTCGCGGGCGAGGCGTATGACGCCGCAGCGTGGGCCAGTTCGGCGACCGGCGCCTATCTCGATGTCGACTGGATCCGCGGCTGGCGGACGACAGGCGTCAAGCATTGGAAGCCGCTGGTTTCGGTCGCAGATCTCAATGTCGATTACGACGGCAACGGCAAGATTGTGCTGCCGAGCGCCAAGGCCCTCTGGGGCGATGCAAGCGTTACCGAATTCGTCCAGGTCGTACCCTATGACAGCTCCGAACCGGGTATGACGGAGCAGACGACGTTTACGCAATTCCCGGAAGGAATTTCCTACGATGCGGCGTCGCGCACGATCAACGCGGACTTCACGGCCGAAGGCAATGCCGGGCGGTCTCATGTCGTCGTTTATGGCTACAAACCTGACGGTTCAACGATGGAGCCCCTGCGATTCTCGATCAATCGCGGCCCGCGCGTGACGACGCGCCCCCTTTCAGCCGCCGCAGGCGACAGCTACCGCCACGACATCTATGGGGAGTGCGATGTCGGAGCCATGATGCCCAAGACCTTGTCCGTCAAAGGACTGCCGCAAGGGCTCGCCTTTGACCGTTCCACCGGACTGATCAATGGCGCTCCAACGGCGACGGGGGTCAGCAACCTGACAATCTCCTGCGCAAACAATGCGGGCCAGACAACAAAGAGAACGACAACGTTCACCGTCCACGCGCACGATCCGGCGAACCGCCCGTACGGAGGATGATGCTCGACCGTCAACCTTGATCCGTCGGAGCCGAACTGCCCTGGCCGATATTCAGAAAGTTTGCGAGGGCGTCGTCCACACTCGTGCTCAGTGGCCGGCTCAACTTTTCGAAGGACTTGCTCCACGCATCGACGAACGTGCTGATTTTCCCATAATTGTTGTCAAGGAGCGAGTGCGGCACATTCAGCAACACGCAAAAGATGTGCGTGTGAAGCCGGTCCGTGATCACGTAGGCCGACGATCCAACCTGCCTCATTCCACGGGCTACACGGTTCGACGCGAGCAGGTGAAACCACCGAATGCGCACGTCGAGCTCCGACGGCGTCCTGCCCTTGAGCAAGAGGAGCGCCGTCTCGAGCAGCGCCTTGACAAACAACCACTTTCCCAAGCCTCGTTGTTCGATGAGCCAGTCCTCGACAACCGCAAAATTCGGGAGCGGCGGAAAACGCTTTTGCTCCACCTTCTCGTGATCTGTTCGGAGCAGCAGCAACAATTTCCTGGTTACTGCCGCTGGCGAACTCTGCGCACCCAGGCAGAATGCCATGTCCGGACAGAGATCGGCGGGCGCAGTAAATTCCGTTGTCGCGATATTCAAACTTTGCACGTCGCGGACCAGAATCCGGAATTTTTTATGCGAGTTGATGATCTCCGCGGCGCGCTTGAGACTTGCCTTCGAGGAGAAGTGTATGGTTTGCGGCAACTGAATGATCTGGCGATCCGGAAACTCCGACAGAAGCCTGAGCCGAAACTCCTGATGGCTGGGCCACAGGTCGCCGAAATTGCCTCCACCATGGATAAGGATCGGTCCGACAGGAACGGCTCTTTCAAACTCTTGCTTTGACCAGGTGTCATAGGTGCAGACGTAGGACGGTGCTCGGCCTAGCTTCCTCTGCAGATAGGTCTCTTCACCCAGCCATATGGCGCTGTCGCCCACATTCGAGTGGTTGGGGAAATCCACCAGCGCAAAATCCTCGACACCCTCCAGATGAGGCCCGATGACCTTTTCGATCTCATCCTGCATTTCTGCAATCAGTGTACGGGAGTCCTTCATGGGAATTTCGGCCATCGTCCTGAGTTCGGTCCCGTCGGTCGCATCACAGCATCGAACGGCTTTCGATGCATCGGCAAAACTTCCCATTCGACTAATCCACTTCTGCCATTGCGCCAGCTACCCGCTATGGTTGTGCGAACGACGCATCTGCGTGCCGCCAGCGAGAACGCCGGACGGTTGCGCTGCGAGCTTCCCCGGTCAGTCATTCGATCTTTCGCGCTCAGCCGGCTTCTGCTTCTATCACGCTCACGTGCCTCTCTCGGTGTCCCCTCGCCGATGCGGAAGCTGACCGGGTTCCAGAGCACGGAATAGATCGGCTTAGCAGCCAAGGCAAGTCTCGGCACCGCTGCCGATTAGCGACAACACCGCACATATTCATGACAAGAATCGAATCTATTGAAGTCTTAAGGCAGGCAAATGTGTTGATCGCAACGAACATAGGCAGCGAGCCTGCGGGAATGCCGCTTGTTGCAGCAAGCCTGCACCCAGATGCGTTAGCGAGCTCGGAGTCAACCGCATGATCGGTTTGTTGAAAGACTACGTAAAGGCCCGCCTGCTTGATAACGACTTTATGATATCCGGCACCTCAAAGGAGGAGGAGCTCAAGGAATTCTTCCGGGACCTTTTCCCTGTCGTGACGGACAAGAAATTGATTCGACTGGGCGGATCGGCTGATGGCGGCTATTTGGTTCCGGACGACCTCGATGGCTGCGTCGGTTGCTTTTCGCCGGGCGTCTACAACGTCTCTGACTTCGAGCTCGGCCTTGCCGAACGCGGCATCCCATGTTTCCTCGCTGACTTCTCGGTGGATGCACCCGCGATCCGCAATGACCTACTCGATTTCGAAAAGAAATTCCTCGGAAACGAAAACAACGCCAAGTTCATGACTTTAGAGAACTGGATGTCGAGAAAGGGCCCTCGGACCGGCGATCTCATCCTCCAGATGGACATTGAAGGCGGCGAATACGAGGTTCTCATCGAAACGAGCTGCGACGACCTGAAGCGCTTCAGGATCATGATCATCGAATTCCATTCCATGGACAGAATTCTCAATCCCATCGGTCTCAAGCTGATCGGCGCTGTCTTCAAGAAGATCACCAAGCACTTCGACGTCGTACACATTCATCCGAATAATTACTTCAAACCCATCGAATACAGGGAGTTCAAGGTCCCGCCGATCATGGAATTCTCGTTCTTGCGCAAGGATCGCGTTTCTCGCCGAACGCCTGCGAGAAGGTTTCCTCACGACCTCGACAGGAGAAACGTCGCCAACAGGGATGATGTCGTGCTGCCGAAGTGCTGGTTCGCTCCGGAGTGATCGCCTCCGTGGCCGCGCCGATGAATCGCGCCAGCCGCGGACAACGGGCGCGTGGATGCGCGACCGTTAGCTCGCAATGGCAGAAGTGCGCTGCCTACTCTCCCGCCTGCCGGTTCTCGCCGAGATATGCCTGATAGGCCAGCTTGAGCCCATCCTCGAGCGGGGTCTTGGCTCGCCAACCCAGTTTCGCCAATCGGTTGACGTCGAGCAATTTGCGCGGGGTGCCGTCGGGGCGCGAGGTGTCAAAGCTGATCTCGCCGGAATAGCCGACGGTCTCCGCGACCAGGCGGGCGAATTCGGCGATCTCAATGTCCACGCCGGTGCCGATGTTGACGAGCTCGCCGCTCGAATAGGTCTTCATCAGGTGGATGCAGGCGTCTGCCAGATCGTCGACAAAGAGGAATTCGCGCCGCGGCGTGCCGGTGCCCCACACCACGACGTTCTTCGCTCCCGACGTCTTGGCCTCATGGAAGCGGCGGATCAACGCCGCGACGACGTGGCTGTATTCTGGATGATAATTGTCGCCGGGCCCATAGAGGTTGGTCGGCATCACACTGATGAAATTTGAACCGTACTGGCTACGATAGGCCTCGACCATCTTGATGCCGGCGATCTTGGCGATCGCGTAGGGTTCGTTGGTCGGCTCCAGCGGACCAGTCAGCATCGACTCTTCGCGCAGCGGCTGGACTGCGCGTTTGGGGTAGATGCATGAGGAGCCAAAGAACATCAGCTTCTCGCATCGATTAACATGAGCGGCGTGAATGACGTTGGTCGCGATCGCGAGATTGTCGTAGAGGAACTCGGCGCGTAGCGTATTGTTGGCGACGATGCCACCGACCTTGGCGGCAGCAAGGAACACTGCTTGCGGACGCCTTGCAGCGAACCATCTATCGACGGCGGCCTGGTCACGCAGGTCTACCTCGCTCCGCGACACCGTCAGCAACTCGACATTTTCCTCCGCGAGCCGTCGCACCAACGCGGAGCCAACCATGCCGCGATGGCCGGCGACGAAGACGGTCTTGCCTGCCAGCTCAAATAGAGTGCTTGCCATTGGCAACCTCTCGCTTGGCCTCGAGCAAATCGGACGCCACCATTTCCTTGACCAGTTGCGCGAAAGGGGTCCTGGATTTCCAGCCGAGCTTCTCGCGCACCTTGCTGGGATCGCCGATCAGGAGATCGACCTCGGTGGGACGGAAATAGGTCGGGTCGATCCGCACGACGATCCTGCCTGACTTCTTGTCAATACCGGATTCCTCGACGCCCTTGCCCCGCCATTCGATTTTGCGGCCGACTTCGGCAAAGGCGAGTTCCACGAATTCGCGCACCGAGCGAGTCTCCCCGGTTGCCAGCACGAAATCGTCAGGCCGCTCGGCCTGCAGGATCATGTGCATGCCTTCGACATAATCCCTGGCGTGGCCCCAGTCGCGCTTGGCCTCGAGATTTCCGAGATACAGCGTCTCTTCGAGACCCGTCTCGATGCGGGCAACGGCACGCGTGATCTTGCGGGTGACGAAGGTTTCGCCGCGGATCGGGCTCTCGTGGTTGAAGAGAATGCCGTTCGAGGCAAACATGCCGTAGGCCTCGCGGTAGTTCACCGTGATCCAATAGGCATAGAGCTTCGCCACCGCGTAAGGGGAGCGCGGGTAAAAGGGGGTCGTTTCCTTCTGCGGCACTTCCTGCACGAGGCCGTAGAGCTCGGAGGTGGACGCCTGATAGAATCGCGTCTCCCTCTCCATGCCGAGAATGCGGATCGCTTCCAATAGCCGCAGCGTTCCAATCGCATCCGCGTTCGCGGTATATTCCGGGCTCTCGAAACTGACCGCCACATGGCTCTGTGCAGCCAGATTATAGATCTCTGTTGGCCGGATCTGCTGCATTAGACGGATCAGGTTTGTCGAATCCGTCATATCGCCGTAATGCATCAGGAACGGCACATTGCCGGCATGCGGATCCTGATAAAGATGATCGACACGGGCGGTGTTGAATGAGGACGATCGCCGCTTGATGCCGTGAACGGCGTAGCCCAGGCCGACCAGGTACTCGGCGAGATAGGCACCGTCCTGACCCGTGACGCCCGTAATCAGCGCGACGCGGCGCTTCGATCTTTCATTCATATTGCTCACCCGACCACTCGATTCTCATCGATGACTTTCCCAGTTTTTCCAAACCTGTCGGCGATTGCGCCCAGGATTCGCAGGATCTCACGCTCGGGCCCGGCCGGCGAGCCTGTCGCTCGCCAGACTCCAAAAAGTGACCCGACATAGGCAAGAGCGCTCACGAGAACAACGGCAATCAACCGAGCATAGACGTGAGACTCATGGCCAAAAAATGTAATGAAAGCCCAATTGGTCAGAAGACCGACAATGATCATCGTGCAGGTGGACAAAGCGGCCCTCAGATTCACGAGAAATTGCCGGGAGACAGAAGCGTCAATCAGTTCGCGGACCAGGACCATGTTGTAGACGACACCGCCGAGCGTAACCGCCACGCGAGCGACCAGCAGGCCAAGTAACCCCGCTACCCACAAGCCGGCAACAATGACAGGCAGCCTCACGATTAGGATCGCAACGTCGCGATGAAATAACCTGCGCGTCTGCCCAAGCGCCAGACCAAGGGGTTGGACGGTCGCGCTGAGCGTATGCAACGCAATTGCACCACCGAGGAGCTGGATCACGATTGTCGCGCCTGCCCAGGCCTCGCCCAGCGCGAGCGGAACGAATTGATCGGCGATCAACGCGAAGCCGAACCCGGCCGGAAAGGCGATCACACACAGCATTGATTGCGCCGACAGATAAGCTCGTTGAAGGGCGGCTTTGTCGTCCCTCAGCCTCACGAACGCGGGAAACAGCGTCCCGGCGAGCGGATTTGTTGCTTCTCTTGTCGGCGTGGCGGCCAGGTCGCTGCCCAGCACATATCCACCCAGGGTGGATTTCCCAAGAAAATATCCGATGATGATCTGGTCGAAACGCCAGTTCAGCGTGCTGACGGCCTGTCCGAGCGATAGCCACACAGAGAACGAGAATAGGGAGCGGCTACCCTTTATCCGGAATTTCGGCCGAAACGGCTGGATCAGATAAGAGGCAACGACATCGATGAAGTTGGCGACGACGGCCCCGGCGATCAGCGCCCAGTAGCTCCTGAAGCAAATGGCGATCCCGGAGGAGACGAGGATGGTTGCGAGCGCCCGGCTGCTGCTCGTCACAAATTCCTGCCAGAAGACGAGTTGACGCTGCATCATCGCTAGCATCGGGTTTCGAAGGCCGGATATTACAATCGAACAGCTCAGGACCAACAGGATTGGAATCAAGCGGCCATCGCCGTAGGACAATGCCACCGGATAAGCAAGCAACGACAGCAAGAGTGCGAGCAAGCAGGCACGAGCCAGGCCCAACGTCCACGCGGCGTGGAATTGATCTTCACTTGGATCCTTGTGGTGAATGAGGGCCGATGCCAGGGACAGTTCAGTCATAGATGTCAGAACAGCAATGATGGCCGTCGCGACAGCAACCAGGCCGAAATCTTCCGGCGTGAGCATTCTCGCCAATATGAGCGTGTTCAGGAAGCCGAGACTGGCAACCACCAGCCGGCTCACGCCGATCCAGGCAGCTCCGATGGCGATTGAATTTTTCGACAAAGGGAGCGGCGTACGCGCACCAAGAGCGACCATTTTCAATGCTCGTTCATTGGCATATGGTTTCCAGTGCGCGCTCGAAGATGTCAGGCGCAACCTCGAAATCGAATGGACTGGGTCCAAACGCGCCCTGCGGGCGCGTTCCCTTGCTGTCTCCCACGATATAGGAATAGTCCGCGCCGGCGGACGTTGCGATCGTGTAGTAGTAGGGATGCACGTGGTCTGAGGGAATCAGCTCCAGGACCTGCGTTCCAGGCGAGCAGAATACGAGATTGGTCAGCCCTGCACCATGTGGGCCAACGACAATCGAGCATTCCGCGAAAAACGCCGCTTCATCCTCGACGTGGTCAAATTCGTAGATCTGGAAGCCGAACTTTTTCAGTGCAGGCATCAGCTCTTCTTCGTTAGCAACCTTCCTTTGTCCTTTGCGCGGAACGTATACGCGCCTGTCGTGACGAAGCGGCGACTTGGCTAGCTGCAAGCGGAAGAACTCCGTAAGCCATGGCGCATAATTCCGTGGCAAGCCTGGAAACGAAGTGCCAATCACGAGATCGGCCTGGATATCCTCCTGGCCTGCCCACACGCACTTGCGCATTGGAATTCCAAGCCGGCGAACGAGTTTGGCTGCCGTTTCGGACGCAGGCTTGGGCAAATAGACATAATCGACATCATCGAGCGACAGGCCACTTTTCTGAAATAGCGCCAAGCGTCCCAGGCAATCGAGCAGGAAGTGCCCATAGTTTCCTCCGGCGAAATCACTCGCCAGCGAGAGACAGGTGCCACTTAGCGGCAGCGGCGTCCCGTAGGCAACTGATCGCGGATGGCGCGAGAACGACGATCCGTACCAGGTGCTCTCGTAGAGCAGCGATCCATCCTCCGTCACGAGCCAGCCGTCGGGACCGAGGATTCGGGCCTTGTCCAGGCGGAGAATGCCCAGCTCGGGCATTCTGTTGTCAACGCTTTCACCGAAACCTGCGTCGCGGCTGCCGAATCGAACCGGCGCCTTCCGCGCCAGTACCTCTTCCTCGACGGCAGTCAGCCAGGTATGCGGATGTTCACTTCGCCACGTGCGATGATCACAAAGCCGGCTCGGGCTGCCGCGCAATGCACCACGAAGAATTTGCCTGACGGCGCGAACCTTTGAGTTCATGGACGACTACCCATGCAAGAGACACTGACCGTGACAGGCAAGCCCGCATGAGGCCTCACCTGCCACAGCCAAAGCAAAATTCAGACCGACCTTCGGACAGCGTGCCGATCGCAATCAGCGGTGCTCGGCTTGATCCAGATCCACGGAGTTGTGCTCACGCTGGATGCACCCCTCCGATCAGCGGCGCACATGCAGCGACAATAGACGGCAAGATCTGGCCTTTTTTGGTTGGATCACCGTGGTGTCGCAAGCAACTGGGACTTCTTTGGGGCCGACCTCGCCCGCGACTTCAGCCGTCAGTTTGCTGCCCAGCAGATAGTTCCCTTCACGCGGTGCGGCCGGCAGCGCAAATTCGATCACACTGACGCCATCTTCCGCGTCCTTGCGAGAGACCTGTTGTAGCGGCTTCTTTGCCGATGCGACCATCGCGCCGGTTGTTGCATCGAAGACGTACGCATGAATCGTTCGATTTGTCGGATAGTCGTCCGGAATCTTGACCGGAATTTCGATCTTGAGCGGGTCGGTTGTGCTCAGTGACAACACCCCCGCATTCGGCTTCTTATCCGCTACCACATTCGTAACGTTGAGAAATGTCGGCTTGGGCATGTCGTTGAGCGCTGCCTTATATCCAAAATCATTCGGATCCGGTGTCACGTCGCTCGGACCGCATTTTCGGCTTCCCCGCTCAGAGGACGTGAACTGACAGACGCGAACGTAGTCGATCTTGAACGTCTGCGGGAAAGCCGCATCATCGATCCCGTGCCGACCGGCCCACGCTGCTCCGCCGACAGCGAAATTGAGATCGATGTGCGCCGGCGGCCCCAGTTGGCCGTCCTTCCTGAGCCACTGGTACATGCGCGTGTAGACGAGACGACCGTCCCAGAAGAACGAAATGCGGTCAGGAGCCCAAACGAAGCCGGCAATATGCCAGTCCTTGTTCAGATCCTCCTTGCTGACCATGTCCTGAAACCTGAGCACGAACGAGCTGTCCACATACGTGTAGGACTGCGGCGTCCACTTCTCTTTACTCATGGCATTCGAGTGCAGCATGTTCGGCTTGTCTTCCACACCGTTGATGACGTACTCAAAAATGTCGATCTCCGGGGGATGCCAGAACTTTCCATCGATGTCGTAATCGGCTTCGAGCCAGAATGCCGGCCACGATCCCCGCGCGTTCGGAAGAAAGACCCGCGCTTCATAATAGCCGTAGTAGAATGTCTGATGGCTTCGGATCATCGCGGAATCGAATGTGTCCGCCCCCTCATTCTTTTTTGCGGTCAGGCTCAGCGCACCTTCGGACACCACGTGATTGTCGCGGTAGCGCTGCTTTTCATCGTTGAAACGATCCATTGTTTCGTTGTTGTAGATGTATCGGGTCGCCCATTTGGTTCGATCAAGCTTGTCGCCGTTGAACTCATCCGAAAAAACCAGCTCCCAGCCGGCGCACCAGGCCGGCGTTGCGGATCCAAGTGCAACAACTATCGAGGCGACACAAAGGACTTGCCTGCGCACGACTGCGATCATCAACGAGATCCTTTCGGTTCGGCTGTTAGTCCTGGCTGGGAAACGCTGTGCCGGCGCAATGCGCAAAGACGATGGCAACGGTGATGCTGCCACGTCATGAGCCGGCACAATCGAGTGCACGGCTCTGCGGCTTTTGAGTAGACATTCAACTTGCGATCGTTTTGGGGCGGTGACTTGTCGCACAATCAAGAACATTTGACTGTTCCCCGATCAGGTTCCCTGGAGCGCCGTCGAATGCTTGATTGATCGGCCGGACTGCTCGTTTCGCTTCCGAGACCCTGTCGAGCCATTTTCGAATCTGTCCCGTCACCTTCACTTCAAGGAAGCGATGGCTGATCGTTGCAATGATAAGCGACGGCGGAAGCGAGACCAGGAGAAAAAACAGTTGCGATCCGTCCCCCAATGCATCGACCATGCCCGTTCGATACATGATCAGCTTGACCCCAGCCATGACGATCGGCGGCCAGAGATAAAAACTGAAGCTGATCGTTCCCAGCCACTGCATGACCTGCCAACGCAGCATTCTTCCGAACAGCCCGTTTCCGCGGGACATGCCGAGCAGGAAAATGGTCCCGAAGACGCCACCAAGAACAACAAATGGAAAAGCAGAGATCCAGTTGTGGAATGACAGATATGCCGGCGTAACAAAGCCCACGTAGTCCGTTGCGCTGGCAAGCTCGAGGCCTCTCCAGACGGTCAGGAACAGCGCGAAGAAGATCGCCGGGTATTTCGCCAGGGAATGCAACAAGGTCGACGACAGATACTTCTCCGCAATAAGTACGCCACCGACCATCAGGAGCGCGCGGGGATAGTACACGAGCAAGATCAGCGAACTGGCGGCTAATGCCAGCGCCAGCGGCCGACTGACGCCGCTGATCAGGAAAACGACAGCACATACTCCATAGAACAGGAATTCGTATCCGAGCGACCAAGCAGCGGGATTGATCTGGATGATGTCAATGAAAGGAGGCGGCGCCAACAGATTTGCACCAACCAGCAGCAGACTTGGACCCTTACCTGAAAGCCAGCTAACGATCGCAATCGCGATCACGGTCGCCCAGAGCACAGGAAGAATCCTCGCATAGCGATCAAGAATAAAGGTCAACACCGAGGATGCGCGATACAGGCTTGGCAGAATCACGATTCCACTGATGCCGAAGAAGAACTCGACACCGAACTTCCCGGTCTGCAGCGCTTCTCCCAACAGCCCCCTGGCAAACAGATCGAACGTGGGTAGTCCGGAATGAACGACGTGATAGACGAATACCATGAGGCAAAACAAACCTCTGGCACCATGAACGTAAGGGTTAAATCTTGCGCTCGCGTTGTGTTCCATGTGGGAAGTCGCTACAGGCTCTAGTATAGAGGGTGAACAGCCTCACGAGAGAGACCAAGGTCGATCGCGATCGTTGCCCTGTGCCCAGACGCACCCACCAACCGAGGCGCCAAGAAACAGTAATCGACGAGTCCCAACATGGTGAGCCTCGACACATTCCCAGCCAGAACCTCGTCTAACAAGTGCGCTGCAGCAGCGTCAAGCGACGAGACCAACAGCGTCATTTTCGCCCATGTCGCCTTCATTCTGTGCATTTGCATGCAGCGTTTCGGACTCCTCATCGGAACCGGACAGATCTTCTTTTCGCTGTTCGGATTCCTCGCGCTCGTCGCGTGGGGATGGTGGGTTGGTCTGGTGAGCATTCGCGGGCCGCAGACGCTCGCCTTCGGATTAGTTGTCATCTGGTTTCTCTTCAGCGCGGTCGCGGCAGCCGAATCTCCCGATCGCGGTGTCGAGAGTAGCCCGGCATCACTTGCGATGGTTCTTGTCACGAATTCGATCTTCCTGTTCGGGCCGTCGACGAGATTCTCGAACGAAGCGGTCCTTCCCGTCTTCCTGTTCTATGTTCGCCTGTGCGCCGTTCTGGCAATCATCCAGATCGTTCTTCAATTCGGCGGAATACGCATCTTCTCGTTCAAGGATGCAATCCCGGCGCTCGATCCGGTCCTCGTCGAGTCCGCCTACAATCAAAATGCGGTGGAATTTTATGGGTCTTCGAATCGGCGCGCGAACGGGTTTTTCCCGATGGAGCCGGGAGCGTTATCCCAATTGCTCGCCATAGGTGTGGTCGTCGATGTGTTCATTTTGCGGCGACTTGCCAGTCTTCCGTTGTACGCCATCTCGTACGTGCTCACTCGGTCCGGATCGGGCCTCCTGGTGCTCGTCGTGTCCCTCGGCGCCTATCCCCTGATTGCTCCGCTCAAATCGCTGCGGGTTATCGCCATCGGGACGGCCGTTGCCTTGCTGATCGGCACAACGTACCTCGTTGCGCCGGAACCTTTTGAGCCCATCGTTAGTAGACTTAACGAATTCAGTTCAACCAAGTCGAGCGGCTATGCCCGCTACGTCGCACAACTACAGACCTGGGACTATCTCTTTCAGACCGACAGAGTGCTTATCGGCTCCGGACCCGGCGGATTGGAACGGTCGCCTGCCTACTTTGGCGGCAGCGGAAATCCGGTTCTCAAGCTTGTCGCGGATTACGGAATTATCGGGCTACTGATTTTCCTGTTCTATCTTATCCTCTCGATATTCAGGAAGGACAACTCGATGCTCGCACTGACAATGCTGGCCTGCTATCAGCTCGGCGGCGGCAACCTCGCCATGGCTCCATTCCTGATCATGATGGCAATGCTGTGCGTATGGTCGCAGCCACCAGGCGCCGGCCTGAGGTCGATTCGTACCAAAGCTGCCGTCTGACCGAAGGGTCCCAGCCCCGTCCCTGATCATCGAATGATGCGGAAGCGACCGAGCAACGCGCGCAACCATTTCGGCCGCTGGGCGGGCACGTACCGCAAACTCACCAGGGCACGACGAAAGTACCGCGGACTGATCAGGATGCAGAAGATCCAAGCCAGCAGGGATACGCGCTGCGACCTTGAGAACCCTTGCGGCGACGCAGCCGCTCCAAGCGCATCGACAGCGATGCTCAATGAACTATCCGCGGCAATTGGATGAAGGTCCGGCCGCAGCCTGAACGAGGCTGTCCGCAAACAAAGAAAAATCAAATTACTCTTGAGCGCATCGGGCGCAACCGGAAACTTCTCCGTGCGCGCGATCTCGGAAAAGAATTTGTATCTCCTCCGCGTGAGGTCGATCTCTCTCGCAAAGCGGGTATCGTCTAGTTGAAGGAAAGCCCCGTGATTGAGGCCGTGCACGCGATAATCCGCCAATGGCTTGGTGATCGTCACGATCTCGCCACACGCAGGAGCGGCCGCCAAAAGATAACTGTCCGGAGCCCGATCAACGAAGTCGGAATCAAAGCAGAAGACACGCTCGACAAACCATTTTGGGTAGGCATTTCCTGACCCGGGCGGCGTCGGATAGGCGCCGGTGGTTGCCATCCACTTGCGGACGTCCTCCGAGGACGGACAGGAGAAGTACTGCGGCAGGACGTTTCCGGTCGGCTGCCCCTCGGCATCGATCACGCGCATCTGAAACTGATATTTGCTCGCGGCTTTGGACCAGACGGATACGATCTCCGTCATGACATCAGGATGCAAGGCATCGTCCGAGTCGAGAAATATGATGATATCGCCGGAAGACCTGCGAAAGCCGTTCACACATGACATCATCTGCCCGGCGTTCGCCTGGCTGATGATTGTGACTTCGTCTGCAAATTCGTTGATGACGTCGAGTGAATGGTCCGTCGACCCGTCATCGACGACGATCACTTCGACGTTTGGCCATCGTATGTCCAGCGCGCTGCGGATCGCGGATCCCACATAAGCTGCGTAATTGTGGTTCGGAATGACGACCGAGAGGCGCGGCAGGGTCGCCGGTTCGACTTCCGGCAACACAGCGGGTCCTGGTATCTCCTTCAACATTCGCCGCCTAGAATACTCGCGTTGCAAGTACGTCGCATGACGGCCGACAGAACATCACAGTCGACGGGCGTCAGACACTTACTCCAGGAAGGTGCAGCCTCTAGCACGTGTTTTCAAGCGCAAGGAAGAGGCAAGATTCCCGCCTGCAATCCCGGGAACTATTTTACCTGTCATTCTGTTGCCGCAACTGCAACTCTATCCTGCCGCGACAATCGCGGCTTCTTTCGAGAGCTGGCCCCAACCATCATGGATGTGCAGAGCAGTGAAGATGCATGATAACCGATCTAGGCGCTCAGACGGTTATGTGGCGATATGTGTAGCCATCGCTTCATCGCTGCTCGCAACGACGACCGATGCTCAAATTTCCGGCTTCGGTCGCACATCTCCTCCGATGTATGGCGGCTCCGGCATTTCCACTCGGCCTTCGAGTTCGATTCGACCGATGGAAGGTACCTTCGCTCCAAATCACACGACAGTGGACGGAAAGCTTTGCATATCAGTCAATCCGGTGACACACCCTCAAGCCAACAACCCCAAGATCATCGAGCAGATTGTGCTGGTTCAAAACATCTGCGGTCAATCGATCCGAGTTCGGGTTTGCTACGCGGGAAGTTCCGATTGCATCGTCGTTCCGCTCGCGGGTTACCAGAAGCTGCAAAGATTATTGGGGATCGCGGCGGGATCAACGAACTTCCAATTTGAGTACCGCGAGCTCTATTGAGTCGTTGTTCAGACGAGCAGTCCGTCCTCCCATCTATTCGCGTTGCCGCTTGAATCAGCGCCACCGCATTCGGGATCGCCCAGATGGAACCGATGATTCCGAGCATGTCACACGCGCTGTCGGTAACGATGTTGTTATCGCCACATGAGAAACGCATGACTGACCAATTGCTGCCCCGAATTGCCCGCTTCATTGATGTCGAGCAGCATAGCGCTCGCGGTCGCGAGCGGGCGCACTGCACATCAAGCAATCTTGTTCTTTCTGGGCACAACCCTTGCAACGGCAGGGCGTGCCGCTTTCCAATGCGTGCGCTCGATTGTCAGGGAGCCTTGACCGAAATTTGTCGCCGTTGACTCAGCACCTTCACTCAAGTTGACCCTCGCGCTCATGTCCAATCCCACCCAGGCTATTGTATTCGGAGGCGCAGGCTTCATCGGTACACATCTGATGACGCGGATGCTCGCTTCCGGCCGCTACGACCGAATCGTCTCAGTGGATATCGGGAAGCCTAGGGCGCACGTCGAAGGCGTCGAGTATGTCGATCATGATGTCCGTGAGCCAATCGACCCGAAGCTCGCAGGCGGGCTGCCTGCCGACATCTTCAACCTGGCTGCAGTCCATGTCACCCCAGGTCATCCGGACGGCGACTATTATTATACAAACGTGCTGGGTGCGGTGCACGTCTGCCGATTTGCGAGAGACACTGGCAGCCGGAACGTCATCTTTACCAGCTCGATATCGGTCTACGGTCCGACCGAGACCCCACTTACCGAAGATGCGACGCCGGTCCCAGTCAGTGCCTATGGACGCTCCAAACTCTCGGCCGAAGCGATCCATCGTCTATGGCAATCGGAGGACCCGGACAGGCGGCTGACCATCGTGCGCCCCGCCGTCATCTATGGGCGCTACGAGCGAGGCAATTTCACGCGGTTGTCGAGGCTTCTCGAAAGGCGGGCCTTCATCTATCCGGGCCGAACCGACACCATCAAGTCGTGCGGCTATGTGAAGGACCTGGTCTCGTCGATGTTCTTCATGGCGTCTCGCAACGACGGTCTGTCGATCTACAATTTCTGCTATGAGGACCGTTATACCATCAGCGAGATTTGCTCCGCCTTCTCTCGAACTGCCGCTTACCCCAAGCCGACGATAACGATTCCGGTATGGCTAATGAATCTCGCCGTGCTTCCATTCGAGGTGCTGCAGGCTGTCGGCATCAAGACCGGCATCAATCGTGACCGGATCAAGAAGTTGTGGTTTTCTACGAACATTCTGCCAAAGCATCTGATCGCAAGCGGGTTCAAATTCGAGTACGATCTGGCAAGCTCGCTTGTGGATTGGAATCGGGAATCCTCCATCAAGGATTTTGATTGAGATTTTGTTGGCTGGATCCTTCAAGTGTCCGGAGATCGGAGATTCACCGGTGGAATTTCAAAGCCGATTCTCGCCGCCATAGCGGATATTCCGAAACCAGACCCGTTCGGATTCCGGCGTCGCGTGCTCGGTCGTAACCGCGAGACCGCATTCGCCTTGCCTGTGGCAGTTGCAAGATCTCATGCTTGTCCGTCACACTCAGGTCGATATTGCATCGCAGAATTTGAGACCGGTCGGACGCTGTCCACCGGGTCGGCACGTAGCATTCGTGGAATCCTGCCCAATTCGTGGGCGAACCATGATCTTCTCAGGCGGCATGAATTGTCTCGATCTTGAAAGTCGCTTTTTTGGCAAAGTTGACGGAGATGGGCATTATGACGATTTTGCGGCAAGCGGTACCTACGGTGGCCCTGCAGCGTTGCCGAAACTTCTCTGACCAATAACGTGTCGCACGATCCGACTAGGTGCTTTGACAAGAGAGCCTCGGTGGCACTGGCCAATTCTCGAGCGCCGCGCGTCGATCACCGCATCCGTCGGGTCGAATTCGACCAACAGGGAACTTCTACGCGGCACTTTTGCACGAATTCAGCGCGGCAAGGCCAGCCTGATGCCGCATTCACAGAGATTTAGGTAGGGCGGGCCGGATGCTTCAAACAAAGATCACATCTCGCGAGATCGAAAACACGGCGCCAGAGGCCCCATCGCTGGAGCAGACCATCTCCTCTGCGCTTGCGCTGATGAGCCGCCAGTATCCAGTGATGATTTTCACGCTGCTCCTGTGCATCTGTCTTGCCGGCGTCTACGTGTTCACGGCACCGAAGCGATATACCGGAACGGCGATCCTGATGATCGACAGCCGCAAGATGCAGGGCCTGCAGACGCAAGCGCCCGCGAGCGGCGCAGACAACCCGATCGACTCGGCGATGGTCGACAGTCAGGTCGAACTTCTCAAGTCCGAAGCGATCGCCTCCAAAGTCATCAAGGATCTGAAACTTGCGGAGTCGGCAGACTTCATGAGCGACGGCGGCGGATTGCTCAGCAGCATCAGTAGCGCGATTACCGGAATATTCTCCGAGTCGACCCCGCCCACGGAAGAGCAAGTACTGCGCGCAGCACTCGCTCGCTTTGCGAGCGGCCTCAGCATCAAGCGCGTCGGCGTGAGCTATGTTATCGAGATCTCCTTTCAGGCATTGTCGCAGGAGTTGGCAGCGCGGATCGCCAACGCAGTCGCCGACGGCTATATCGTGGATTCGTTGGAATCGAAATATCAGGCATCGAGACGGGCGGCGGTCTGGCTGCAAGACCGATTGAAGGAATTGCGGTCGCAGGCGTCTTCCGCCGAACGCACCGTTGCGGATTTCAAGGCCAAGAACAACATCGTCGACGCCGGCGGGCGACTGCTCACCGAGCAGCAACTCGCTGAAATCAATACTTCGCTGACGACTGCGCGTAGCCAGCGTGCGGAGGCACAGGCTAAGCTCGAACGCATCACCGCGATATTGAATGCAGACGGCGACGATTCGAAGGTCATTCTGAATGATTTGGCGACGGTGAGCGAGACGATGGCCAACCCGGTCATCACCAAATTGCGCCAGACCTATCTCGAGTACGCGGCCAAGCAGGCCGATTGGTCGAACCGGTATGGATCGACACATCTGGCGGTTGTCAATTTACGCAATCAGATGCGTGAAATCCGACGCTCGATCATTGACGAACTGCGACGCACGGCCGAGGTCTACAAGAGTGACCTTGAAATTGCCAAGGCGCGCGAAGAGTCCAGCCAGAAGAGCTTGAACGATACGATCGCGGTCTCGAATAATACCAGCCAGGCCCAGATCATCCTGAGAGATCTGGAAAGCAACGCTCAGAGCGCTCGCGCATTGTCTGACAACTTCCTGCAACTGTACATGGTCTCGGTTCAGCAGCAATCGTTTCCCATTACCGAAGCTAGGGTGATCAGCCAGGCCGCGTCGACTCTTCCCAACAAGACGTCGCCAAGAACGACACTCATCCTGCTTGCGGCGATCGTGGGTGGGTCGATTCTCGCAGCTCTCGTGGCAATCCTGCTTGATATGATGGATCGCGTCTTCCGTACCGTTTCGCAGGTCGAGAAGTTCGTGGATACCCGATGTCTCGCTTCGATTCCGGTCATAGAGCAGGGTGCCATCAAAGCGAATTCCGCTCAATCGGGCAAAGCAGCCTGGCGATTCGGCAAACGCGACAAGCCCAAACCGCAGCAGGCATCACCGAGTCACGGGGGATCCGGCACGACCTTGCCACTCCACGGGCCCGCGCCCGCGTTCAGCCACCAACAGTCGCATCGCGACCGTCTGCTTTCAACTGAGGAGAGCGTCGGGCGGCACGTGATCAATGCCCCGTTTTCACGCTTCGCGGAGGGATTTCGGTCGATCAAGCTCGCCAGCGATTTCGCAAATTTCGGTGCAGGGTCCAACAAGGTCCTGGGGATTACCTCCGCTCTTCCGAACGAGGGAAAGTCAACCATCAGCGAAGCGCTGGCGCAGACCTTGGCGCAAAGCGGCTGCCGTACGCTGCTGATCGATGGCGACATCCGCAACCCAAGCCTCACCGCAAGGCTTACTCCGGCTGCGCAGGACGGCTTGATCCATGTCGTCATCGGCCAAGCCGACTGGAGGGACGTGGTCTGGATAGACCCGCAGACGAATCTACATTTTCTTCCTTGTGCCATCACATCGCGCTTCTCGAATTCGAGCGACCTGCTGGCCTCGCAACAGATGGACGACCTGTTCCAGCAACTACGGCAGCACTTTGATCGCATCGTTCTCGATCTTAGCCCGCTGGCGCCGGTCGTTGACGTTCGGGCGACCGGGGGGTTGGCTGATTCCTATATCCTTGTCATCGAATGGGCGAAGTCGAAAATCGATATTGTCGAGCGCGTGCTAGGCGAAACGCCGGTTGTGCGCGAGCGGATGCTCGGTGCGGTTCTTAACAAGGTGAACGTGTCGGTGATGAGCCGATACGATACGTACGGCGCAGCCTACTATCGCAATCGATACTACAAGAGGTATGGTTACGTCGATTGACGTCAGATGCTTGATCCGGAGCGGCGGGCAGCGCTTGCCCGATTTTTGACGGGGCCTTGGATACAACATGAATGATTTGGCGCTAGCGCATGTTAGGTCGGCGCTTCTGATGGTGCGCTCAGTCCTGCTCGGTGCTGGTCTCTTGATGACGACGGCTCCCGGTCGAGCCGAGGCGGTGCGTCCGGGCATTCTGAACTGCGGGTCTGGGATCAGCGCCGAGCAGCGTCGACGTTGTGACGAAGAGGCGTTCAAGCAGATCGAGTCCGGCAGCCAATCGACACAGCTTGAGGGCGGATGGCGACTGGTGAAGAGCAAAAATCCAGATGGCGGCGCCGATGCCATTTCAGTGATGCATGTCGTCGATAGTGCCAAGTCGGATACGCGCCTTGCTGGCCTGAGCCTACAATGCGGGAAAGGTGGCATCGAAATTGTACTCATTGTACTCGAGCCACTGTCCCGCTCGGCGCGACCGAACGTAGCCCTCATAGCGGGAGAGAAGCGCGCAGAGTTCCAGGCATCTGTGATCCAGGGCGGCGTCGCGCTCCTACTACCCGCCGGCGCCTCGAAGCTTGCTGCTAGCGACTGGCAAACCGCAAACGAGCTTGAGGTTGAAATTGGGACCACACCGACCGCGATCCGCGGTGCGGTGCCGATGGCTGGACTGGCGACGGCTCTCCGTTACTTGTCGCAGTACTGCCATGCTCGATAATTTAGCCGGTCACGGAACTGTCATGCAGAGCGAATTCCGCAAACCGAATGCATGTGACCAGTTGGCAGGCCGCGTTGTGATGATGCGTCATGGTGGCTTCTATCCGGCCATCCATCACCGAGACGACGGTGGCGTCGCAAGCTCGGCTATGCGACGCGTATCAATGTCCCACTTGTGCAATGCTGCATTCCATTCCCGCTTCCACGTCTCACGGTTCTCCGAGTGCTCATCGCTTCCTGGCTTTTAATCACATTGCTGGCCGCGACTCCGATCCTGGCGCTCACAAGCGGCTCCTTCGCACAGCATGTGATTTCACTTGCTACTGCGTTGATGATGGCAATGGCAACAAGAGGTCCGGAGACGCAAATCGCGTCTGCCGCGCAGTTGCTGAAGCAATTTCTCCTCATATTCTTGCTTCCGGTCGTCTGGATGACGTTGCAAATCTTTCCGATGTCTTCGCTCGCGAACCCGATCTGGTCGGCGACTTCGATCGCATTGAATCAGCCATCGCTGCCGGGCCGCATCAGCGTTGATACGAGCGCAACGTTGCACAGCCTGTTCCTCTATCTGGTCGACGTGTCGCTCCTGGTGTCGACCGTCATCATCACCAGGGATCGCCGTATGGCCGAAACGATCCTGTTCGTATTGAGCGCAGTGACGACCCTCATGTCAGTCGAGTTCCTACTTGGCCGGCTCGATTTATTCGCCGGAATCATTCCCCAGCCCGGCGTAGCTACGAATCTGTTTCCGGCAGCAGCCGCTCTTGCGATATTGACAAATGGCGCGCTCGTCGCCCGGGCACTCGAACGCCACCTGCACCAGCAGAACATCCACAACCTGGCCTCGCCCCTACTGTGGGTCGGCGTTTCCTGCGGTCTGTTAGGAATTGCCGTAGCATTCGCCGCACTTGCCGCCCTCGAACAACGCGCATTGGTGGCGGTTACTGGCTGCGGATTGATGGTCCTCGTGTTCATAGCCGCTGTGCGGCGCTTGGGATTTCGGTCTTGGCCTTCGGCGCTATTGTTCTTGGTCCTTGCAGCGATCGCCAGCGCGATGGCTGCGTCGCACTCTCGATCCGGAGGCTTGGGCCTCCTTGGATTCGTCAGCCTCCCCCCGGAAGCAGTTGCGCCGGCAAAGCACCTGCTCTCTGATGCACCGACGTGGGGGCATGGTCTCGGAACCTTTAGGCTGATTTCGAGAGCCTATCAGGAGTTCGGCGCTGCGCTGGCAGCCCCTCCCTCCACCGCAGTCTTGATGGCTGTCGAGGCGGGACGATTGGCGAGCGCCATCCTAGCAGCCTTCGCCGTCCAGTTTTTCCTCGTTAGCTTTCGCGGCGCCGTTCGGCGAGGACGTGATTCCTTTTTCGCGGCCGCCGCGGCCGCCGCCGTTGTCGTTGTACTCTGCGAGAGCTTTCTTGACTCAAGCCTCTCAAACCCCGCGATTCAAGCAATCGTGGCGGTGATGGTCGGAGTTGGACTTGCACAATCAGTGGGACGGACCAGTGGCGCCAACCACTCGGCGGCTTCCGCGCGCCGTATGTTGAACTAATGCATCGACAATGAGTTCATCGAGCAG
Source organism: Bradyrhizobium sp. 137 (assembly GCF_023074095.1). Lineage (NCBI taxonomy): Bacteria > Pseudomonadati > Pseudomonadota > Alphaproteobacteria > Hyphomicrobiales > Nitrobacteraceae > Bradyrhizobium > Bradyrhizobium sp. 137. Next base: position 130,508 of record NZ_JADPKU010000063.1, read on the forward strand.
ATTTCGCGTTCTTCTGGTGGCGTTGGCCTTGGCGGTCGGATCCTATGCGATTGTGTCGGCCATAGCGGAGGTGACGGCGCTGGGCCGGACAACATTTTCCGCAGATGCGGCCGAGATTGGGGCGCGGTGGACTGAAGACGCGCCCACATTGTTGGGAACGCGCTCGCAGTTTGGATCAGAGCTGGAAGGTAATCATGGATTGATCGCCGCGCTGCAGACAATTGAGTCTGGCCAGCAAAAGCCCACGATCCTGCGATCAATAGCGCATACCGACGCTCTCGGCCGCCTCAGGCGGACGCTCTCGACCTCTCCTTACAATCCTGAACTATGGCTGGCGCTGGCGCTGCTTCAGGTCCAGCGCGACCCGCACGATCCGGTCGTGGTCGAGGCCCTGAAGATGGCATATTTCGTCGCACCAAACGACGCGCGATTGATGCCGGCGCGGATCGACATTGCGACCCGCTTCGACGCGCTCGCCCTTCCCGATGTCAAGGACCTCGTACGCAATGACGTTCGGCTCATCCTGATACGCCGACCTGGGTCGAGATCGGCACTCGTGTCCGCTTATCGGAGGGCATCAAAACTGGGCAAGGCCTTCCTGGAAGATGCAGTTGAATCGATTGACCCGTCCTTTCTGGCGACACTGCGCGGTTGACCTCGTGGCGTTTAGTGGGCGCGCTTCGCTGCCGTCGCCCGAGCCTAGTTGAGCCAGGCCCTCTCAACCTGACCAGATCGATATGTGGTGATGCCGGAGTTTACCGCTTCGTCACAGGATTCGGGTCTTCAATCGTTCAGGCAAACCGTCGTGCTTGGCGCGCCACGCGCGTTTTCCTTTACAATCAATTCTCGTGCGCTAGACATGGCGATTGCCACCGCAGCCCGAGGCGGCTTCTTGTCACACCTGATCCAGACGGGTTCACGGCTGTGCGGAAGCTGAGCGCGGTGCGTAGGGGCTCCGAGCAGCTCGAACATCGTTCCGGCTCATCCGCTGCGCCCCGAAGGCCGAAGGATCCTACGCAAAGCGCTTCCTGCGGCTTAGCGCTCGCGCGATCCATGGTTCCAGCGCCGACCGTAATCGTACGGAGTCCACAAACGACGATCATTGTCGTAGCCGATTTTGCACGGATTGATGAAGGCGGGCGTGAGATGATCGAAATAGAGTATCTCTGGAACTCGTCGGCTGGAAGGAGTCAGCCGACGCCTCAACCGCGTTGTGCACCCTTTCCTTCTGAGGTTCCGAGGGTTAATTTAACCCCATACTTGATCTTGCATTTCGGTGGGACTGGATGACGGTACTTGCCATATTAAGCATCTGGCTGTTGCTCAACGTTTTATTCGTGCTCATCGTGGTTCCTTCCCGCGGGTCGCGATCGCGGCTGAACAGGTCAGGAACAATCCTTGTACCGGTCCCGATCGAAAAGCATCAAGACCAGCTCGATCACAACGAACAATTCTCCCTTCGCCACGCTCTCGGATCACTCGCAACGGGAGTCTTTTTCGTCTTGATGGCGCGGCTGGTCGCAATACGTGAGGCCATTGTGCGGCTGTGGAACAGGACGCGTAGGCATAAGACCTGAAGCTTGGTGATTGGCGCGACGCCTGATTCGAAGGCTCCAAAGGGAGCTCTCGCCTCAATCCGCATCTAGCTCAGCGCCTACAAGTCCGCGCCGCGCCGCCAAGGCCGCCTGCGCTGACCTAGTACGCCTCCTGGGAAATGACTGCAGCCGCCGTGCGCGCCATGATTTTCAGGTCGAGCCAAATGCTCCAATTCCTTACATACCAAACGTCATATTCTACCCGCTTTTCCATGAGGTCGATGGTCGGCGTTTCGCCCCGGAAACCGTTAACTTGAGCCCAGCCCGTCAGGCCCGGCTTCATGTGGTGGCGGTATACGTAGTTGCTGATGATCTCGTCATAATAGTTGTCATGGGCAAGCGCATGTGGGCGTGGTCCGACCAACGACATGTCGCCGCGCAGCACGTTCCAGAGCTGGGGCAGCTCGTCAATGCTTGTCATGCGGAGGAAGCGCCCGATCCTCGTGACGCGTGCGTCCCTCTTGGTTGCCTGAGTAATCGAGTGACCATTCTCGCACACGTACATGCTGCGAAATTTCCAGATGTCGAACGGCTTGCCGTTGAAGCCGCGGCGCGACTGTCGAAAGATCACGCTCCCAGGCGAATCCAGCTTGATCAGAATGGAGACGGTGATCAGCACTGGCGCTAGGGCCACTAGCGAAAACAACGCCAGACCGACGTCGAGGCAGCGCTTCTGGAGACGTTCAAACACGCTGAGCGGTGGTCGCTGAATCTCGATTGCCACCGTGCCGCTGACCGGCAAAAACGGGCGCGATACCAGATCAGCGATCGAATTATCCGGCAAGAGACGGATCGGCTGAGGTACAGCGCGCAAGTGCAGTTCGAGTTGCTGCAACAACGGCAGCTCGTTCCAATCAACCGCCAACAGGTACTCCTCGACATCTGCTGCACGGGATTGGCGAATAACATCCCGGATTTGCCTCTCCCAGCCGGTCCCATGGTTGTTAGCGGGAAGCACGAAATGGCGAACCACGTCGAATCCGTTCTTGCGCAGGTCCTTGAAACGGCTCGAGGTGAAATCAAGCGGCTTCAGGCTGAGCAGGGCAACCTTGCGATCGACCAATCGGCCCTTGGCAAAGCTCGTGCCGAGCGCCCACTGCCACGCAAAGCGCAGGCTGAGCAACCCAACGCCGCCAACTCCGGTGAAGATGAGGAACGTGCCGCGGGACAGATTGTCCGACGATTTCAATAGAAACGCCGCGACCGCAAGGATTGTCAGTGACACCAGCCAAATGATCATCGCTTTGCGCAATTGCCAGACCAGACTCAGCAAACGGTGCGTTGCATAGACACCCTGAAAATAGGCGATTGCAACGAACACTGCGCTGACGATCAGTCCGGCGCCGATGGGCGCTCCGTCTCCAGAGGACGGCGTGGCGACGCTATAAAGTTCAGACGCCATCGCGTAGCAGAGCAAGATCAGCAAGAGGTCGGCCGCGATCACGAGGAGCTGAAAAGGCTTCTGAAGAGCCGTGCCCCGTGCGGAGGATATCGCATAGGTGCTATCAGAGCTATAAGTGGCAACAGCCATTCGATCCTCTACGTGTGGAGAGTGCCTGGCGGTCATTGTGATGCTGAAGATTTACCGCTTCCCAAACGGAGGGTGTTAAGTGATCGCAGCGACATTGTGGCGCTGCATGCAAAACTTTTGCACGCATGATGTGTCGCGTCGAAATGCGCATCGACAATTCGACGCGCTGACGCTCTCGTCATAGTGCTGACATATCAGCGACGGCGCTGCCGTATTTTGGATTCAAGTTCCATATCCTCCGCGATGCTTCAACGGTCACGCGAGCGCGTCTTCGCTCATCTTTCAGGCGCCTATCCTGTCGCGAGAGCGCGAGGGGTCAGTTGCGGGAACATGGATGAATTTCTATCTGCGGATGCATCACGAAATTTGCAATGAGCCATGCATCTTTGCCGCGGTATCCAGCTCAGCATTGCAATTTCTCCGGACCGGTGGAACCCGTCGCAAGCAGGGGTAGGCAAGAAATTCCGCCCTTCTTTTGGCGTGATCAAGCCGGAGAACGAGGACCGCTACTCCATCCACCGCACGTTGTTCGCATCAGATGGGGAGTTCTCAGGTGCCGGCGGCTTGGGGAAATTTCGCGACCACCTGATCGATTGTGCGCCATGATATCTTTCGCCCGACCACGTCGGCCAATCCATAAGCCGCACCTGCCGGAGGGAGTTCGCATCTATGCGATCTCGGATATTCATGGTTGTGCGCATCTGCTCCAGCCGATGTTGCGGGTGATCGACGCCGACGTGGCTCGCAGTCGCCCGCGCTACGCGATCGAGGTTTTCATGGGCGATTACATCGATCGCGGCCCGGATACGCGCGCCACCCTCGACATCCTGGTCGAGCGTAGTCGCCGGGGCAATGCGGTCTTCCTCAAGGGTAATCACGAGGCATTTCTGGTGAGCGTGTTCGAAGATCCTTCGCTGTTCGAGGATTGGATTGCCGTCGGGGGGACCCAGACATTGATGTCTTACGGGCTCGCCCCGCCGGATCTGAAGCGCGACGAGCCGACATCGATCTTGCGCGATTTGATTCGCGCAATGCCGACTGAGCATCTGGAATTCCTGGACAATTTGCGTCTGAGCTTTACGTGCGGGGATTTCTTCTTCGTGCATGCGGGCGTTCGACCGGGCGTGGCGTTATCCGAACAGCAGGAGAACGATCTTTTGTGGATTCGCGAGGAGTTCCTGGAGAGCAAAAAGAATTTCGGCAAATATATCGTGCACGGTCACACGCCGGTGCGGAACGCCGACGTGCGGAATAACCGTGCCAACATCGATACCGGCGCCTATGCGACCGGCAACCTCACCCTGATGAGCATCCAGGGAAGTCGCATGCTCGCGGTGTGACATGGTCCCAACCGCTTGCCATCTGCCTGCCAAAGCCCTTCCGCGGCGAGCGTCGAATGGGCTTCGGCGCTCAGAGGTGAAGCGCCTCGCCTAGTTGAGCAGGCAGGGCTTCTGCGGCTGGGCACGCGTCTCGGCCATCCAATCGTTCCAGGCTCGCTCATGCTTGACGTAGAGCTCCAGCCAACGCGCGCCGTGCTCGTTCTGCTGCAGACTAGGCTCCTGATCAGGCAAACCGGCGCGCAATCGCGCATCCGGATTGTCCAACGTTTCGAACTCTAGCGTCTCCGAAATCGTCAGGCCGACGAGAACACGCTGTCCCGCACCATCCACAATGTATCGCCGCGGAGCGTCCTTCTTGGGTTCACTCATCTCGTCATGCCCCCATTCGTTTCAGTGAGAACCCCGAGTGCCTGCCGGCGAGCCGGACGGTGCTTAAAAGGCTCGTCGGGCATGGCCGAATGTTGAGGCGGGAGTCGAGGTCTCAGCGGAGCTTGCAGCCCTTCGCTGGACGCGCCAAGCACGCAGCGCATATCCCAAGATGAGGCCAGCGCCAAAAATGGAAGCGGAGACAAATGCAGAAGCCATGGAGAGTCGTCCCGGATAGTCCGGAGACACATCAAGACCGAGCAGTGTGTCGACATCATGATTTTCGATGACTCCCGGCGCCGAAAGATTGCTCACGCCTTGACTTCTTGTGTGCATGCAAGGCGATGCCGTGTTCGATCATCCACCCCCACCTCTCGTTTCGGCCGGCAACGATTACACTCTATACAGAGATGCTCTTGCGAGCCTGCGGGTCCCAGGCTTTGATCGTCGAGCAGGAGCGCTTCGCGCAGACCCCGCTTCCCGCAACGGGAATTTCGGGCCGATCGGTCGGCCGATGCCCTTGCAACCGTCCGGGAGCCGTCGCATTATTTCGCATCGCATTTCGAAGGGATTCAATCCAATGAACTTCCGCGTGCTTATTCCATCCATTGCCCTGTCTGCTCTTGGCCTCACCTTGACGGCATCGGTGGCGCCAGCCGCCGAGCTCGCGCTTGGTCCGGCGCATCATCAGGCGGCTTTCGTCCAAGGCGGGCTTGTGCTGTGGGATAATGTCTACCCGCCCGCGATCTACGGTCCCCAGCTTCGCCCGGTCGAGGAAGTCGCGGCCATGAAGGCGCAGGCACGGCCCGTGTCCCAGCGCTGGTGGGGATACTGGTACGTCCGGTAAATTCGAGAGCGCTTGGCTGAGGCGAGCCAGGCTGGATTAACGACTGGCGGCGGCCTTTGTTTGAGGCGCGCCATATTCGTTCGACCGCCGCGCGGCAATATGGCCACGGAGCCGATGCCTTCTCCAAGGCCTAGGTGATGAGGAGCTGCCATTGTGCAGCGTGCGAGTTGCGTTTTCCAGGCTAGAGCTAGCTGCGACACCACCGTACTGATCCGGGGCGAATTCGCGCGACGCTCGCACCGCCATTGGTACGATAGCGTCGCCTCCTCGAGATCTACGATCTTGATCTGGTACACCAATTCGATCGAGAAGAAGCTCCAGCTCCCCACGATCATCAATTGACGGCATGGCGAGCTACTTCGCCTCGCCCTGCCAAACAAAAATTCGCCCGTCGCAGCATGAGATTTCGCATCGCTGATGCGCTGCTTGAACTCGCTAAGTTCGGGCGAATTTGGCAGATCCTGGTCCCACCGCGACGTCTTTGCTGTCGCTACACTGTGACCTGTTTGGACAGCCCTGACGCGGATCTCGGCAGTGCCCCGATCAGCAAGGCGCGCTCTGGCTCTCGCAATGCAGGTGTAAAGCGACCTTTCGGTGAATGGAGCTCCCCTCCGGCCCTGTGCGCCTCCGGCATTGAGTGCGTCGGCCAGCTGCTTGTAGGTGTAGCTTTGCTGGAGCTTCGTTTCGAACGACTCAAGGAAGGGGCCGCGCTCCAGTCGTTTGGCACAGAACGACATGCCCAACTCATCGTGCCCAAGGATCTTGATCAGCTTGCCGCTTTTGCCACGGAACACATCGAGGTCGCGGCCGTGCGGGTCTCGCGTGAACGCGTCCTGCACCAGCAAGGCCAGCGAGCCCATGCGACGGCGCATATCGGCGTGGCCGGTCGCAATCCACATACGAAGCTCCACTATCAACGGTGCAAGACTCTTAAGCGCTCTCAAACAGAAGTCAGTTATAAGCCCATCTGACTGCGCAATGCGTCACGCTGTTCGCGAAGGTCTCGGAGTCGTTCAGCGTTGTCGGATTGTATCTCCTGCCACTCGATGCGATCCTCGGCAGTCCACAAGTAAGACTCGCGATTGAACCGATCTTTCTCTGCCCTATCAAACTCCATGTACAGCTTGATGTCTCGCTCAAGTTGGTCAAGTTGCTCCTGGAGGGTTCTTGGCATCAGCCGTTCCTCGGCTCCGCATCAATCCCGCTTTTGATCTTCGAGGCTATCGGTGCGGCGATCAATAGGCCTTCCCTCCTCACGGATGATACCCTCAATCTTAATTAAAGTTGCTTCGGACTTTAGATGTCCCGGCGTCGGGCGCGATTCTCTGCGTCACATAGTTCAGATGATCCAATCCAGCGTTATGTGGAAAAGCTGAACTCCCCGAGGGAGCGGCAGAATGCGCCATGACCCCTGCAAGATCACCGCCCTTCTTTGGCTTTGATTTGTGACTTTTTGGGGAGAGTGGTGGCCGCCTCCCCAATCTCACAGGGGAGAAAATTGGGGGCCAAACACGAGCAACAACATTGCTCAGAAAGAAAGAACTGGCATTCCTCTGCAATTGGAGCGCTACTGAGTCGGCCAGCCGCGACGGCAGCGCTGATATCTCACCTCGCGGGCGCGCGGGCTTAAGGCAGTGCGGCAGATGATGCTGCACGATGCGCCAAGCGTCAGCGTAAGGAGATACGGTTGCGTAGCATTGAGACCGAACCTGTGGGAGTGTCACAGATCTCCATGATCAAGTTCAAATCCTCATGGCCGGCGCCATTTCGGGTGTGTTTTGCTGAGCCGATGCTGGAGACGGATAGAGCGGCGCGACGGTCGAAATCGCGAACAGAATTATGACTGTGATTTGATCGAAGATACTCCTTCTTGACCGGTACGGATTTATCTGCCATTTTAAATCAGACGCATTGATTAAAATATTTAAAAACGCCTCTTTAAGAGATATTTTCAATATCGTACTCGTTCCCCCGGGATGGACGATGATGGACCGTTTGCACACATATCAGAAGAACATAGATCGATATGTGCGCCTGCTCGAAACGACGCTGACCGAAGTTGAACGGCAGTACATTGAGAGGCGCTTGGCCGAAGAACGATCGGCTATGGCACTGCTGTCTGCCTCGTCGCCTCGGATGGCTATCGAGCCTAACGTTGCCAATCAGGCATGCAACCGCCGGCCCAGTTTCCACGCCTCAGAATAGAGCATCGACATCTCCTTCGCTTACCGTCGCTAGGTCCCAGAGTGTCTGGAGCGATCTGTTTTCCGATATCGTAGGCCGTTAACACTTGCCGAAAATTCGTGCGCAACCTGACCTGGGCTCTTACTGACGGCTTGGATGATCACCTCCAAATTAGCGTTGGCGTGATGGTCAGTGATCGACCGTTGCTGGTAACCATCCCGATGCCTCTCCAGCACACCGCCGCTTTCATTCTTTCAATTCTGCATTCATATCCCGAGGACTGCCAGCGCCCACGATGATGCAGGATTCGAAATTTACGCTCCTCCGTTCAACGCCGGCGAGAGCTCGCCCGGATCAATTCAGTGGTGAATTTCGGCATAGCGCCAAAGGATCCGCCCGCAACTCGAGATGACGTGGAAAGGCAGATTTTCCCTTACGAAGGCAATTGCGGCGACTATGCCGTCACCAAGCGCGATCGACTGCTGCGATCCGGCTGGCCGCGCTCGGCTCTCCTTCTCGCTGAGGTCATCATCCGAACTAACGGAGAGCATCATCTCGTGCTGCTCGTGCGTAAGAGAAGAGTGGTCCTTGTACTCGATAATCTGAGCCCGGTCGTGACGCCACTAGTCGAGGCGCTGGATCGGTACGTCATCGTGCGCGCGGAATCTGGCACAGATCCACAACGGTGGACACGGGACGTCGCCGCCTTCTAGCTAGGCTATTGGCCGACTACCGGGCCAAGACTGAAAGCTGTCATCAATCCGATCCAGCTTTTCACTGCAGGGGACTTTTGGCACACCGCTGCAGCCAAGCTGCCGTTAATCTAAGCTTGATTTTCGTTCTGTTTCACCCTCCCTAGCCAAGTCAATTCCGTGTAAGCACAGATTTCCATTTCTGGGACTAATATGACCAAGAAACGAGCACTTATTACCGGCGTCACCGGCCAGGACGGCGCTTATTTGGCCGAACTTCTTCTACAGAAGGGATACGAGGTCCACGGCATCAAGCGCCGGACCTCCCTCTTCAACACCGATCGCATTGATCATCTGTATCTCGATCCGCACGAGCCCGATCCCCCCTTCCGGCTCCACTATGGCGATCTAACGGATTCATCGAGCCTGATCCGGATCGTTGGCCAAGTGCAGCCACACGAGATCTACAATCTCGCGGCGCAGAGCCACGTTGCCGTTTCGTTCGAGGAACCCGAGTATACGGCGAACTCCGATGGCCTCGGTACCCTTCGCATTCTCGAGGCGATGCGGATCGTCGGATTAGAAAAGACGACCCGGTTCTACCAGGCATCGACCTCTGAACTCTACGGGCTCGTTCAGGAAATCCCTCAAAAGGAGACCACTCCTTTTTACCCGCGTTCGCCGTACGCTGTCGCCAAGCTCTACGCGTATTGGATCACGGTCAATTACCGCGAAGCTTACGGGATGTATGCTTGCAACGGCATCCTGTTTAACCATGAATCTCCCGTCCGCGGCGAAACCTTCGTAACCCGAAAGATCACGCGAGCTTTGGCGCGGATCCGTTTGGGCCTGCAGGAACGTTTGTATCTAGGTAATCTCGACGCGCTGCGCGACTGGGGACATGCGCGCGATTATGTTGAGATGCAGTGGTTGATGTTGCAGCAGGAGAAGGCAGAGGATTTCGTCATCGCTACCGGCAAACAGCACTCGGTGAGGGACTTCGTCAACGTCGCGGCCAGCGAGATTGGAATGCGAATTCGCTGGGAAGGCGCGGGGGTCGATGAAAAGGGATACGATGCCCAAACTGGAAAGTGCGTTGTATCGGTCGATCCCAGGTACTTCCGACCGACCGAAGTCGAGACGCTTCTCGGTGATCCTGCCAAGGCGAGACAGAAGCTCGGATGGGAGCCGAAAACGTCGTTCGAGAGCTTAGTTCGGGAGATGATGAAGGAGGATCTCGAATCCGCAAAGCGCGACGAGCTGATCAAGCAGCACGGCTTCCGCTACTTCGCGCGACACGAATAGCCTGTTGGTAGGTCGTCATCGCGATTGATGAGAAGCAAGTAAGCGCTCTCGCGGCGCTTGCTGTTGGCTGCTCTTCCCAAGCGACGTCATCGCGGTGTCATCTCTCTTAGGCCAAGCGAACCGCATCTTCGGCCGGAAATGAGGCGTTAGAGACCGGACCGACGTCTCGCTGCTCTTGCCAAGACCCCAAGGTTTCCGAGGAGATGTCTTGCCGCTATCGCCGCACTCTTGCCTTCGGTGACTTCCTGGAGCTTATACTGAAAGTAGTCGGGCAACACACGATCCAGATCGAAGGGGCTGGTTAGCGACGAATAACCCTCGGGACAATAATCGCCGCGACAAAAAACGAGAAGATTCTGTCGATACGAATTCGGCTGTCGTCATATATCTGCGGTCGGACGCAATCGAAGGCGCTGTAACCATGGCCGCTAAAACGTTCTGCCCAGTAGGATGGCCACTGCTCGTTCAGGTGGTTTTTACCGCCTTGCCCTTTGACTGCAGCAGAGAACACTACGATTGGCGCAGCGGCCACGAGCGCGGAAACGAACTCATTCGCGCTACTCTCGGGCAAATGCTCGGCCACCTCTAACGAACACGCCAAATCGAATTTGCGGCCGATATCGGTGATGGATCGAAGGTCCATGGATCTGAACCTTTCCGACGGAATTCTGAGCTGATCACGAGGCACATAGTCGCCGTCAATTCCGAGATAATCGCTTACACCGTTCGTAGCGAATTCGTGCAGCCAGGTGCCGACTCCGCAGCCGACGTCAACGACCGAATTTACTTTGAAAAGTCGAAGCACCAGTGGGACGATCACCGACGCAGATTCGAAAGACCCGCCGGACTGCTCCTTGAAGAACTGCGCACCGTAATGCTCAGCGACAGACTTCTCCATATCGACACCTCCGGACACCCAACCCTCCGGACAAGCAAGCCTGCGCCATGCCGGCGCATAACGTCAAGCCCGTCACTCATTGGAGTTTGCAGCAAAATGTGACCTATGCGACCGAGTTCCGCACTGCCACATTTGTGGTACGCGACCTCGGCTCGCGGATCGCACTCCCAACTTCGAGCGCTGCAATAACGCGGGCTCTATCGCGGCAATACGTTCGGGTCTCTTCTTCAATTGATCTTTCACCGACTTTGAAGGACCTGGGCAACATCGCGTATTTCGAAGAATGCGTCGCCGCTTTGCCGCCATTGTTTCGAACGGAACACTGGCGTGCTTAGCATGGAGCGGGTTGACCTCCCTTTAAGTGGAGGTCAAATTGCCGGGTGGGCTGTTCAGGCGACAAGCACAGGCGAACTCATTATGCTCACAGCGCCGCTACGCTTTGCCGGCCGATTGCGCCGCTACATTTCCCGCCGCCTTTACGGCGATCCGGACTCCCATCTTGAACTATGTTCCGGCGTGATTCATGTCGGAGCAAATGCTGGCCAAGAACGAGACCTCTATGCCCGACACAAACTCAAGGTGGCGTGGATAGAACCTGTCCCGGAGCAATTTGAAATGCTTCGACAAAACATCCGTTCGCTGCCTGACCAGCGGGCAATCAACGCTCTGATCGCCGATACTGATGGCAAGCCCTATACTTTCCATGTCTCGAACAATGATGGCCTGTCATCGTCCATTCTGGATTTGCATGACCACAAGGACATTTGGCCGGATGTGCGCTACGTCCGCGACATAACGGTTCGTTCTTTGACGTTGAAAACGGCTCTTGAAATGTGGCAGGTCGATCCCGGGCAATACGATGCCCTTGTGTTGGACACCCAGGGTTCGGAGTTGCTGGTTCTGCGGGGTGCGCAAGAAATCTTGCGGCAATTCAGGTTCATCAAAGCAGAAGCGGCGGACTTCGAGTCATATCGGAATTGTGCGACCGTTGATCAAATATGCTCGTATCTGAAAGCTTTTGACTTTCAGGTGAGACGCGAGGACCGGTTTGCGAAACGTGCATCTGGTGGCGCCTATTTCGACATCTTGTTCGAACGCGTCTAAGGCTGAGGTCAGCGAATGACGCCAACCTGCCGGCTTTGGTCTGAAGCGGATCTGATCCGCTGATTCCCTCTCGACTCCTGGCGGGCCGCGCCCGTTCTCCCCCCGCGTATCCGACGACAGGCGCCCTTGCCTCGCCGCCGCCCTACGAACAACCGAAAACGGCCAAACTCCCCGAACGAAATACGCGGTGCTAATGTTCCCGCGATTTGATTCAACGTATGCGGCGATAGATATGCAACCCGTATCGCGAGCGGCGGCCCATTTCAGAGCTGATGTCGAGGGGCTTAGGGCGATCGCAGTTCTATCGGTCGTCGCCTTTCACTACGGAGTTCCAGGGTTAACCGGCGGATTTGTTGGCGTAGACGTCTTCTTCGTCATATCCGGTTTCCTGATCACGCAACTTCTGCTTCGGGAGATAGCCGCGACCGGGAAACTCGATTTTCTTGGCTTCTATGGTCGCAGGGCTAAGAGACTCTTGCCTGCCGCCTTCGCGGTCACGCTAGCGACCTTGATCATCGGATACTTCGTGCTGGCGCCCTTTGAACAGAAGGAAATGGCCAAGTCGGCCGCCGCTTCAGCGCTGTATGCCGCCAATGTCTGGCTCCTCCACCAGTCCATGAACTATTTCGCCCCCGAAAGTTCGCTCAATCCCTTCCTTCATACGTGGTCACTTTCGGTCGAGGAACAATTTTACTTGGTCTGGCCCGCGTTTCTCCTCATTGTCGGTCGTTTCAGCCAAAAGATCATCCTGCTAGCTTTGCTGATCGTAGTGTTCGGATCGTTCGCTGGCTGCATCTACCTGACCTACGGCAAGCAAGCTTGGGCGTTCTATCTCGCGCCCCCTCGAGCGTGGGAGTTTGGAGCAGGAGCTCTGATTGCAACAAGACCCTTCGAGCGTTGGGCAAAGCAGCCGGGCTCAAGTTCAATCATTGGATGGTTGTCATTTGCGATTCTCATCCTGTCGTTCTTTGCTATCGACGGCTTCATGCCGTTCCCGGGAGTAGTTGCCGTTGTTCCAGTGGCAGCTACGGCACTGCTGCTGCTCACGGGGGACAATCCTGCTGGACCGTCCGCTTTGCTCAGGACGCAGCCGTTTCAGTTTTTCGGTGCCCGGTCCTACGCCATTTACCTCTGGCATTGGCCGATTGCAGTTCTCGGTACGGTGCTTGTCGGCAGCACGGCACTCGCTAACTGCCTCTTCTTTGTCATGACGGTCGTTCTCTCCTCGCTCAGCCTCGCCTGGCTCGAATACCCGATCAGAGCTAGTCACTGGCTGGCACAACGATCTGTCCGCTCAATTGTTATGGGCGGCGCTCTTACGCTAACCGCCACAGTTGCCGGCATCCTCTCGTTCACGATTGCACATTACGTTACGGATGGTGCGCAAGCGAAGATAGTTGCCTCAACCTCCAAGTATTCACTTTCGAGTGAGAGCGGTTGTCTAGCCGGGTTCACGACACCGAGGCCAATTCGTTGCGTGTTCGGGCCATCGAGCTACACGAAGACAATTGTGCTGTTGGGAGATTCTCATGCCGATCAATGGACGACCGCGCTTGCGACTATTGCGGAACAGAGAGGATGGCGGCTTATCACTTACTTAAGAGCTTCCTGTCCTGTCGCCGATATCCCGGTTTCCAAAGTCTACAGTTTGCGGCTCCGTCGGCTTTCGCCCCAATGCGCAAGCTGGCGCGAGCAGACAATCGCGATGATAAAAACTCAAGATAGCCCGGACGCGATACTGTTGGCGCAGTTTTCGAGCGGAAACGTCAAGGGACCATTCACCAATCTGGGACCTAACGCAGTGAGCATTGACACCTGGGAGCGTGGATTATTTGGAGTCCTCAAGAAGCTCGAACTGGTCAAGGCCAAGCTCATTGTGATCCGCGACAATCCCACTCCTTACCACCCGGTCGGAAATTGTCTCGCTCGGGCGGAATGGCGCGGCCTACCATTCAGCACGTGCAGCCGTAGTCTTTCGCTCACTACAAGCAACGAAGTGTTCGAAGCAGAGCAACGTGCCGTCTCGTCCATCAACAACGCGCGCATGATCGACCTAACATCGTCGATTTGCACAGACTTGATGTGTCCAGCTATTCGTGATGGCGTCGTTGTCTATAGAGACGCAAACCATCTCACAGTCGATTTCACACTAGTGCTTATGGATCGTCTCGCCGCAGAACTAATAGCCGCTCTCTGAGGAAGATCGTGTCGGTCATGCATCCCAGCGAGCGAGACTCGGGCGTGAGCGCTCATCGCGGCACTTACTTCCGGCTAGTCTCGGTCGACAAATCTATCGCAGCGCAGCTGGTTGAGGCCAGGCACCTCAGGGAACACGAACCGCATTCTCCTCCGGCAGTGCAACGTTGTCGTTGGCGCCCTCTCGGCCGCTGCTCTCTTTCCCAGCTGAGTTGGACTCGCCCGCCATGACTTCCGCCCACCGGCGAACGATGGTCCGCCGATCCCATCGATCCAGCGCGCGCTTTCGTCCTTCATCGCCGTAACGCCGGCGGAGTGCGGGCGACTCACTGAGCTGGCAGATCGCAACTTCCAGTGCGGACGAACCTCCGGGCGGGATTACGATGCCTGCGCCGGTCACTTCCGCCGCCAGCCCCGTGCCCTCTTCGGCCATCGCAATGACCGGCCGAGCGGACGCGAAGATCGCGCCAAGTTTCGAGGGCAACACCAGATCGGCCGCCTCGGCCTTCTGCGGAATGAGATGAAAATCGGCCGTCGCCATCAGCTCATTGAAGCTCTCGTTGGGCTGAAGCCCAAAGAAATGGATGTTGGAATGTCCCGCGGCCATCTGCTCAAGCCTCATCTTGTGAGGCCCCTCACCTGCAAGGATGAAATGAATATGCGGATGGCTTTGCTCCAACCCGATCGCGGCCTCGATCACCAGGTCAAGGCCCTGCTTGTTCGACATCGTTCCGGAGTAGAGCGCAACGATATCGCCCTCGCCAAGCTTCAGCTGCTGGCGATGTTTCGTCATTCGTGATCCGGGGCAGATCGCGCTGGTATCAATCCAGTTTCTGACCTCAAGCGCTTTGTTGGGCGCTAGCCCCTTGATTACCAGGCGGAGCAGCATCGCCTCGGAAATAGTTGAGACGCGATCGAAGGATTTGAGGATTGCAGCTTCCGTTCTCAACATCCAGTTGCGCAGTGAATGGTTGCGCAGGAGACCAAGATCGAAGGCCGCGTCGACCTCGAAATCCTGCACATGAAGCCATGATTTAGCGCCGACGCGACGAGCGACGAACGAGACGAAGCCCGCCGACATCAGCGATGGCGCGACAGCGATCATAACGTCCGGTCGCCAGGATAGCGCCTCAAAGAGGACCGGTGCCGCGCTCGTGAGCGCGAACGAAGCGTGATGGACCAGCCGTTTAACGCCCGAGGGATGTCCGGGCACATAAATCGGCGCACGTGTTACTCGAACGCCGTTAATATCTCTCGATCTGAAGTACGCCGATTTGAACGCCGAGGGGACCCTCCAGGCCGGATAATAGGGAGGCGCCGTAATGACTCGAACTTCATGACCGTCGGCTGCCAAACTTTCGCAGAGCTCGGCGTTGTATTTCGCCACGCCGATCAGATCGGGGGCATAATTGATGCCGACCAAGAGAACACGCATAAAGTACACCCCAATTCAAACTTCAGAATAAAAAAATCGCTTGCAATCTAAGTCGTCTACTCAGCGCGTTGCGCCGACTTCCAGATGGCGTCCGTGGCCCTCTAGATAATCTGCGTAGGCCGTCGCGAGGCCGGCCCGCAGAGCAACTTTCGGTCGCCAACCAAGCCCTCGAATTCTCGAGCTATCCAGCAGCTTGCGTGGCGTTCCGTCAGGCTTGGAGGTATCGAACGCGAGCTTGCCTCCATAGCCCACGACTTCCGCTACGGCCGCCGCGAAGTTTGCGATCGAAAACTCATCACCACTACCGACGTTTATCGGCAGGTCGCTCGAATAATTCTTCAGGAGGAAAACGCAGGCATCGGCGAAATCATCGACGTTGAGAAACTCGCGGAGCGGCGTGCCGGTGCCCCATACGGAGACGCTTGGCGCATTGGCGATCTTGGCTTCGTGGAAGCGCCGGATCAGCGCTGCAGGGACGTGACTATGGTCCGGATGATAATTGTCGCCACGGCCGTAGAGATTGGTCGGCATCACCGAGATGAAGTCATCGCCATATTGCCGACGATACGCCTGGCACATCTTGAGACCAGCGATCTTGGCGATCGCATACCACTCGTTGGTCGGCTCAAGCGGCCCCGTCAGCAATTCGCTTTCGGCGATCGGCTGCCTGGCGTGCTTGGGATAGATACAGGATGAGCCGAGGAACAACAGGCGCTGCACGCCAACCGTGTGACTTGCGCGGATCACATTCAATTCCACCGCAAGATTGTCGCAGAGAAAGTCGACCGGGAAACTGTTGTTGGCTGCGATACCGCCGACCTTTGCAGCGGCGTGAACCACGACCTCGGGACGATTGGCCTCGAGCCATCTCAGCGTGGGCTCTTCCTTTGTGAGGTCCAGTTCACGCCGATCGGCAACCAGTACGGTGCAATTCTCTGACGCAAGTCTCCGGACGACAGCTGATCCGACCATGCCACGGTGCCCCGCGACAAAGACACGTTTGCCCGTGAGATCGTAGCTGGAAACCCCTGTCATCCTATCCTCTACCAGCGGCCGATCGGATCACCACTCCCAGGAGATCCAGCCACCGCCGCTTTAAGCAATCACGCTGCCGATGCAGCCCCGCCAATCTGGTAACACAATCTTCACCATGCGACAGCCTATCCCGGCCCAACAAAGATATTCATAGTGAACCTGCGCCGCGCGCACAAAAGAGCAGCACTCTGCGAAACAAAAATGAGCAAGGCAGCCGCATGAGCTGTGCGGCTGCCTTTAAATCTTTGAAAGAAACGGCGGCCGCCGCTCCTTCAGCCCAAGCTCAATATGCCCGACGTATGACAGGACCGACAGGCGCGCAAACGCGGTCCATGTACCAGCCATAGGGCGTCTCGACCCGCACCAAGGGGCAACGGCGCACCGGCACATAGCGGTATGGGTACGGCTGCGCCCAGAACGTAACAGGCGTCACCTGGCTCTCGCCCGTGAGCAGGGCTGCCGGTGCGGGCATCTGCATCGCGGCGCTTGCCCCGCCCGCTGCGCCGAGGGAAACAATCGCGGCCAAAAGACCTGCTCGCATCAACGTCTTAAACATCCAAAAAGCTCCTCGCCCCTACGGATTTGATCCCCCGCCCCGCACCCGTCAGACCCCCGCCGACCGACTTCATGGGTCGTAAACCACTCCGCGGCTAGCCCAAATAGCGAACCGAACTTTACCAAGGCCATCGGTGGAAAAGCAACCGACGCCACGGCGGCCAAAGGCCTTTTGGGTCATATGGCGCACAGGTGTGGCTTCTTAGTCCTACTTTTCCGCGCTCCAGGCACCCGGGGCAGCGAGGTCGGGTGAACGGCGGTACACATCCCGAACGAACTGGTAGTTGACCGTCTGCGCCAGCGGCACGTCTTCCTCGCCGAGCTTGGCGAAAATGAGAATATCCCGGAGCGTCCGCCAGCGGCTTTCGTCGTAGTCGCCAATACGACCGCCCATCGGCAGCACCAACGGCCGCTGCTGCTGCAGTTCGAATTTCAGCCGCTCAGGGCTCAGCCTCGTCGGGCCGGCGCCGGCGAGAACGGGCACGCTCCGTGCATAGTCCGCATAGGCAAATTGCCATCCTCGAATGAGGCCCTGAAGGACGTCGGCGATCAAGGATGGCTGTTCATGGACGAGACCATTGCTCGCGAAGTAGACCAGGCCTGGGACGTGGATGCCGTAGTCTTGCGGCTTGATGACATTCAGCTTCACGAAAGCCGAACTGGAGGGATCGGGTTGCTCGTCGATTGCGGTGATGACCGCATCCACCTCTCCGGCCCGCAGAGCCTCGAAGCTGTCGCGGCCTGGGACCTTGGTGATCTGGCTGCGCGGAAGCCCGAGCTGCGCCATCATGGCATCGAAAACGACGTCTCCCTCACTCGCCCTGCGGTACCCAACCCGCTTGCTGACCAGATCAGCCGGCCGCCGCAATCCCGAGGCTTCGAGCGTGAAAACGGCGACAGAGGTGTCGAGAAAGCTCGCAGCAAAGGCGGTCACGGGCACGCCACGCCAGCTCGCCAGCAAGAACTTCTGGCCGCTCGTCACGCCGATGGCATGTTGGCCTGCAATGGTTTGGACGAAGTCAGGATCTTCAGTCTGGGCCAACACCTCAATGCGAGTGGAGAAGTATCCCTGTCTGGATGCAGCGAGTTCGCCGGCAAACCGCGCGCCATATGGCCCGTCCAGGAGGAGCTTGACGCCTGCCGACTTGGGGGCTGTCGGGGCTCGCAGCGACGAGACATCGGTTCGGAGAAAAAGGAACACACTCCCCACCAGGGCGGCGCCGGAGAGACCCATCGCCAGATAACGGCTCCATCTTTGGCTGGACCGCCGCCGGGACCGGGTTCGCGACAATCATATCTCCCAAGGGGCTACGAAAGTTAATATCTCAGTCTAGGCAAATGAGCTACAATCAATCAGGAAGTTTAAGGTTACTTTCCGCTTCCCGTTGTTTCGAGAATGATTTTGGCCGACACCGCGAAATGTCGGACAGTTTATTTTGAGTAAATGGATATTTGACAGGATGACTCTTGTTTCCACTCGGCCCTCGGCTGTTTGTGATTCTCCGGCGAAGATTCGCATCATCGAGCAGCCTCCGGCGACAGCTAAAAGCTTAGCGCCGAGGTGGTTGCGGCCTATGGTCGTTGAACGACTTATGACGCTCATGGATGCAGTGTTAATCCTGTTCAGCGGCATTGGCTGTGCCGTCGGCTATCACGTCGCAACTGCCGGCACGCTCGGCAAGGCCGACGTTTATGCGGCGGCCAGTCTATTGGTTGCAATCAATTTCGTCCTTCTGACGATCGTCCAGCAGGGCTACCGGCTGAAGACTATCACCGACTTGGCCCGCACGTTCCGGATGACGCTGACGACGTGGACCGGCCTGTTCGGCGCGCTGCTGGCGATCGCCTTCACGATGAAGGTCAGCGACGAATTCTCCCGCGGCACCACGATCTCGTTCTATCTGAGCGGCCTCGCCGTCCTGCTCGCCTGGAAGGCAGCCGCCGCGCGCTGGACCGCGCATGCCTTGCGCACCGGCGCCTTCGCCAACGGCCGCGCGCTTCTGATCGCCGAGTTCGGCCTTGCTACCTCGTCCAACGCGGTCGACGACCTCGGCCAGCACGGCTACCGCCTGATGCGGGTGCTGGAGGTCCGGCCCAAGGACCTCGATTCGCCGCTGCTGCTGTCCTCGCTCGCGCCGCGCTTCGAGGAGCTGATCGCCTATGCGCGCGAGAGCCGGATCGAGCACGTCTTCCTCTTGATCAACTGGAGCCGGCAGCATGCGATCGACAGCATTCTGGACGTGCTGAAGATCCTCCCCGTTCCGGTGCATCTGGTGCCGGACGCCAACACGGCGCGCTTCCTGCGCTATCCGCTTGAGGGCACCGGCAACACCTTCACCGCCGAGCTGCGCCGCGCCCCGCTCACCTTGCGCGAACGCGCGCTCAAGCGCGCGCTGGACCTCGTCGGCGCGAGCCTTGCGCTGCTGGTGTTCGCGCCCGTGATGCTGGTGACCGCGATCCTGATCAAGCTGAGCTCGAAGGGCCCGGTGTTCTTCCGCCAGACCCGCAACGGCTTCAATGGGCGCGCGTTCAGGATCTTCAAGTTCCGCACCATGCGCGTGCTCGAGGACGGCCCGACGATCGTGCAGGCGCAGAAGAACGACCCGCGCGTCACGCCGATCGGCAAATGGCTGCGCAAGACCTCGATCGACGAGCTGCCGCAGCTCCTCAACGTGCTCAAGGGCGACATGTCGCTGGTCGGCCCCCGCCCGCACGCGGCCGCCCACAACACCGAATATGAGCAGATCATCGGCAACTACGCCTTCCGCCACCACGTCAAGCCCGGCATCACCGGCTGGGCCCAGGTGAACGGTTATCGTGGAGAAACCCGCACGCTCGAGCTGATGCAAAAGCGCGTGGAGCATGATCTGTGGTACATCAATAATTGGAGCGTGGGGCTGGATATCAAGATCATCACGCGAACCGCCTTTGGCATGCTCAATACCTCGGCATATTAGTTCGCATTCAGGCCGACCACCCTCCTATGAATCCCAATCGACGTTTCATTGTGGCGATCGGACAAATTCCACCGCCAACAGACGGCCTCGCCTACATCACGTCGGAGTACGTCAAGCTTCTCGCTGAAGATCACGACGTCAGGGTTCTGAATATTTCACCAAGGGTGTCGAAGCGGGGTGTTGCCTATCATCTATCGAGGACTGCAATCGTGCTGGGCGCATCGCTGCATCTTGCGTTCCATGCATGGCGGGGGAACCGCGCCTGTTACATGCCGTGCCAAAGCGATTTTGGTCTCGTCTATACGGCCTATCTCTTGGCCGTTGCGCGGCTGTTCCGCTATCCGACGTATCTTCATCATCATAATTTCGGATACATCAACGAGAGGCGCAGGATGATGGAGTCCACGCTCCGAGCGGGCGGCTCCGAGGTCGTGCACATCTTCCTTTGCGACTATATGCGAACGCGCTTCGGGGAGACCTATGGGCAACCAAAACGCTCGCTGGTGATTTCGAACGCCGCCTTCGTTTCTCCCTTGGCCAACCGAACCATCCCCTCACCTGGCGGGCTGCTCAGAATAGGACTTCTGAGCAACCTTAATCGCGAAAAAGGCCTCTATCTCTTCCTCGATCTGTTGCGCGCGGCACGCGACCAAGGCTTAAACATCCACGGAACGCTAGCTGGGCCAGTGCGCGAGCCGGACGACAGAACCGCCCTCGTGGCTGCGCAGAAGGAGTTCGGCGAACGACTGCACTACGCCGGTCCACTCTATGATGACGACAAAACCCGCTTCTACCAGTCGATCGACGTGTTCGTGTTTCCGACCATCTATGCCAACGAGGCCCAACCGACAGTACTCTATGAGGCGATGGCGGCGGGAAACCTCGTGCTCGCATACGAAAGAGGCTGTATAGCCTCTCAAATCCACAAGCATGGTCTCATCATTTCGGCAGATCAGCCATTTGCCCCGCAGGCACTGGCTTGGTTAAGCGATTTGCACAACAACTTTGATGGCGCGCGACGAAGCTCTGTTTCAGATGAAATGAGGATACGTCATATCGACGAGAGAGAACGCGCCCGCAGAGGCTTCGACAGTGACTAACTATCCGACAAATACAACCCACAGAGATTCCGAACAATCCAAGAAGTCTGGCATGGCGCATTCGCTCCGGGCACGGATTGTTCGCGGCTTCGGAGCCGCTGGGTTATTTCAGCTCGCCAACATTGTTCTTCAATTGCTCCTATTACCGGTGCTCGCATCACACTGGGGTGCAAACCTCTATGGTACATGGGTGATGCTATTCACCCTCCCGAGTTTCCTCTCGCTGAGCGATCTCGGATTTGGGAGCACATCGGCCACGCAGATGACTATGCGGGTAGCGCGCGGCGAGTTCGCCGAGGCAGCAGTGGTGTTCCAAAGTGCTTGGCTGACTATGCTCTGCTTGTCCTCGATATTTTGTGTATGCGTTGGGGTAATCGGCGCACTCCTACCCGCTGGGGCTTTCCCATCCTCCGGTGCAGTTTCGGCGGACGAGCTTCGATACACCCTTTGGCTTTTGATTGGATATTCGTGGATCGGTCTCCAAGGTTGGATGATCATCGGAGTTCTCCGCGCTAACGGCGATTTTGCTATTGGCACCTTCACAATGGCGATCGTCGTTCTCGTCGAAGGAGGCGTGATAGCAACCTCCGTTGTCTTGGGCGGATCTATGGTGCTTGCCTCAGGGCTCTACCTGCTCCTGCGCTTTTTTGGTGTTTTGGCATTAGTTCTACAGGCAAAACGGCGAGCGCCGTGGCTTGAACTGGGATTTGAGAAAGTCAATCTAGAAGAGATCAAACGGCTCTTTGCTCCGTCTGTCGCCAGTATGATCATCCCCATGTCACTAGCCGGAGTTCTGCAAGGCACTGCGTTGGCGATCGGCATCGGAGCAGGACCGGTCCATGTAGCGGCATTTACAGCCGTCAGAACCTTAACGCGGGCCGGGGTACAAATTGGCAGTCTCGTGTGTAACGCCAGCGCCCCAGAATTTTCAGCAGCTTTCGCGCTAGATGAGCGAGGGCGACTCATCCAACTTTATGGACTCACGCTCGCTTCCTCCGTAGCTGTGTTGATTCCAGCCTTCTTCTTCCTTTGTTTTTTCGGTGAGCGGTTTGTGGAGTTCTGGAGCGGGGGAGCAATTCGGCCTTCAAACTCCGTGCTGATCGTTATGACACTCGTGATGTTCCTGCATGGCCTTTGGTATCCAGTGTCCAACCTTCTACAAGCGATCAATCATCAACGTTACTACGCCTACCGCTACCTCTTTCTGTCGATTGTATCGGTATTCCTCACTTATCCATTGGCTAGACGCTTCGGCGCAGTCGGCGGCGCTATCGCCATGTTCTTGCTCGAATCAGCAATGTTCGTCCTAATAAGCGGTTTAGCCACTAAGGTCATAGCCCGCCCCGCTGAGGTGCGAGCGTTGATTTCCCAGCTATTTGCGATCGCGCGAAATGAACAGAAATGACTGACCCGATTTGACCAGAAGCCACGATTTTAACGATCATTTCAAAGGAAAACAAAAAATGTCCATAGTTGCATTACGGAGAATAGAGGCTTTCGCTTCGGCCGTTCGCACTTTCGGCTTTATCAACGCCCGCATGGCGTCTGTGCGCCGAGCTCCCTCAAGACATAGATCCAAAATCATCTCGCTTCGTCTTCGCGAAAAAGGCGACATTTCACTCCGGATTGCCTCGAGCCACTGGGAAGTCCGCAAGTAAGTTTATCTCCAGCAGGATTATGCTGCGCCAAACACAGATTGGATCGAACGCTTCCGCTTATTGTTTTCGAATCTCACGACCAACAAATCCCATGGAGCGGGTCGACGCATTCGTTCTTTGCTGCTCTCACGAAATCAGACGCGTGACTGCCTGCAACGTGATGAGAACACATTTTTCCTATTCCAAGTCTCTGCTAAGTGCCTCCACGAGCGGACGACTAATCGCCCAATCGAACCCGCGCCGATCACCGGGCGACCATGTTAGCGTTTAGGTTGAGCGGCGATAAACGATTCCGCCGATGGCTGGCGGGCTCATGTTCGCTCGCGTCTAGAATCGTCCGAGCATGAGCCTTCGAAGCGCAGTCTGCCAGAACTTAGGACGTTGGATCAGATAGATTAGCGCTTCTTTGGTGCCCTCCTCTAGAAGGAGCCTTTTGAAAGCAGACCATTTTAAGCTGCGCTTCAAAATAGCGCTCCTTCGTCGCAGCAGACCCTCGACTTCGGGACCCTCTAGTACTGGCTCTTTTTCAAGGTAAGACTCGTTCACTTTAAGAGCTACCTCGAAATTATGCCTCCAAGCTCCTGCGCCTGTCGTGGTCCACTTTCTTAATAATGGACTAAACGGCAGCGTGTACCTGTAGAACGCCTCATTTGAAACATACGCAACGCCCCCGATAAGAAAAAGTCTAGCAAGAAGTAGAAATCTTGAGGGAACCGGGCCTCCAAATTGTAACTCAAACCTGTAGCAGTGATGAATTCCTTTCGGATTATTGGCTTAAGAGTACCATAGTCGTGCTTCCATCCGACGCTCGATAGGTATCGATGCAGGTCCAACTGGCCACCGAGCGTTTTGGAGTCGAAGACTAAGCCAAGGGTTGAAGCGCTATTAAAGGCAGGCACCACAATCGAGCAAACCGGCATTTTCGAAATCCTGAATCAAACACCTCAACCGAGGAGGAAGCCTCTGATCTCGATGAAATCGCCGCCACGTACCTTCTCATATTTCTTCAAGTATCCTGCGAGGGTGGACCTTACCAGAGATTAGGTCCCTGAGCGCCAGAAGGTTACCTCTGAACCTTCCGCGACGATCTATCCAGGGTTCGGGCCATGCGTACCGCGCGATGTTCATCGCCAAATTCCTCGCGATATACCTGATTACAAGTGGTTGAGAGACGAGCCCACGCGATTTGAGATGCAATGGATTGGCAATCTGCGAGTAACCGTATTTACGACCCGAAACCCGCGCCTTCTTCACCCCTAGATGTACTCCGACCAAATTGGTCGCACGGACAACTCTTCCATGGAGAACGACCATACGGCTAAAGCACATATCCTCTAGCCACCCGTAAAGGGGCAGTTCCTCATCGAACCGAAGGTCCTGCTTTTTGACCAACGGCATTCGGACCGCCATATTGCACCCGTAGGCACTGAAGACGTCCTCAATCATGGCAGAATGGTTCTCCGAAACACGCAACGTCTCTTCGGCCTCCGAGGCTGACAGTCCAGGTCCCGATGCACCGTCTGCGACCACACGGCCAGTCAACAACTGAATGTTTTCGTCAGAGGCAAAAATAGTTTCCAAACTCTCGATGTAATCACTTCGCATGATAAAGTCGTCATCGAAATAGATGACGATGTCGAATTCGGAGCATCTCTCTAAAATCCTGTTTCGCTGCGAACACAGCCCCGACGCTTGATCAGAGATTACAGAGACGGGGCATGGCACCTGATCAAGATCATTGCGATCGAGATCCTCCTCGCTCGTGATCGAGAAGAATACGTGGTCGGGCGACCTCGTTTGCCGAGCTAGCGCAATGATTGAGAGCGCAATAACGTCGCGCCTTCCCTTCGTTGCATATCCAACTGCTATGCGCATGCATCCTCGCTGCTCAGTCTGAAAAGTGGATCTTCGCCAATCAGATCCACGGCTTGATCGAAGTAATACTCGGATGCTCTGTTAGCTATGACATTGCTGTTCGGCGCGGTTGATAGGCCACGTGCTTGGAGGGTCTAGCTACAGCCCGATCCAAAAGAGCAAGGCAAATACCTAGATAAGGGCTGCTGAAATAGGTGATTGACGCGGACGCCGAATAGGAGATGCAAACCACCAGGTACACAGCGCTGAATAAGGCAAGCGGCGTACGATTGTTGGGGGAGAATGAAAGAAGGCAGTGGAGAAGGATCAGCCACATCAGGCCATGGAGAGCCAACCCAATCAGACCAAACTTGTGAAAGATCGCCACATGAAGAAAGTGGACGTTGTTTACCTTGTCGGCACCGGTGATAGAAGCGCTCTGGACTGAGTTGTCCCTGGAAGCTGACATATCAATCGTTCGTCCCAATCCAAGGCCCGTCACAAGGCCTATAGCTCCCGCCTCATTGAGGTCGGCCATAACCTTCTCGGCTTCATAAAAGCGCTGCTGCGTAGCGACGTGGTTCGATAGATCATCCCCCTGGATAAGCAGCACGGCCTCTCGGATGTTTCGTGAAAAGCCATCAACGACAGCGCGATCCAGCGAAAGAGCGACGAAGTAAAGGAGCAGGGGCACGATCGCGAGTGGCAACAACCGGACGAGTTGCCGCTGGAAAATCGCTGCGGCTACCAGCCCTACATAGACGGCGACATAACCAGCTCGGTTCCCTTCAAGTTGCCATGCTCCTGTCTCGGTGACCCCGATCAGGGACGAACCTAACAGGAGCACGCCCAAAACTCGATACCGACCGGACAAAGGCCCCGAAAGAAAGAAAACCGCCAAGGTCAACAGCAAGACGCTGTCCAATGATGACGAAACATCAAGAACCTTCGTTAGCAGCTTCACGACCAACAGCAGAGCGGCACAGACCGCGATCGCGCTCACAAAACGCTCGTCCGAGCCACAATAGTCGGACTTAGTGTACGAGTTCTGTATCAGAACAGAAAGCAAGTTGACGGTGAAGTAAGCCAGCCAAGCCAAAATGTGAATGATGCTGTTCGTTAGTAGCAGCCCAATCATCGCCGCTACGGGAACGAAAATGAAGTTTAGTAGGTAGATCTTGCTGAGCGAACCGCCCACCACGCCGCTTATCCTGCCCAGAAAGAAACATTGCACTCCTAGTGCGGCGGTTGTCGTCGCAAGGTTGACGTAGGGAATAGCTTCGAAGCCCCGAAGGCCCACCCCATAAGCGAGCGCGAGGCTGGAAGAAACGCCGGTTATCGTTACGGTGAATACCATGTAACGGAGAAATTTCGTTCCGTCGTACGATCGGCTGAACGATTTTGACTGAGGGATCATGACACCACGATCGCATCCGGATCTACGCTGTCCCATCTTACTCGACCGCTCTGCCTAGTTTGCCCTGGAACGAAAAAGCAGGTTTGAAAGCAAATTTTCCCTGGATATCGCCGCCCGCATCGCGTGTTCGGAGGCGGGCGCCCCCGGGGCTACCACAACGTTGTCAGTTGATTGCTCCAGGTACTGAGCCGCTTCACTCGCGACCTTCGACAGGCGTCCTCCAACAATGCGGTTGGCCCTGACCCGATTGCCCGTCGGGGCCCACATCCGGCGTTCGTCTAACCTCAGCGCCGGATAACGTACCAATGCCTCAGGCGCGCTACTGAGCACGCGCTGATAGTTCGACAAAAGAGCGCGGCCGGCCTCGGAATTTGGTCCTTGCCACGTCAGCCCTCTCCCATCCATGGTCACTGCATACGTGCCGTCCATGATGAACAGATTATCGTGAACAAAGTTATCCTTCCCGCCCCCAATCAGGATCGGTTCCTGCAACGCTCAAATATATTACCTTCGATTTCGACCCCACTAAACTGATCGTCCAAATATATTCCAATGACTAAGCTCTGGGCAGAAGTTGGGTTTCCAAGGTCATGGATGTAGTTCTTAGCGATTACATTGCCTCTCGCGATCCAGCTACGATCTAGGTAAAGACCCCCTACATCGTCCGTCCACAAGGCAACATTCGAGATCTCGTTGCCGATGATTCGATGATCGTTGCCTTCCAGTATGATTGCGGAGTGAGGCCCCCCCTCAATGATCGAGTTGATCACTGAGTTTCCAACGCCTCGGATCTGAACACCGGGACGATAGCTGAAACTTTCCAGGCCGAAATCTTGGACGATCGATTCCTCGATCGAGTGTCCCGAGGGCGCGAGTGTTTGATAGTCTCCGCCGATTATTGAGACGCCAGTTTCCGAGCTATCTCTGATGACGCAATGACGTACTACGTTGCGATGTCCACCATAGATGGCAATTGCGGTCGAACCCGAATGCCCGATGAAGCAGTTTTCTAGAGTTATGTCATCGGAGTCGGAGATAGTAATCACGTCTCCGAGCGCTTGCTCGATCGCCACATTCTCGATTTTGATGTTCTTGGCATTCTTCATCACTATGACATTCTTGAGGATTGCAACTTCGTAGGAGGCGCCCGGCTCCCCGAGGATGATCGCTCTCTTCTGCCCCGCATCCAAGACGTAGGTATCTTTCTCGCTCAGAAAACCAAGAGCGTTAAAAAGTGAAAGGCGAAATGAGCCGCGCGTAGAGAGACCCAAAGCGCCAGATATCTTGTGGTCGCGATCAGGCTCCGATGCGATCAACGAAGCCGTCTCATATTTCCAATCCGCGTTCCAGAATCCACCAATCCATACGTTCTTTTCGCCCCGCACGACATCGAACAAAAGGTCAGGAAGCTTCAAATGCACGAGCTTATCGGCAGCATCGACGTGAGCGATCACTTCGCGGCTAAATCCCACCTGAGGCCACCGAGCGATCCTTAGGCGGCGACCTTGGTGATACAAATCAAAATTGCTAGAAGCACCTCTTTGATCCATTCCCCGTTTCGAGAGTTCGGCCCTCCCGTTGAACCTACTCACATCTAGCTCGAAGAGACCAAGCTCTGGCTCGCGCCCCAGCCATTTTTCCGCCCGACGAGAACTCGGTGTCAGACCAGAAACTGTGATCGATCCCTTTAATTCCGTTTTCGCATTCGTCGCTCCTCTTATGATCAACGGAGCTTCTGGTACCCCGGAGTCGGCTGCGGAAAGCTCCAGGGGTGCAGTCAGCCGCACTGCGCCGGCGGGCAGATTTACGACAATAGCTTCAGAGGGGGCTTCCCGCCGATGTTTTCGGGCCAGCAACATTGCATCTCGAAGAGAAAGTCCGCTTTGGCGATCTGAGACATCTATGTGGAATTCATCTGCCCGCAGACTGGTTGAGCTTCCAAAGAGTGCAAGGCTGACCGCGAGGGCGATCCATAGGTGTTTGCCGCAAGGCATCCGTTTACACTTTCGAATTCTACGGACCTGTCGTACGCAAGGAGGCGATCCAGTGTGCCAGAAAATGGCCGGTCTAATTTTGCGAAAGGCTATACCGGAACGAACTTTGGTTGATCATACTACCCAGTACTACATCTTCACGCCCAAACGAACTAAGGCTGAAGGACTTGCACCGATCGCTATCGAAGTAGCAAATCTTGACTCTGATCAGACGAGGACATCTGTTCTTTACGCTTATCAGATGGTCGATCATCCGAGGATTCACCTTCTGCATTCGAGATGCGGCCTCCACGTCCAAACACGGTCGATTCAGAGAGTCGCGGATCACCTGATTGCCTGAATTCTCCGGCCCGCCTTGGAGCCTTAGTCTCGCGGCTGGAGCGGGGGCGCTGGTCTGAGCCGAGGCGGGCTCAAGAAGCGACTGGAGCACCGCAAGCATCAGGAACGCTGACGTTAGCCTCCTCGGTCGACGTCGAATATTACTCATCACCGCCACAACCTCTCATCCAGATACACGCCGGGAATACTGACCTTAAGACCCTCCCGAGATAATCTCTTCGCAAACGCCTCCCGTGGGATCAGCTCCACATTCGCAAGGCTCGCAACAAGGCGATCCTTTTCTTTCCAACCGCCCCCCATCAGGTTACGGGCGGCGATTTCCACGAAGTCGCTGTCGACCATCGCGGAAAACTCTGCCACAACCACAGCCTGCGTCCCTGCGCTCAGGCTAGCAAACGCGGCGAGTGCAACGTTATTGCGGCGAAGGCTGATCCATCCTTCCAACGGGCCGGTCTCGTAGGATTTGCTGAGAAAGCCAACAGCCCCCTCCTCGAAGCCGTGTCGCGTGATCTCCAGCGAATACAGCACGAGCCAGAGAAAGGAGTCGGTTGGGTTGAACGCTAAGGATGACTTTAGCTTGTCATCTAACGCGGTCGCCTGACCGTCGGCCTCTCCCGGGCTCTGTCGTCCCAACGCTTCTTCTGCGATTCGAAGCCGGATCAACGCTTCCGCCCGCACCCAGTCGCTTCGCCTCCTAAGGCGTTCGGGACTAGTGGGCACCATCGCGAGCACTTCGTTCAGCGTGGCCGCCTTGAAGCGATCATCCGCGAGGATGTGCGCCATGAAGCTTTTCGCCGGCGCTGCCGACCAGGACGCAGGTAGAATCATTACGGACCAGAGTCCCGCGGCACAGCCTAGCAATAGCCGCAAAGCCTGAACGCCTCTTTGCAGGCTCGTAAGGATGAAGGCTGGTGCCGTTGGCAATGACCGTTACTCCGTATATCCATAACGGGCATAGTATTTTTGATAGTAGTAGCGGCCATGATAAGACTCGTAACGTGCGAGTAACTTCGTGTCGGCCTTGTTCAGCACGACGCCTAGAAGCTTGTCCTGGATCTCCGGCGCGTTGCGCAGATTGTGCCTGACAACGTCGATCTTCGTCTTGCCCCACTCCACCACGAATACGAAGGAATCGACGAAGGGCGAGGTGACGCGCACGTCCACTACCGGGGCCATTGGCGGCATGTCGAGCACCACGTAATCATATTTCGAGCGGAGCAGCGTCACAAGATCGCGCATCGGCTTTGACGCGAGTACCTCGTTGGTGTGCAGCAACTTCGAGGTGCTGCCGGCGGCAAGGATCGCGAGCCCAGTCTGCGAATCGATGCTGACGACGTCCTCGAGCTGCAACTTGTGCGCAACGACGTCGACGAGGCCGGCTTTCGCATCCGGCCGCAGGGCGCGCGAGAGCGAGGGATTACGCAGATCTGCATCGACCAGGATCACCCGCGCGCCGCCATGGGCGATGAGCTGCGCGAGGTTGGTCGAGAGCGTGCTCTTGCCCTCGTTAGGCAAAGTCGAGGTCACCCCCAACACGCGGTTCTCGCGCACGACGGAGTTGAGATCAACCGCCACCTTCAGCGAACGCACCGCCTCAGAGAAACGAGACAGCGGATTGTCGACGACATAGCGCAACAGGTCCAACTCGGGGTTGTTCTTCTTGCGGCCGAGCTTGCCAGGGAGCGCCGTCGCGGACGCCGGCGCGCCTAGCGCCGGCAGGATGGCGACACAGTTGGCCCCCAGCTGCTCCTCGACCTGGCCGGTGGTGCGGAAGACCTTGTCGGTAAGCTCGCGCGCCATAGCTGCGCCGAAACTCAGCAGCAGACCGCAGAGCAGCGCCGCGCCGAGAACGATCAGCGACTTCGGCGCGCTCTTGATCAGCGGGGCGGTAGCCGCGCTGATCACGCGCGCCTCGCTAATCGGGAACGATTGCTGCTGCACCGATTCCATGTAGCGCTGGAGAAAATTGTCGTACATTGCTTGATAGCTCTGCGCGTTGCTCTCAAGCTCGCGGAGTTGGATCTGTGCCTGGTTGGTGAGCTGTGATTCCGAGACGACGTTGGCGAGACTCGACTTGATGGCATCTTCCCGGGTCATCGCGATGTCGTAGTCGCTCTTATAGGATTCCTGGATGCGTCTGAGCTCGTCCTGGATGTTCTTCTTGACCTCCGCCATCTGGGTGCGCAGGTTCACCGCGGCGAGATGATCGCGGCCGTATTTGGCAGACCAGATCGATTCCTTCGAGGCCATATCCACGTATTGCCCGCGCAGCTTGACGATGGTGTCGTTCTTCAGCGCGTCAGTGATGTTGGCATCCGGGATGTCCTGCTTGACGATGTCATTCATGCGGTCGAGCCGTGCCTTGGCCTCGGCTGTCGACGCATGCGCCAGCACCAGCTGGCTGTTCACCTCGGCGAGCTGCTGCTCGTTCATCAGTCGCCCGCCGGTGTCCACGATATTGTTGGCGGTCTTGAAATCGACCACCGCCTTCTGCGCGGCGGAGGCCTGGGTGCGCAGCTCCTTGATGCGGTCCTGCAGCCAGACGCTGGCGCGGCGCGTCGCTTGATATTTTGCCTCGAGCTGGTCGACGATATAGGCATCTGCGACCGCATTGGCGATGCGCGCAGCCTTTTGCGAGTCAACCGATGTGAAGCCGATCTCCATCACATAGGTGAGGCCGAGGCGCTTGATGGTGCGGCTCTTCTCGAAACGCCCTAACGCCTTGCGCATCAGCTCGAACTCAGACGGAGTGTGGTTCGAGGAGAACAGACCGCTGACTGAGCCAAGGATCGCACCGAAGAGACCGCCGCCGCTGCCGGTGAACTCAGGATCCTCGATCAGGTGCAGGTCGCGAATGACGGCGAGGCTGATGTTCTCGGATTTCAGGATCTCGACCTGGGTTTCCACCGTCGCCGAATCGATCGCGACGTCTCCGAGCAACGATTGCTGTTGGAACAGCTGGACTTTGCGGGTGTCGATCACCATGGAGGCGGTGGAGGTGAACAGCGGCGCGGCAGTGAAGAGATAGAGCAGCGCCAGGATCACGCAGGCCGAGACGATCGCGACCATGGTCGGGAACTGGCGCTTGATAATGTCGAGATATGAGGTCAGCGTCTGCGACGGGGAGCCGTCGGCCTCGGGGAAATCACGATTGATCTCCGAGGTCGGCTTGTTCACCTGCAACATCTAGCAATTCCTGAAAATGGATCGATGCGTCTTTGAGGATTGGAAATCTGCAACAGCCTGGCTGCATCCGGAGCAAACCCGATGCCAGCCCGCGCCGCGCGAGAGACTAGCACATTATTCATCTTCAATTGAACGCGATTGGCGCAGTGCACAGCGCCGGTCGCGCGACATTTCATGTGAAGCTTAACGGCGCAAACGCATAGCGGCGCCCGATGGCGCCGCTGTCGTGATGTCTCATGTATGGGCCACAGGGCCGGACCGGTCAGCGCGGGCTCACGCTGTTCGCGGCGCTGCCGACGCCACCGCCGCCGGTGCTGGTGCCATTGTTGCCCGTCGTGTTGTTGCCGAAAGTAAAGCCGATGCTGCCATTGCCACCTGTGGCAAAGCCGCTGGTTCCGGTCGGGCCGCCCGCGCCGGTGCCGCCGCCAGCGCCGCCGCCGGTCGCGGCGATCTGGACATCGCCGGTTGCGGCCTGATAGGCGGCAATCACGTCGGGGTTGCCGGTTCCGGCGATCGCGGCCTGGATCTCAGCGCCGTAAGCCTGATCAGTCTGCGCGGCCATGCGGGCGACCTGCGCGAGACCGGCCACGATGGCGCGCATCTGGTCCTTGGTGGTCGCGGGATCCTTCAGAAGCGCGATCAGGCCCGGGAGCGTGGTCGGATCGGAGGCGCCGAGGTCGCGCACGCGCGAGATCAGCTGCGGGGCGCCGGTCGGATATTGCTGTAGCAGACTGTTGGGGGCGGCCTTGAACTCGGAAATGATTTGGGCCGGCAGCTGGCGCTGCGGCGGATAAACGGCGGCGCTTGCGACTGAGGTGATCGTCGCGGCGAGGGCCGCGGCGGCAGCCATGCGAAGCGCAATCTCGATAACGCTCATAAATAGACCTCCAAAAAATCAGCTGCCCCGCTTTGCTTCCTCGGCGCCGGGCAAATGGCTGTGCAGCGCGGAACCTATCCGAAGGGAAATGAGCTGTCCATTTATTCTAAAGATTTCGTAAACAGCGCAACTGCTTCAAAACTAGACACTTTTATGAAGCGGAGGCATTCGCCGCGCGGTTGTGTCAGCGGTTGTCTGACGGGCCTCGCCTCGCCCGCCGGTAGCGAGGGCATCCGCGGCCGAGCGGCCCTGCCGGGTCGGGAAGGATTGCGCAAGACCGGCTCCGAAAAGCGCAAAGAATGGAACACTGTAGCCGGGCACCTGGAGCGTGAAGTCGAGGCACGAATGCAGCAGCGACAGCGTGGCGGTGGCCGTGGCCGCCAGCGGGATGATGGCGTCGCGCCGTCGCCCGAACACGCCCTGAGCCAGCACGAGCAGCATGATCGCCCAGCCGACCGCGACCAAGAGCGCCATGGGAATGCCCACCTCGGAGGCAAGCTCCAGCGGCGTCGAATGCGCGGCATCCCAGATGCCGCGAATCGAGATGTTGGGACTGCGATAGGGCGGGAAGGCCCATTGGAAGGTGCCCATGCCGGTGCCGAACAGGGGATTGTCGGCGATAATTCGAAGCGTCGATTTCCAGGCCTCGGCGCGGCCCTCATCGACCAGGCCCTGGCTGTCGAAGCGGCTGGAGACCTGCCCGCCCAGAAGTTGCAACAGGCCAAGCGCAATTACGACTCCCGATCCCAGGGCGATCCATATGCCGGTGCGCGGCGGCAGGTCCCGTCTGAGGAAGACGGTTGTCGAAACAATCATGGCCAGCAGCGAAAGACCAACACCAGCCCGCGAGGTCGTCATGAACATCGCCATGAGGCAGATCAGCAGGCTTGCGAGCTGCGGCAAGATTTCTTTTGGAGCAATCGCGCGCAAGTCGAGGGACAGACGCCGCCACTCGATGTACCGCTCAGGAAGCCGGCGGCGGACGTCCTCCAGAATCAGCAGCATCCAGATCACCGCGCAGGAGCCGAAATAGGCCGCCGCCGTGTTGCGGTTGATGAAGGTGCCGGTGACGCTGCCGAGATAGGCCGTCTTGTCCCGCCACAGGATCATGGTCGGCTCGATCAGGAACGAGAGCACGCCGTAGAGCGCGTAAGCCGCGCCCGAGATCGCGATCACCCACAGCAATTTTCGCGCACGCTCGCGATCGGCGCCGACGGTGATGCCGAGCACGATGGCGAGGATGTTGGCGAGCGGGGCGCCGAGCGCGAAGAACGCCTCGTTCTTTCACGATGGACGCGGACGGGGCGATCGGCACGCCGAGAAGATCCGCGGCCTGCTTCCAGATCGGCTGGAATGGCGCGAGGAAGGGATGATCGGACAGCTGCTCATGCAGCACGAAGGCGTAAGCCGCGACGATCACGGCGATGCCGGCGAGCAGCCACAGATGCGGCGCCCGCAGCTCACGCGTCGGCGCGAAGATCACGGCGATTCCCAAGCACAGGCACCAGAACGCGATCGACAGATCGTTGGTCGAGCCGAACGGAAACGGTGCGCCCGCGGCGACGAAGAACAGGATGAAAGTCGCGGGCAGGCTCCACGACCAGCCAATCCTGGACCAGCTCATATTGGGAGGCCAAAGGCGCATCGTTCTGGGAAAGCTTTGTTGGCTTTAGAGGAAACAATCGATCGGATAGATCTTCACATCAACGTTGAGGCGGCTGTTCCGGCTCTGCGCCCGAAAGGCGTAGAATAGCCCAAGATTGTCACGCCCCGGATCGAGTTTTATTCCAGGGGTTAATTCATCGGGCGGGACCGGGACGCCGATATGCCGGCTGACGGCGGAAATCTCGATCCGTCCCTCCCCCTTGCCAAAATGGCCGCCGAGCTGGGTCACCGTCACCTTCGGCAGCCCACGCCGCTGATGACAGACCTCCTCCTCCCACAGCTTGGTCTGCTGGGCCAACGGCTTGTTGGCAACATCGGGGACAACGATATCCGGGAACGACGGGTGCAGCATCCCGAAGAACCGGCTCTCCTTGGAATTTGCTGACAAGCGAACCGTGAACGAGAGCTCGCCCTTGGTGCCCTTCAAGCGCCGAAAGATCGGCGCATCGGGCTCGGCGGAGACAACCACGTCGATCCGGTGGCGAACACCGAGCTCTCCAGCCGCGCCGCAAGCTTCGTCAAGCAGAGCGGGGCCGGCGATGGCCACGGTCAGAAAACCCCGGAATGGTCGCCATCCAAAGCGCATGAGGCCTCGCGACACTGCGGGATGACCGAAGACCGGCGCGCCTTGCCTGGTTGTGCCTTGATCCATAGCCCGAACAGTACCGATTGGATCGCTAAACGAAAATGGCACCGGGACAAGGCCCCGGTGCCATCGCTTTGGTCGATCAAGTCGGCGTCTTACGGCGCCAGCTTGACGTTGTTGCGGAAGATCAGCGCATTGTTCGAGAGATTCACGGCATCGTTGCCGGTCGCCATGATCACGCGCAGGTAGTTCAGGAACTTGGCAACTTCGACGTTGCGCGAGTTCGAGACGTAGATGATGTCGCCATTCTTCATCATGACCTTGGTGGCGAGGAAGAAGCCACCGGGATCGCGGAAGTTCACGTTGAAGATGACCGGGACCGTCTCCGACGTGTACTTGCTGACGTCGATGCCGAGCTGAGCTGCAACCTCGCGCGGCTCGCGGCGATAGAGATACACGGCAGCCGGATCGGCTTGGCCATCCAAAAGACCACCGGCCTTGCCGACGGCTTCGCCGAGGTTGATGCGCCAGGCATCGAAGTTGAACTCGCCGCTCTGGCCGCTGGCACCGAACGCCAGGAACTTCTGCTGCTCACGATAGACATAGATGCTGTCGTCCGGCCGAACATAGATATTGTTCTCGGGCGCCATCACGAGATTCTCGAACGGCACGGTTGCCCGCCGTCCGCCGCGCTCCAGCATGACCCAGGTCTCGAAGCCCTGGCCCCTGATGCCGCCGGCGCGGGTGATCGCGTCAAGCACGCGATCCTTCGCACCCGCCGCGCTCGCTGGAAAACGGACTGGCGTGTTGACTTCGCCCAGCACGCTGATGAGCTGGGTACGCTGCGACGACATCGCAACGACAACCTGCGGCTCGATCGCGCGATTGGAGATCTTCTCGACGATAGCCCGCTGGATTTGCACCGCCGTAAGGCCGGCCGCCTTGACCTGGCCGGCATAAGGCACGGTAATGAACCCGTCATTGTCGACGGATTGATCAGGAATCGTTACGAAGTTACCCGGACGGACGCCGGCTTCCGCCGGGATGAACAGACCGCCTGCGGCGGCTTCGAAGATGGTAACGCTGACGATGTCGCCGACGCCGAACACGATGCTGGCCGGCGGCCGCTTGTCCGTGAAGGCGCCCGCGAGTCCCTTGGGCTCATGGGTGTGCAGGATCTTCACCGTGGCCGGATTGAGTGGCACCAACTCGTAGGCCGGCGCGTTTTCAGTCTGGATCTTGTTGTTAACGTCGTCCGTCAGCGGACCGGAGCCGGGATTGGTCGAACACGCCCCCAGCGCTAGAGCGGCCGCCAGAAATGCCGGCTTCAATACATAAGTCTTGGCAATAGATGACATGAATCGCGCCCGAGTCCCCAAGTGACATAAATTGGTACGGCCTAGGGGGCGGTGCGACAAGGGCTCCGGGTGGTTAACGGAGCGATCGGTCGGCTAGTGTTGCGTGCGGGACACTCTTTGGGGCTTGGTTTAACCCTTTGTGACTATTTGTTGTATTTCGTGTGCCCGTCGGCGAGCAAACCGCCGAAGTCGAGGGCTCGATGTGTCGAGCGTAAGGCTTCTTGACCTCGCGGGGGTCTGCTAAGGCTGGGCCATTGAGAGGAGGAATCCCCGTGTCCAGTCTTCTTCTGATCCCGCTGTTTGGCAGGGTTCCCTCCTTGGCGCCGCCGATCGCCCATGGGGCACTGCCGCCCCATGTCCTGGCAGCGTGGGGCTCTCCTGCCACGGCGCACCGGTTGTTGCGGTAGCCCCTGCCCCTGCTTCCCTCTGGAAATTCACCCGGACACAAGGAGCGAAGGACGGCGAGAGCTTCGCTGCGATCATGAAGACCGCGGACACGATCCAGTCGGATCCGGACTTCGCCGGCTTGATCGTCTGATGTGCGCCGAAGGGCAAGATCGACGTGCTGGTGGCCTTGATCCGGCCCTTCCCGCCCCGGCAGCCAATAGACCAAATTTAGCCATACAACTTAAGGGTCTTTTTAGGGGGAAAACCTAGGGTCCGGAGCACGGAGAGTGTTTCGGATGACCGCGTTTTTGATTTTCAGCTTTCTCGTAGGTGCCGTGCTGGGCCAGCGCTTTCGCGTCCTGGTAGTCCTGCCGCTGACCTTCGTCATGGTGCTCGCCGCCATTCCGGTCGGCTTGATGGTCGATCTCACCGTGGTTGAGAGCCTGAAAGACGTGGTGTTCGCCGTCATCGCCCTCCAGGGCGGCTACCTCTTTGGATCAGGAGCGCGCTTTGGCCTTGCTGCGGCGCGGGCCGGCCGCGTGTTCGCCCGCCCGTCAACACTGCCCGCTGATTAAGCCGACTCACACTGCGCTGGACCTTCGCGGGGCACGAAAGGCCGAAGGTCAGGCTGTTCTCCCGGCAGACCTCCGTTTGAAAACGCACCGCCGGCTTGTATGGTGATCTGACCGTTTCAGGATTCCCTTCGAGCGCGCCGTTTGTCCTTCGCTTATTTTGCCCTCATCGTTTCAATCGTCTCAGCTTCCGCTCTCGAAATTGCCGGCGCCAGGATCGGTGCGCAACTCGGGATGATGGCCGCAGCGCTGAGCTTGCTGGCGGCCGCCTTAAGCACGCGAAAGGCCGACTACGAGCACTATGTTCGCGCGACCGCCTGGGGCCGGTGGATCCTGCTTGCCATTCCGCTGTGCATCGCCGCCCAACTCGTCCCTCTTCCGCTGAGCTGGGCGCATCCGATCTGGGCCAGCGCTCACGACGTCCTCGGCGGCCTGTCGCTCGGGCCGATCACGGCCGATACCGGCTTGACGGTGAACGCGCTGCTGCTGGCACTCGCGGCGGTCTCGTTGCTCGGCGTCACCATCCCGGTGGTCCGCAACCGCGGCCGTGCCGAACTGGTTCTCTTCGTGCTGAGCGGAGTGACCGCGGTGTCCGCCTTGACCTTGGACTTGCATCGGCTGTCGCCGAGCGTTGCGGCAGCCGCGCCCGCTGGCTTCACGACGACTTTGGCCGGCCTCGGTCTCATGCTCAATTTAGCCGTCATGCAGCTTGCTGCTGAACGGGCCGAAACGCGGCACTCGGTCCTTCGCTCGGTCGCGATCGGCCTTTGCGGCCTTGTCGGGGCCCTGGTCAGCGCAGCCGCGATCTTTGGGTTTTCCGGAACGAACAGCGCGATCGCAGCGGCCTTTGGGGTTGTACTGATGCTGCTGA
Organism: Bradyrhizobium sp. 137; assembly: GCF_023074095.1. Taxonomy (NCBI): domain Bacteria; kingdom Pseudomonadati; phylum Pseudomonadota; class Alphaproteobacteria; order Hyphomicrobiales; family Nitrobacteraceae; genus Bradyrhizobium; species Bradyrhizobium sp. 137. Next base: position 168,412 of record NZ_JADPKU010000063.1, read on the forward strand.
TCCTCATCATCCGCAGGCTCGATCTCTCGCCATTGGCCGCCGGCGCATTGTCGGCAGCAGCTCTGATCGGCGCGACCATCGTATTGAGCTTCCTCTTCGAGAAGAGCTCTGGACCTATCCTCATGCGGCTCGTCCCAGCCGCAGGCGGCGAGACGAAGGCCGCCCTCGAGAGGATGTTGGCCGACACACGCTGGTTCGGCGCGGGCGCAGGGACGTTTTCGGCCGTCGCCAGAATCTATCAGAGCGAGACTGGCACGACTTTGACCGCACCCTCGGCGGCCATCGCCGCCTTTGCGGTTACGGGAGGGATCGGTTTGACCGCCATGATGGCAGTAAGCCTGATCGCTCTGGTGCGCCTGTTCTTCGGCGCGCTCCAGCGCGGGCGCGACTCGTTCTTCCCGGCGGCGAGCGCGGCCTGCGTTCTCTTTGCACTCGTCCAGAGCTTCGCCGGTCCGGGACTGCTGCGCCCGGCAGCAATCCTGTGTCTTTCGGTGATCGTGGGACTGGGGCTGTCGCAGAGCGTCAGCCAATCTTCATCACGATAGAGCGCCGGTCATCAGACAGCGCGATCCCCGAGTGACGCCCAGTAATTCGGGTTCTTGGGCGATTGAATGCGGACCCAACGATAAGGCTTCTTCGACCACGGCAGGATGTGGCCGGAGAGATTGTCCAGCACGAGATCGCCGGAGAAGGTGCGCACCACGACCACGAGATGATGCTCGCCCCAGGTGGTCACGACCTCGCTGAGCAGCACCGCGCGCGCCGGAAAGCCTTTGGCGATCAAATCGTGGCGCTTTGTCACCGCGTAATCGTTGCAGTCGCCGCTCGCCGGATGCAGTAGCCATTTCTCGGCCCGCAGCCCTTCCAGATTGGCCTCGGGACGGATGGCGGTATTGACCCGCTGGTTGACCTCTTGCATCTGCGCCAGCCGCTCCGGCGTGAGCTTCAGACGGCCGCCGCGGAATACGATCTGCTGCGGCCGCGGCCTGCACTCATCCTTGTACTTCAGGCAAAAGATGGTGAACGCCATCGGCGCCAGCGTCGGCTGGTCGAATTTGATGTATTGGATGGCACCTCGCAGCCCCAACGGCGCGCCCACGAAGGCGGCTTCCGCGCTCTGCTGCACCCCGCCAGCAACGACGACGGCGGCCACGGCCGCCAGGAACTTTACAACTTTGCGCATATCGCGCTCCCCCTTCTTGTAGGAAAGGACGCTACGCGAGACCTCTTGAAATACGGCTCAAAGGCCAAGCGATCCTTTAATCAAAATGCGTGCGCGTTGGTTGCAAACAATTAAGAATGTCGATGTGTGACTGGTTCTGCTAAGAGCGGTCACGACGTTCCGCTCGTGGCGCTGGATGCGATTCGACCGACCTGATGGACCTTTCCTCACGCTTTCGAAAGAAGACCAAGCCTCGGCTTCCCGATGGTGTTCGCGTCTATGCGATCGGCGATGTGCACGGCCGCGCCGATTTGCTTCAATCGCTGTTAACCGTCATCGATGCCGACCTTGCCCGCTCGGCCCCCCAACGCGCCATTCAGGTCTTTCTCGGCGACTATGTCGACCGTGGCCCGGACTCACGCGGCGTTCTTGATCTGTTGATCGCGCGCTCGAAATCTCACGAGACGGTTTGTCTGAAGGGCAATCACGAAGTCTTCCTGCTCGAGGTGCTCAAGGATCCCGCCCGCTTGCAGGAGTGGCGCCACTATGGCGGCCTCTTGACGCTGGTTTCCTACGGCATCACGCCGACCATGAATCCGTCCGCGGAACAGCAGGTCGAACTGATCGAGCGACTGAAACGCGCGCTCCCGCTGGAGCACTTGTCCTTCCTCCAGCAATTGCCCTCGTCCTTCACCTGCGGCGACTTCTTTTTCGTGCATGCCGGCGTCAAGCCGGGCGTCGCGCTCGATCGTCAGAAGGACGAGGACCTGCTCTGGATCCGCGAGGAATTCCTGAACTGCGAAGACCGCTTCGGCAAATATATCGTCCACGGTCATACGCCGGTCGGCGCGCCCGATATCCGTCCTAACCGCATCAACATCGACACCGGCGCCTACGCGACCGGAAACTTGACGCTGCTAACGATCCAAGGCGATAGTCTGCTCGCAATTTAGGCTCTGGCTGGATCTCGGTCCCGTCGTTCGCTCGCCCTCACCGGCTCGTCAATTCCATCATGAACCGCATCATCCTGCTTCGCGTCGTCGGCATCTGCACCGCAACCGCGCTGGCGCTTCACGCCGGCATGGCGTTCTACGGCGATCTGATACGGCCGAACTTTCGCGCCAGCGATTTGTTCTCGGGCGAGATCCCGCCCGACAAGGCCAAGCTGGCGGCCGCCGGCGGCCTGGCATCTTTTTCATGGGATGGCGATCTGCTGGCGAATTATGCGGCAGCGATCGCCGCTGACGTTCTTCACCGTCCGTCAACCGAAGCGGGCGGACGGGCCAGCGAAAACAAGGCAGCTCAAGGCGCGGTCGTAGCCGCCTTGAAAGTCTCACCGATCAGGCCTGCGCTATGGCTCACGCTCGGCACGCTGCAGGCACAGGCCGGCGAGGCGGTAACGCCTGCAGTGAAAATGTCCTACTTGACCGGATCGGTGCCGATCGACGTTGCCCTCTCTCGCGTCCAGATTGTCACGTCGAGCGCGGCCGCGACCGATGAAGAGATCAAGCTGCTGGCGCAATCCGACATCCGGTCGGCTCTGGCCAATCGCTCTCGTTACGAGCCACTGCTGATCGCGGCCTATGTGCAGGCAACGCCGCAAGGCAAGTCGCTGCTGCTGGAGACCACGAAAGTGACCGATCCCAAATTCAACGAAATTATGCGGCGATACTGAACCTGTATGAGCTTCGTTGCCATCGCTCCTTGGGCTGCAGCGAGTTCTCAGCGCACCGATTTCGGGTTGACCGGCACAAAATCCTGATCGCGGCGCGGTTGGTCGGATCGGCCCTGGTAGACGAACATGCCCTTCTTGGTCGCGACGATGTCGCCGCGTTGCAGGCTCTCGTCGCGCAAGAGACGTTCGGTCGCGACAAGGTCCGGATCTTCGGGAATCGGCTTGTAGAGCTCGGGATGCTCCCGCCGCTCGCGCGAGACCTCCTTTGCCCGGCGCCGCGCGTCCTCGATCCGCTGATGCCATTCATCGCGCGTGACTTCCGGCTCGCTCGGCGGAAGATAGTCGTTGAGTGAGAGCTCCGGTTCGCTCTGGGCGACACACAACGAGGGGCTGGCGAAACCAAGACCGAGCGCACCGGCAACAATTATGACCGCCCGAGACGGCGCCCCAAACCATTTTCCCTCGTGATCACGCCGACCTGTTCGCAATTGATAACTCCAGGCAGAACGATAAGGACGACCATTGGCCATTTCGCTATCTTCAGCTCTTCAGTCTGTACCTTCGCAGGTAGCAAGAAAGCCAGTTCGCGGGCAGACTTTCCACTTTAGTTCGCAGGGATTTCAGCACGTGGTTCGGGACGCCCGGCGGCAGGCCAGATCGAATACCCGCAATTCATCCATACTAGTATGAAGCGGACAGGTCGGAGAGATATCGCTTCGAGCGAGAGTCTCTTCTGTGGACTGCCTCAGACCGCATCGAGTGGCAAGAAACTCGAACTGGCAACACTCAACGCCTGCGCGAACTGCTTGAAGAGGTGACATTCTGCTCAAACAGCTCCGCAGCCGCGCATAGATCGAAGGATCCTATCATTTGATCGGCGGGCGCTCACCGGAACGCGCAAGAGCTGAGAACGAGACCGGAACTGGCCAATGCGTCGCTATGCCCGTCAATGCCGGTATCGCTGATTGGGCTTTAATGCCACCTTTGTCTGCATTCGGCTTCTCGCTCCCAACGGCCCCTTACTGCCGACGAGGACAACCTCTTACCCGGTCCGAGCGCCTGTGAGGCTTCTTCTTTGCCTTTTGGAAAGAGCTAAGGCTCAATCTCTCCAACTGGACAACACAGGGCGAGCTTTCCGCTCCCCAGCCGGGCCGCCAACACAATTACCGCCTGCTCGAGTCGCTGCCCCGAGTTCTGTTCCCGTAATAGGGCCGGGCAGAGCCGCTCGTCACGGGGGGCTCGATTCGGCTCGGAATATTTCGCGTCGCCGTGGAGGGCGACGGCTGCGGTGGGTTGACGATGATCACATTGCGATTGGGCGTCGAGGGATCGTTGACGCCCTGGGCCCAGCCGGCGGCCGGCACGACAAGCGCGAATATGATCGAGACTAAGCGTTTCATGTGCGACATCTCCCGAGCAGGAACGTCAGGGAGGCGAACACCGTTCCTTCACGGTTGCTTGCATTGCCTTCACCGAGGCACGGCAATCAGCTTGCCATCCCTCCAGACGCCTTGGGCCGCCCTTCCGGCAGGAAGGCTCCCCGTCACATTTCGGACCGCGGTAGGCCGGGACGCGGCCTGGCTGGTTTGCGCCTTTTTGGTCGGCGTTGTGATGATGCTGGAACTGGTGGTGTTGGCCTGATCCTTCACGCCTTGCGCCAAAGCGGGCTGAACCAGAAGGGCCAAGAAACTGATTGCCATCAAAATGCTGCGCATCATCAAACACCGGAAAGAGGAGCTGGGCGAAATGTCACAGGTTTCTGCCCAAAAGCAAGCTATTCGAGATGGTCGCGACGGACCTTTGCAGGTCGGATCCATCGGAGCGAGCCACCGTAGCCGAAGGATCCGCGGTGAAAAGGCCTAGCGAAACAGCTGTATCCGGGTTAGTTGATCGGCCTTAATGACCGAGCCGGGTGACACTGCAGCCAACGCGCACGAGATCAAGGCTGGACTTGTCCGCCTGTTATCAGGGCGGATCCGCGAAATCTCCGACGACCCTCGGCAGATGCGGGATGTCGTTTACGAATTGGCCCGCATCAAGCTGCTGGAACAATTCACCGAGGCCGATGCGCGGGAAGCACGAGCGCTCCAACAGGTCCTCGAACGCGCCATCCGGGAGGTCGAACGGTCCTTTGACCAAAGCGAGCCGTCCTCGCCGGCAAAGACTGCCGCCACCGTCGTGGCGAATTCTCCGCCGGCCAATGCCCCTGTTCCCCCGCCCATTCCGCCGCCGCCTGCTTTGGCTTCACCGGCCGCTCCGAAGGCCGCGGAAACGCCACGCGGACCTGCGGCACTGCCAAGATCGCTGGACCAACTCAAACGAAGCGGCGCCTATAAATCTCTCGTTCGATCGACGGCCATCCTCCTGCTCATTGCCGGCGCCGGTGCCGGTGCCGCCTATTGGCCGCGTCTGAGGACACAAGTGACCGAATTGTCGCAGATGGCGCTGCCGTCGGTGCGCTCACCGAAAAGCTCGGAGCCTCAGCCGACCGCCATCCCGACTCCCGCGGTGGGCGAGACCGGTGAACGCCGGCCGGAAAGCCCAAAGGAGCCGGCGCAAGCTGCACAACCGTCGATGCCTTTGCCGACGACCTTCGGCGTCTACGCCTTGAGCGAGGGCCAGCTCCATGAGCTCAAGCCGGTGCCCGGAAAGATTCCGGACCGGCGCGTCGCGATCTCGGCAGCCATCAACACGCCGAGCGCGACCACATTGACGGACGGCGATGTCAAATTCATCGTGTTCAGGCCCGACGGGGGTGTCGATCCAAGCGGGACCGAAGTTCGGGTGGTCGCGAAAGTCTCCCGCGCGATGGGCGTCGATGCCACCGGGAAAGCCGCGATGGTCAGCGCCGGCGATTCCTGGGTCATTCGTAGCATGTCCTACCCCTACAAGGTAGGCCCGGTCGAAGACCAGCCGAGAATGCTGTTGCTCCAACCAGAGCAAGACGGCTTTACGCTCGCCCCCGGCCGCTACGTCGTGGTGGTCAAGGGCATGGGCTACGACTTCACGGTGGCCGGAACGGTCACTGATCCCAATCAATGCGTCGAACGTATCAATGCAACGAACGGCGCGTTCTACTCGCCCTGTCCGCCGCCCCGACGCCAGCCGTAGCCACCTGTTCTTATTTGGCCGGCTTGTTGTCCTTTGGCGCGTCCGGCGGCATGTCGTCGACCTTGCCGTTGTTGGCGACGCATTTTTGGAAATATTCGCGCTTCTCCTTTGCCGTTCCCTTGGTGCTCCCCGCCGCGGGGTTGCCGATTTGTCTAGGCGGAAAGGCCTTGGCCAGCGCCGCATCGCATGCGCGCGCCACCTCGGCAGTGATGGCCGAAGCCGTCGCCGGCGCGGCCAGTGTCAAAGCACCCGCCAATCCAATCAACGTCCGCAAATTCTTGACCGGCACCTCTTCGCTCCTTCAATTCGTGGATGCTTGCCGGGACCATAGCAAAAAGGATCGCACCACCAAACGGCAAAGCGGTGCCGAATTGTCACGCGGCCGTACCTACTCGGCGCAGGGCTATGCATTTGAGAGTGTTTCCCGCTGCCACCCTTCGAGACGCCCGCTTTGGGCGGGCTCCCCAGGATGAGGATGGAGCGCGCGGAAGCAGTTTCAAGGGCCCCGACGCCGATGGTTCACCTCTGCCTACGGGAGAGGTGCCCTCCTCGGCTCGCACCGAGTCAACCAAAGCTCATCTCGCTTTAGCTGTTGAGCTGCGGCGGCTTGAAATCCGGAAAGCGCGTGAGCATTGCGGTCTTGACGAACTTCAAGTGAGCAATGCTGCTTGCCAATTCCTTGAGCCGTCGCTGGCCATTCGAGATGTCGGCCGCGAAGAGATCCTGATGATAATTGTCGAGCGGCTCTCGCTCGAGATATTCATCGGTGCCATTTCCGAAGGTGACGGACGCACGCGCGAGGGCATCATCAACACGCCGGTTGAGGCCGGCCTGCTCCCGCTCCGCCTCCTGCAATGCTGTTTCAATCGCCGCCAGGACGGCACCGATCCGCACGCGGTCGGTCTCCGCATCACGCTCGACAGAGCGCGCCTTAAAACCCTTGTCCTCGCGGCGGGAGCCGAGAAGATTGTGCGCGCGCGCTCTCAGGAACAGCTGAAACATTTGGGCCATCCCACATTCGAGATCAGGCGGCTACCATCGGTCAGACATAGTTAACAAACCCTAAATCTTGCGCCCGCTCCGCCTGGCTTTGTTCGATCCATGCCCGCCAGGCTCCTTCGTGCCTGGAATAGAGCTCAAGCCAGCGAACTTCGGCCGCAGCGGCGGCTGCTTCGCTCACGCAAAATCTCAGACGCGAATTGCACCGTATTGTTCGGCGAAAGATCCAGCGCTTCGAACTCCGCAGTTTGCTGCAGCGAAAGGCCGATCAGGACACGACGCCCTTGTGCGTCGACGAAATACCTACGGGGCGCATTGCGCCTTTGATCAATCATCTCGAATGGCCCTCATTCATGATCCAAGGCCCTGGAAGATCTTTCAGCCGACGATCAAAGCTACGAACAAACGCGACCAAAATGAGGACGCAAGTCGCGCCCAGCAACACAATCAAATACGCCATCTACGCCTACCCTGCGAGCCGCGAAAAATCGAGATGACTAAACTTTCGCCATGAACTGATCCGTCTTAAGTTGCCTTTCCGAGGCGCTCAAGGACCGCGCCACGTTAACCTAACTGCACATGGTTATTCGACGTTGCCACAACATCAACTCCAACCGAAACGTCGCGCCCCTGGTGTTGCCATCACGATGGACGCTCGCTTGGCCTGACTCTCATCGAGGCCGGCGTGTAGGGCGCATAGAGACGATATCGCGCTGATCGCTTGCGCGAGCGCCACGCCCGCACACCATAGCCGCAGCAAAAGCCAGCTGCAAAAATCGACATCAAAACCAGAATTGCAAGCATGTGGAATGTTCCCGGTTTTCGGAACGCTCCTCCCGGTCCATTTCAACGTGATGTCGTGACGACTTCAAGATCATCGGCGCTGAAACTTTTGTCAGACGAACATGAAGTTTGTGCAACGTGGTGCTCGGAGTTTGGTCGTCGCGGGAAAACCTAGGGCCGGGAGGATGACGAAATCTCTCATTGTTCAAGAGCGGATCCCGCCGGCGATGCTAACCCCTGTTCACCTAGGCAAGCGCCTGAGCGACGCGCACCGGTGGTCGAGCGTGTCTGTACTCTGCGTGATGACGTCGCTTCCGACAATTTTTTCGCACGCGGCTGCTGGCGATTGCAGACACTGACGAAACCTCCGTGGTTATACGGAGCGTCATGCACCAACTTCATCCCGGTAAGGTTGAGCAGTTAGCTTAATCCGCGTTGTTTGTTGCGAAATCTCGCATTTCGCTTATCCATCTTCGCACCGGGCTCCCCCAAGCCCGGCCCCACCCAAGCAAAGCCGTCGAGCGAACGTGGGTCGCTTGGCGGCTTTGTCCTTGTGTCGACGAGAGGATCATTTCGGTTATGGCGCGCAAGCCCTGGTCGTTCAAGGAAGACCGCCGGCTCATGGAGCTGGCCAAGTCGTCGGCTTCGCTGCAAGAGGCCGCGAAAGTTCTCGGGCGCTCGCCTGATGCGATCAAGCGCATGGCGTTGCGACTCGGTCTTTCGTTGAAGTCGAAAGGGGGCAAGAAGTCTTAGCCGCGGAAGCGCGGCAGCGCTCGCCTTGCGCCTCGCAGCCGACCTCCCCGCGGTGCGGCGCGCGCGAACGACGTCGCGGGCGAGCCGAACAGGTGATCCCATCCTCGACAGCGCCGCAACACGCCTTCGACGCGGCCATAGCTTCATCCCGGCGGGCGGAACCAAACCAACGCTCGGCTGTTGATGCCAGACTTCACAGCGAGGCCTGGCAGTGCTCAACTTGGCCATTTCCGCGATGTTGATTTGGCTGGCGATCAATATCGCCTTCGTGGTGCTTCGGCTCCGGACCCCCCGCCATCCGGCCACGCCCCCACCCACAGGCCCAGCTCACCTTGTCCCGACGTGATTCCTCTGCGCCATCGCCTCGGGCGGTGATCGGCGATAGAAGATCTCGCCCGAGGGGTCCGTTCGGCTCGTTCAACCTAAAGCGCGATGAGATCAGGACCAATCGTTATCGCGCTTAGGTTATCGTTTGAGCATGATCTTTTCGGAAAACCGCTTCGCACTTTTCCGGATCACGCCTTAGTTGTTGGTCTTCTTCTGGGAGCCCATCCCGGAGCTGGTCCCGTAATTGGGCGTCCCGGCTCCTTTGAACGCGCCACCCATGCTGTCCGAACCGGAATTCGTTCCAGTGCCGCTGCGGGTCGCCGAAGTGGGCTGCGTGCCCGATGGCCTGTCTTTGGTTCCCTGTGCCGAAGCCGCAGAGCTCCCGACAATTAGCGCCAGGAGAAGGATGCTTAACGTCCTGATCATACTGCTCAACTTTCCATGCTCGTTTCTAATGCTTGCGCCGCGAGACCATCGGCCAGCCATCACTCGGGTAGGCCCCCGGGGTCCGCCCGTTAAACTCTATCTTAGCCCCCGCTGGCTAGGATCAATTCTCCAAGCCTCGCCTCATTTCGCCTGACCCGGATGAAACGACTGCGACCGACCCTCCCGTTTGCGGCGCTCGTGCTTGCGAGCACGATGGCGTTCGCCTTGTCCGGGCATTTCGCTGTGGACGCCGTCATTCGCCACCAGCACGCGCATCAGCTGAACGAGTTGACCGAGGTCGTGCTGCGCCGCTCCGAATTGGCCGTCGATTTTGCCGCGGCCAGCCTGGACGAGCTCCCAAAACGCAATCTCGCCAGCTGCGAGCCCGCGGCGTTGCAAGCCATCCGCCTCCACGTCTACCAGCGCTCGGCGATTAAGGACGTCCGCCTCGTCAAACCGGATGGCTCGGTGATCTGCTCGGCCTATTCCGAGACGCTCGAGTTCGACAAGGGATGGGCGGGTCGCCATGACATGCTGCCCTCGCGCGACAAGGCGCTGTCGCTGTTCCGCGTGGAGCAGTTCGGCGGCGACGCCCTGGGCGTGCTCAGGGATATCAATGACAGCTCCGCCCTTGTCGCCATCGTCGGCATCAATGCCAGCCTGTTCGACATCATGCCCGCCGAGTTGCGCGCGCACAGCGAGGTGATCCTCAGCTTGAGCAATGGCGAGAAGCTCGGCGAATTCCTGCTCGATGCCGACAGGCCGCTGGTGAGACCAATCAGCTTCGAGCGGCATTCCACGCGCTTGCCGCTTGATGCCACGATCCGGGTCGAGCACGCGGTCCTCTCGAGCTGGAACAGCGAGGCTTATTGGCCGGCGCTCGCAGTCGCCCTTGGCCTTGGCACACTCTTCGGCATCCTGCTGGCACGCAGCCGCCGGATGGAAGGGCCGGTCGCCGATCTCGATCGCGGATTGGCAGCTGGCGAATTCAAGCCATACTACCAACCCATCTTCGAGCTCAGGGCGGGCCGGATCACAGGCTGCGAGGTTTTGGCGCGCTGGGTGCGCCGAGACGGCTCGGTCGTCCCGCCGATGAACTTCATTCCGCTCGCCGAATCCAGTGGACGCATCCAGGCGATGACCTGGCAGATCCTGAGATCGGCGCTGTCCGACCTGCAGCCAATGCTGAGGACGGACAAGACCTTCAAGCTGTCCCTGAATGTCGTGCCCAAGCACCTGCTGAGTGCCGGCTTCGTCGAAACGCTGCGTCGCACGGTCCTGACGGCCAGGGTCTCCGCGCGCCAAATCGTGGTCGAAGTCACCGAGCGCGACGAGCTCGACGATCTTGCGCGCGCCGCGGCGGTTGTCGCCGAGCTACGAGACCATGGCTTCCGCGTCGCCATCGACGACGTCGGCGTCGGCCATAGCGGATTGTCCCGATTGAAAGGCCTCGGCGCCGACACGATCAAGATCGACAAGTTCTTCGTGGACACGATCACCGTGGACGCGTCGACGACGACGATCGTGGAAATGCTGGTGGCGCTCGCGAGGGACCTCCATATGACCGTGGTCGCGGAAGGCATTGAGACGGAGGAGCAGCTCCGCGCGCTGGTCGCATCCGGCGTGGAAGAGGGTCAGGGTTATCTCGTGGCACCTCCGCTTCCGTTCGCCAAGTTTAGTGAGCTCGTCGAGTGCCGGCGCGCGGTGCAATCAGGCGCGGCGGTGTCAGATGATACGGCTTTGGTGGCGTAACGGCGGCGCGAGCTTTTAACGATATTTTCTGCTTTCGAGCCAGACCGGCAACCGACCGGCTATGCTGGTGCCATGCGCAGAAACCATCTCATTGCAGCCGCGAGCATCTGCCTTGCCCTCATCGTCTACGCCACGCTGGCGAAGCTGGCAGGAAGACCCGCGCTCCTGGGCCATCACGAGGCGTACTGGGTCGTCGTGATCGAGCGCTTCAGTGCCTATGGGCTGCTCGGCTTCCTTCTTTCCTTCTTGCTGCCAGGACGGCTCGGTTTGGCTTGGTCGCTCGTGATCGCGGTCGCGATGGGGCTGGAGCTGATGCAAGCGTTGATACCCGATCGGGATCCGGGCTTTCTCGACGTGCTCCAGAAGGCGGCAGGCGGCACCGTCGGCGTCATGCTCGCCCAAATGATCCTGGCGTTCTTGCCCAGACCGCCGTCCTGAAGCAACCGGTATCGCTTCAGCAAGATGACCGGTCGGACGCACAACCGGTCCTTACTTCATCATCTGGCCGCGCAATTCACCGCCCGGGTTCGCGGCCGTATGGATGTTTGCGTACCATTTTCCGGCCAATAGATCTGCCGCCTGCGCGTCGGTGAGCGTGGCACTGCCTTGGATTGGGCTTTGCACTGTCTTGAACGGCAAGACAATGCCGGCGTTCTTGCCGGCTTCGCCGGGGCCATGGAAATGCGCGCCCATTGCCGGTCCCGTAAGCCCGGCATAGGTGACGGTGTAAGTCAGAACTTTCGTTTCACTGTCGTAGATGGCTTCTGCCTTGCCCGATCCGGTCGAGCTGTTCGGGGGCACTTCATTGCTTCCCTTGAGCTCGGCTTGCAGCTTCACGACTTCCGCGTTTGCCGTCCCGCTCGTCGCAATGACGCTTCCAATGAGCGCAAGCGTTCCCAACAGTGCCACCGACGGCCGACGCCCGGCTTTGCTCATGCATCCCTCCTGCGGACTTCGCGACCCATCGGCAGTGAACACCGACGACAGCCGTAAATTCCGCCACAGAGCTTATGCTGATTCGGGACGAACGCGGGAATTAGCCTTCGGCGTAGGCCGGAACACGCGGAGGCTCAGGCCGCTCCACGCCTGTTGTGGAGCTGGGTGGGAGCCAGGAGTTCGGCCATCTGCCGATGGGTGTTGTGCAGCGCCTCAATGGCGCAATCCAGATCGAAATCCGCCTCACGAACGGCTGCAAAGAACTTGGCCGTCAGCGCCAGATCGAGTTTGACGCGCGTCGTCCCGTCGCGACTCTTGCGGCGATCGAGCGACAAATGGATGGCACGCTCCCTGGCCTCCATTGCGCCGCAGCCGCAAAGAGCACCGAGCTCGTCGTATGTTATCCAGATTTGAGGCATGTTCTTCCACCACACTTGATCGGCCGCGAGGCTAATTCTCGCGTCTAAAGGCAGGGTTGCTGCAGCGCGGCCGCGGCGTGATTTCGAAACAATAGTGTCAATGCAATGCTAATCATCGCGGCGGGCACCCGTCGAGCTGAGCGGATGATCGTCGATTTGGCTTTCACCTGGGCGGGCCCGCCGCGAACGGATGCCGCGGCCGGGAACGGCTGTCGGGCCCCTTGGGCAGCTTGTCGGCATTGAGCTTCACGACCGCGCTCCTGACATCGGCAGCCGGGGCATCTTCCTGACTGTAGATCAGCGTCGCCTCGAATTTCACGTCGGGCGCTCCTTTCGCCGTTCCGGAGCAGGTCGCCATAGCGCCGCTGAAGACGCCGGAGAGATAGACTTCGACCTCGTCACGCCCGAACACGGTCGGCGGGCCGTCGGCATGCCGGCGCGTGGTCAGAACGGCCGTGAAACGCTGGTCGTCATCGAATTGATAGGAGCCGCCATAGGTGAAGAAGCTGTCACTGCCCGAAATCCGGCCCTGGGCCAGATGCACGATACCGGTGCCTTGCGCTTGTGCGGTTCTGAACCACGCCGCGTATTTGCCTTCTTTCAGCATGGGAACATCCGTCGTGATTTTCACCCGTATTTGCAACGAACCTGTGGGGCGCGACAATGGCTGGCGCGGCGAGCATTCCGCCACGGTTAACACGCTGCAAAGTCGATCGATCAAATTTCTGCCGGCCGCGATGCAAAGCCGGCAGCGACGTCAAAACAGTTCTACGCCATCGTGCCCATGGCTTGATACTCGGTCGCCGATTTGAACCTGTTCCTGATAAAGTGCACCAATATCAAAGAGTGATTCTGGTCACACTTGCCTGGGCGCCCCGCTGCTAAGCATCGGACCGGGACGGGGACCGGTAGAGCATCGTCGAATTGGATGAGAATTCCCATGAAAAGCCTGATCGGCGCCCTTGTCGGCGCGTTCTGTATTGCGGCCCCCGCCCTGGCGGAGACACCCGCCGCGATTGTCGAGGATGTGCAAGGCAAGGTCGACGGCGTCGAGTTCATGGACTATGTGGCGCCGGGCAAGATCATCAAGCTCGGGCCCAAGACCAGCGTTACCCTCAGCTATCTGAAATCCTGCTTGCGCGAAACAATCAGCGAAGGCGTCGTCCTGGTCGGCACTGAACAGAGCACCGTACAGCTCGGCGACGTTCAGCGCGCCAAGGTGCCCTGCGATACCAAGGCGGCGCAGCTCTCCGAACGCGAGGCCAACCAGAGTGCCGCGACCACCTTCCGGACCGTGCGGTCCGATGCCAAGGGGGCTCCGTCCAAGCTGCCGACGATCTATGGCGTCGCGCCGCTGGTCCAGGCCAAGAGCGGCAGCACGCTCGTGATCGAGCGCACCGACGGCAAGGAACCCACGATCAGCGTGCCGCTCAAGAACGACGTCATGATCCGCGGCAAATTCTATGACTTTGCCAGGGCCGGAAAGTCACTGACCCCGGGCGGCAGCTATCTCGCCATTCTCGGCGCCAAGCGTTACGCCTTCCAAGTCGACGCCGGCGCGACGGCATCGCCTACCCCGGTTATCGGCCGCCTGCTGCGGCTCGAATAGACGGACCTAGCGAGGCCGCGATGCGGCGGATCGGCAGGCGGGACATTGTTGCGGCGATGCTGATTGCGCTCCTCGCGGGCGCGATCGTCACGTCTCCGCCGCTTCAGACGCTGCAAGGCCTGTCGCTCGACATTCTCACCGCGTTGCGCGGCAAGCTGACCGATGAGCGCCGCGATCCTGCAATGTCGCCGGTCGTTGTAGTGGCGATCGATGCGGAAACCTACGACACGCCGCCCTTCAAGGGATCGCCGACGCAAACCTGGACGCGTGAGATTGGACGGGTGCTCGGCAGCATCACCGAGGGCGGCGCCAAGGTCATCGGCTTCGACGTCATCTTTCCGAGCTCGATCGAGCAGTCCGAGATTCCCTTCGGCGACGCGCCGCTCGGCACCCGCATGAAGGGCTTTGATCGGGACTATCTGATCGCCCTGCGGCAAATCTCCGACAGCGGCAAACTGGTGCTCGGCGAAATCCTGAACAACGACCACCTGGAAGTGCCCTATCGCGCACAGCAAGTGGCCGTGCGCAACACCATCCGCGCGCTCAACGTACACACTGATCCCGACGACGTGATCCGGCGCATGCCATTGAGCTTTGCCATCGAGGGCAAGCCTGTCCCCGCGATGGCGGTCGAGCTGGCTGCGCGTGCGCTTGGCGCAAAGCCTGAGATTGCGCCGTCCGGCGCGACCGAGTTGTCCGGCTATGCGATCCCGAGCGCGATGCCGAATACAATCACACTCAACTTTCGCGGGCTGGGACGCGACGTTCCGACCTTCTCCTTCGCCGACCTGCGCGCCTGTGTCGAGAAGGGCGATCGCGATTTCTTTCGCCGCGCCTTCGACGGCAAGGTCGTGCTGCTCGGCACGGTCCTGAATTTCGAGGACCGTAAGCTCACCTCGATGCGCTTGTCTGGCGGATATGACGGCACGCCGGCGGCGCGATGCGCCCTGCCCGCGCCGGAGCGTGGCGCGCAACGCCCCCGCAGCGATGTCGCCGGCGTCTTCGTGCACGCCACCGTCGTTCGCAACTTGATCGAACGCGACGCCGTGACCGAGCTCGGCTTTCCCGCGCGGAGCATCCTCACAATCCTGTTCGCGCTCGTCATCGCTTGCGCCGCCTGCGTGCTTGCACCGAGCGGCGCCCTGATCGCCTGGCTCGGCCTCACCGCCGTTTACGCCGCCATGGCTGTCGGTGCGTTCGTTCGCGCACTGGCACTGCCGCTGACCGAGCCTGCGCTCGCAAGTCTTGCCGCGCTCGCGATGATGATCGGCTACCGCTTCGTGCTGGCTGATCGCGACGAGCGCTTCCTGCGCAAGAGCTTTGCGTTCTATCTCGCGCCTGAAGTGATCGACACCATGGTTGCATCCGGCAAGATGCCGGCGCTCGGCGGCGAGATGCGCAACGTCACCATGTTCTTCTCCGACCTCAGCGGCTTCTCAGCGATCGCGGAGACGATGACACCTGGCGAGCTTGTGACCCTGATGAACGAATATCTGTCCGCCATGACCGACATCATCGAGGGCCATGGCGGCTACGTCGACAAATATATCGGCGATTCCATCGTCGCCATGTTCGGCGCCCCGGCCGACGACGTCGCACATGCGCGCAATGCGGTGCGTGCCGCGCTGAAATGCCACGAGAAGCTCGCAGAGCTCAACGCCAACAATGCCGCCTTTGCGGGCCACGGCCTGTCGCATCGCATCGGCCTCAACAGCGGCGAAGCCGTGGTCGGCAACATCGGCTCGCGCCGCCGCTTCAACTACACCGTGATGAGCGACACCGTGAACGTTGCCTCGCGGCTCGAGGGCGCCAACAAATATTACGGCACCGCGATCATGGCCTCCGAAACCACGATGGCGCAGACCGGTGACACCTTCGCCTGGCGCGAGCTCGATGCGATCAGGGTGTTGGGACGCGGCGAGGCGGTCAGGGTGTTCGAGCCGCTGGCGGAGAGAGGCGCGGCGAGCGCCGAGCAGGCGAAGGTGGCCGCGGTGTATGCGGAGGGGTTGGCCTGCTGGCGGGCCAGGGATTTTGTGAAGGCGGCCGAAGCGTTCGAGAGCGCGGCGAAGATCGATCCGTCGTCGGCGCTATTCGCCAAACGCGCCAGAATGCTAATCGCGAATCCGCCCGCGTCGGATTGGAGACCGGTCAATATGCTGGAGGGGAAGTAGCAGTTGATCGCCTCCCTCCAGGGCAGGGTAAACGCGTGCCACCCTAAACCGGCAGCTCCGGGAGGCGCGGATGGGGAGGAAGTCTGACGACCTCGGCCTTTGTTGGCCGGCACGGCCACTTACCTTCGTATATGGTGTCCTATCCTTTGGATAGAGGCCGTTTACCTCAGTACAATTGAGTACGGAATGCTCGCGCCTTAGCGTGACTGCATTCGGCGCCCTGGCGCTGGTGGCATGAAACCTCCCTGACCTTGGCGCAAGACGGCCACCCCTGTCCGGTCGTCTGCGCCGCTTTTTTCAGCAAGCCATCGCCAGCTTTTTGCGAAACTGGAGATTTGTGCACAATGTCTTCTCTTGAGAAGATCGCACTCTTTATCGATGGCTCCAATCTGTATGCCACCTCCAAAGCGCTCGGCTTCGACATCGATTTCAGGCGGTTGCTCAGCGAATTTCAAAGCCGAGGTGCACTGTTGCGCGCCTTTTACTACACGACCGTCATCGAGGATCAGGAGTTTTCGTCAATCCGCCCGTTGATCGATTGGCTCGATTATAATGGGTACACCGTCATCACCAAGCTCGCCAAGGAGTTCGTCGACGCCACCACCGGCCGCCGCAAGGTGAAGGGCTGCATGGATGTCGAGCTCGCCGTGAGTGCGATGGAGCTCGCCGAACACGTCGATCAGATCGTATTGTTCTCGGGCGATGGGGACTTTCGTTCCCTCGTGGAAGCCCTGCAACGCGGCGGTGTCCGCGTGACGGTCGTCTCCACGCTCTCCACTCAGCCGCCCATGGTCGCCGACGACCTGCGCCGACAGGCGGACGTATTCCTCGATTTGGCAGACCTGAAACCAAAAGTGGGGCGCGATCCCGCCGACCGGCCCCGCGAGCTTCGGCAGCCACCGCAATTCCTCGCGCGCGGATCGATCGATCGGGGCGACCGGGTGGAATGATCCTGGGACGGCCGCCGGCACCGTCGAGCACCCTGCCTTCCAGCGTGATGCGTTCGCCCTTGGTGCTCGGCGTCACCAGGACGTCCAAAAGTTCTTCTTGAAGACGTCGAAGCCGGCCATCGCCCGCACGCGAAGGTTGGCCGGCTGCCGATGTTCATGGCGAGCCAGCTCCAGACTGTCGCGGCGATGGCTGCCGCTTGAGCCGGCCCCACCCCACGAAAACCTGATTCCCGCCAAACCCACTGGTTGCGCACGGGGAGCCACGCTAAAATCGCGCCATGACAGTGACCGACATTGCGAGCCGAACCTACAATCACAGCTGGCGGCTGGATCCCATCATCCGCAGCCTGCTCGATACCGATTTCTACAAGCTGTTGATGTTACAGATGATTCGGGAGGATTACCCGAATCAGCAGGTGACGTTTTCGGTCATCAACCGCTCGCGCCATGTGCGTCTCGCCGAGATCATCGACGTGGGCGAGCTGCGCGCCCAGCTCGACCATGCCCGCACCATCCGCTTCACCAAGAAGGAGCTGATCTGGCTTGCCGGTAACACCTTCTACGGCAAGACCCACATGTTCTCGGCGGACTTCATCCGCTGGCTGGCCGAATTCCGCCTGCCCGAATACGAGCTGCGCAAGGTCGACGGCCAGTACGAGCTGCATTTCCACGGCCCCTGGACCCACACCACGATGTGGGAGATTCCGGCACTCGCGATCCTCAACGAGCTGCGCTCGCGCGCAGCGATGAAGGGCCGCGGCCGCTTCGAGCTCGACGTGCTCTACGCCCGCGCCAAGGCCAAGCTGTGGACCAAGGTGGAGCGGCTGCGCAAGCTGGAGAACCTCCGGTTGTCCGATTTCGGCACCCGCCGCCGTCACGGCTTCCTCTGGCAGCGCTGGTGTGTGGAGGCGGTGAAGGAAGGCCTCGGCTCGTCCTTCATCGGCACCTCCAACGTGCTGCTCGCGATGGACAACGATCTCGAAGCCATCGGCACCAACGCGCATGAGCTGCCGATGGTCGCGGCCGCGCTCGCCAGGGACGACGAGGAATTGCGCTGGGCGCCCTATCGCATCCTCGACCAGTGGCGCCAGACCTATGGCGGCAACCTCCTGATTGCGCTGCCCGACGCCTTTGGCACGAAAGCTTTCCTGCGCGATGCGCCGGAATGGGTCGCCGACTGGACCGGCTTCCGCCCCGATAGCGCGCCACCGATCCAGGCCGGCGAAGAGATCATCGCGTGGTGGAAGAAGATGGGCCGCAATCCCAAGGACAAGCTGCTCGTCTTCTCCGACGCGATGGACGTCGGCTCGATCGAGGAGACCTATCACCACTTCGCTGGCCGTGTGCGGCTCTCGTTCGGCTGGGGCACTAACCTCACCAACGACTTCGTCGGCTGCACGCCGGACGGCTCGTTCAATCTCGATCCGATCTCGCTGGTCTGCAAGGTTTCGTCCGTCGACGGACATCCGGCCGTCAAGCTCTCCGACAATCCGGAGAAAGCGACCGGCCTGCCCTCGGAGATCGAGCGTTACCTGCGCGTGTTCGGCGATGCCGGACGCGTGCGCAAGCCGGTGCTGGTCTAGCAGCGGACCAGGCTTCTTTCGATCCGGTAAACCGCGCACGATGAATATGAGGCTTTGGTTCGCCGATGCCGCGCCAGTTCCGATTGACCAGTATTTGACGCGATCTGCGCGCATCCACTTCACAGCGCCTTCACCCTGGGTGCAGTCGCTCGCGTTTTCAGGTCGAGTTAAGCAACATTCTGCTCTACTTCGCGTTGCAGGCCCAACGCTCCGCTGGGATCGTTGATCGATTTGGGGAACGCAGGGTGTTTCGTAGAACAGCGACGTCGACGAAGGGACACAGTCTCCTTCACGTCATCAAGCTTGTCTCGCCTTTCGTCATGGTCGTCGTGCTCCAGGCGGCAATCGCAGGATTCAGCCTCGAGGTGATGTCCTCGGTCCGCGCCTATGTCGCCGGCGAAGCGTTGTGGTCGCGCTCGCAGAAGAATGCTGTTTACTTCCTCAATCGCTATCTGCATTCGGGCGAGGCCAGCCAGTTCGCGCAATATCGGGCCGCGCTCGCCGTTCCCATTGGCGACCAATTCGCGCGCTGGGCGCTCGAACGCGATCCGGTCGACGTCGAGGTCGCCCGCATCGGCTTTCTGCAGGGCGGCAACCATCCCGATGACGTTCCGGGACTGATCTGGCTGTATCGCTACTTCAACCGTGTCAGTTTCCTCCATGAAGCGATCCGGGAGTGGGCTGCCACCGATCCCATGCTGCTGGAGCTCAGCGTGTTCGGCGAGGTCATCCGGTCCGAGTTGGAGAACGGCCCCATTCAAAACGACGGTCGCCTGCAATTCCTGTCGTCGCGGCTCTCGGAGCTCAATACCCAATTCACGGTGCATGCCAAGCGGTTCTCCACTGTCCTCGGTGAAGGCTCTCGTGCCATCAAGGTGACGCTGACGTGCATCAACATCGTCACCGCCGCGACGCTGATCCTGCTCCTGATCTGGCATACGCGGCGGCTGGTGCTGCAACGACAGGCATTCGAGGAGGCCTTGCACGCCGAGAAAGAGCGCCTGGCCTGGCAGGCGTCGCACGACTGGCTGACCGGCCTGTCCAACCGCCGCGCCTTCGAGGCGAGCCTGCAGAGCGAGTTGGACAATGCCGCCGCGGGTCCGCTGGGACTGATCCTGCTCGACCTCGACCAGTTCAAGAGTGTCAACGATACCTGCGGTCACCTTGCCGGCGATCGCCTGCTCTGCCAGGTCTCGCGCCTCCTGCAACAGGACCGGCATGCCCATGATCTGGTGGCCCGGCTCGGAGGTGACGAATTCGGCCTGATCCTGCCGCGGTGCCCGCCCTCGAATGCCGTCGATATCGCCGAACGGCTGCGCCGATCGTTCGAGCTGTTCAATTTCGCCTGGGACGACCGTTGCTTTGCGGTGACCGCCAGCATCGGCGTCGCCTGCATCACCGACCGCAACACCACGCTCGAGGATGCGATGCGGCGCGCGGATGCCGCCTGCTACCGTGCCAAAGAGAAGGGACGCAACCGGGTTCAGGTCGACGGCGTAAGGCCGGATGTCGTCGTCGCGGCAGCCCGGCCGCGCGAAGCGGCGCGCGCTTGACGCTGCCCGCGCCGTCACCGTCGAGGCAAAATTCCAAGGCCGGCGAGATGGGCGTCGAGAAACTGCTCGATCTGCTGACGCAGCATCTGCGGCGGCACGGCCACCATGCGCTCCTCGAGGCCGAGCGAGATGATTCCATGCACGGCCGAAAACAGCGTACGCGACAAAAGCGCGATCTCCACGTCATTCGCATCCGGCAATAGCCGCACCAGCGGTGGATGCATCAGCGCGAAGGCGTCCATGACCATCTGAAGGATGTCGTCCGGATAAGGGCGATCGTCCTCCATCCGATGCTCGAACAACGAGCGCAGCAAATTGGCGTGCTCAGCAAAGAAGTCGAGATAGGTCGCGGCAAGGCCATAGAGCTGACGGACGGGATCCTTGGCAGGAACTCCGCGGAGCCGCGCTGTGAGCGCCTGAACCGTCTCCCGATTGACGGTCAGGATCACCCCATCGAAGTCGCCGAACTCGTTATAGACGCTGCCGACCGAGCAACCGGCGGCTTCCGCGACATCACGGACCTTCAATGATTTCAGCCCCTTAGCTGAAATGATGCCCCGGGCGATCTCCACGATCTGGAGCCGTCGCCCACTTTTTTTCTGCCCGCGCAGTGATTTTTCTTGAACATTGTTCATTTTCAGGCTACCCATGTGAACATTGTTCAAATTAGCCCGGAGACCTGCAAAATGCAAACCCTCGCTTTTGATATCGCCGCCACCTTCGTCGATGACGCCGCAGCTCTCGTGACCGGCTTTGGCCACGCCCTGCTGCGGTTCGCCATGACTCCGATCGATCGCGTCGCAAATGCCTGCGACATCGCCGGCGTGCTTACTGAGCGGCGCGCGACCTTCCGGATGTGGCGGGCCAACCGTGCCCGTGGGCGTCTCGAGGGCCGCCGGTTCAGCCTGCTCGGCCGCCTCTCGCCCTTTCGCCACCTCTCCCATCTCACCTGAGACAGGCACAGCCGGCACGTTCCGATCGGCTCGAATGCAAGATCGGGTTGCAACGAAGGACTCACCATCTCCGGACATTGGCGGTCGATCTGGCGGACTTCGGCGATGCGGTTCAGCTTTTCCTCAGAACCGGCGCGATATCCGGCAAGCGCGGCCATCTCGCCCGAACTGCGGTCGCGCTCAGATATTTGCGAACCTAACGAGACCACTTGGAGACCAACAGGATCGGAAGAATCGAGGCGACGAAGCAGGCCGGCAACCGTCGTCGCCCTGCAATCACTCATCCCATACCCTTCCGGTCGTGACGCTTAACCCACAACGTAAATCTCAGGCTGCCTTTCCAAAACAGGACTAGTCATGATCAGGGAATTGATGTCGTCACGCCGCTTCGCGCCGCTCTTCTGGGCGCAATTCTTCTCGGCGCTCAATGACAACGTGCTCAAGAACGCACTCGTCATCATCCTGCTTTACAGTGCCGCGACCGGCCATGGCGATGCTCTGGTGACGATCGCAGGCGCCGTCTTCATCTTCCCCTATTTCATCCTGTCCGGGCTCGGTGGCCAGCTCGCCGACAAATACGTCAAATCCGTCGTCGCAAGGCGGCTCAAATTCGCCGAGATCTTCGCCGCTTGCTTTGCGGCCGCCGGCTTCTTCCTGCACTCAGTGCCGCTGCTGTTCGCAGCGCTCGCGCTGTTCGGCATCATCGCCGCCATGTTCGGCCCGGTGAAATACGCCATGTTGCCGGACCAGCTCGAGCTCGGCGAGCTCGCGACCGGCAACGCACTGGTCGAAGGCGCAACCTTCATGGCCATCCTGCTCGGCACCGTCGCCGGCGGCCAGTTCGTGGCCGGCTCCGCGCATATGGGGTGGGTCGCGTCGGCCGTGGTCGTGCTGGCCCTGTTGTCCTGGGCCTTCGCCTCCCGCATTCCGGCGACCACGCCGTCTGCGCCCGATCTGCCCGTCACCGCCAATCCCTGGACCTCGACGCTCAGCCTGCTTAGGACCCTGCACGCAGACCATCGGCTGTGGGACGGCACCGTGATCGTCTCCTGGTTCTGGCTCGTCGGCGCCATCGTGCTGTCGCTGCTGCCGGCGCTGGTCAAGGACGTCGTGGGCGGCACCGAGGGCGTGGTGACGCTGTGTCTTGCGATCTTCGCGATCGGCATCGCCGTCGGCTCGCTGTTCGCCGCCAGCCTCAGCCACGTTCGCCCGAACCTCGCTCTCGTGCCGATCGGCGCCATCATCATGGGATGTTCTGGCCTCGATCTCGCCTGGGCTATCGGCGTGACCACCAGGGGTCAGGACATCACCGCGGCCGGTTTCGCAACCTCGTTCGCGGGCTTGCGCATGATGATCGACTTCGTCGCTTTTGCATTCGGCGGTGGCTTGTTTGTCGTTCCCTCATTTGCGGCTGTTCAGGCCTGGTCGGCGCCGTCCGAGCGCGCCCGCATCATCGCCGCCGGCAACGTGCTGCAGGCGGCCTTCATGGTGGTCGGCTCGCTGTTCGTCGCGCTGTTGCAGGCGGCCGGCCTCCATGTCGGCTGGATCTTCTTCGGCCTCGGAGTCGCGAGCTTCGGCGCGGTGTGGTTCGTGCTGACCAAGTGGGGCAAGGAGGGCGTGCGCGACTTCGGCGGACTGCTGTTCCGCGCGCTGTTCCGCACCGAAATTCGCGGGCTCGAAAACCTGCCGCCGTCAGGCACGCGCATGCTGATCGCGCCCAACCATGTCAGTCTGATCGACGGTCCGCTGCTGCACGCCGTGCTGCCGATCGACGCGAGTTTCGCGGTGGATACCGGCATCTCGAAGGCCTGGTGGGCCAAGCCGTTCCTGCGCGTGGTCAAGCACTACACCATGGATCCAACCAAGCCACTGGCTGCGCGCGACCTGATCAAGCTCGTCGCCGCCGGTGAGCCGGTCGTGATCTTCCCGGAAGGACGCATCACCGTCTCGGGCTCGCTGATGAAGGTCTATGACGGCACCGCGATGATCGCTGACAAGGCCGACGCGGTGGTCGTGCCCGTCCGCATCGAGGGCGCGCAGCGCTCGCATCTCAGCTATCTCAATAGCAGCCAGATCAAGCGCTCCTGGTTTCCGCGGGTGACGGTCACCATCCTGCCGCCGGTCAAGCTTCCGGTCGACCCGTCGCTGAAGGGCAAGGCGCGCCGCAACGCCGCCGGCAGCGCGCTCCAGGACGTGATGATCGATGCTCTCGTGAAGAACGCGATGCTCGATCAGACGCTGTTCGAGGCGCTCGGCCACGCCTATCGCGACCGCGACACCGGCAAGGTCATCGTCGAAGACGCGCTCGGCACCAAGCTGACCTATCGCAAGCTGATTCTCGGCGCGCAGGTCTTGAGCCGCAAGCTCGAGGCAGGCACCGCCGCCGGCGAGAATGTCGGCGTGCTGCTGCCGAACTCGGCAGGCGTCGCCGTTGTCTTCATGGCGTTGCAAAGCATCGGCCGGGTGCCTGCGATGCTCAACTTCTCCGCCGGCCCGGTCAATGTGCTCGCCGCCATGAAGGCGGCGCAGGTCAAGACCGTGCTGACGTCGAAAGCCTTCATCGACAAGGGCAAGCTCGACAAATTGATGGCGGCGATCTCCGCAGAGGCGCGAATCATCTATCTCGAGGATGTCCGCGCCTCGATTGGCGTGGCCGACAAGATCCAGGGCCTGCTCGCAAGCACCGCGCCGCGCGTCACCCGCCAGGCCAACGATCCGGCCGTCGTGCTGTTCACGTCGGGCTCGGAAGGAACGCCCAAGGGCGTGGTGCTGTCCCATCGCAACATCCTCGCCAACGCGGCGCAGGCGTTGGCGCGGGTCGACGCCAACGCCAACGACAAGGTGTTCAACGTGCTGCCGGTGTTCCACTCCTTCGGGTTGACTGGCGGAATGATGATGCCGTTGCTGGCGGGCATTCCGATCTACATGTACCCCTCGCCGCTGCATTACCGGATCGTGCCCGAACTGATCTACCAGACCGGCGCCACCATCCTGTTCGGCACCGACACGTTCCTCACCGGCTATGCACGCTCGGCGCACGCCTACGACTTCCGCACCCTGCGCCTCGTGATCGCCGGCGCCGAAGCGGTCAAGGACCGGACGCGTCAGGTGTTCATGGAGCGCTACGGCATCCGCATCCTCGAAGGCTATGGCGTCACCGAGACTGCGCCGGTGCTGGCGATGAACACGCCGATGGCCAACCGTCCGGGCACCGTCGGCCGCCTGTCGCCGCTGATGGAAAGCCGGCTCGATCCGGTCCCCGGCATCGAGGACGGCGGTCGCCTCTCGGTGCGCGGACCGAACGTGATGCTCGGATATTTGCGGGCTGAAAATCCCGGCGTGCTCGAGCCGCTGGCAGAAGGCTGGCACGACACCGGCGACATCGTTTCGATCGACGCGGCCGGCTTCATCACCATCAAAGGCCGCGCCAAGCGCTTTGCCAAGATCGCGGGCGAAATGGTCTCGCTGTCGGCGGTCGAGAGCATCGCGACGACGCTGTGGCCGCAGGCCGCATCGGTCGCCGTCTCGATCCCGGACCAGCGCAAAGGCGAGCGCATCGTGCTGCTGACGACGGAGAAGAACGCCGAGCGCAGCGCGATGCAGGCCCAGGCCAAGGCGCTCGGAGCGTCCGAGCTGACCGTTCCCGCGGCGATCATGGTGGTCGACAAGGTGCCGCTGCTCGGCACCGGCAAGACCGACTATGTCACGGCAACAACAATGGCCCGCGAGCAAGCGTCGGCACCGGAGCGCGAGGTGGCGTGACGACCGATCGGGGCAAGCCTCTCAAGCGCTGGCTTCGCTACGCCGCTCCTGTGCGTAACGCACCAGCGCCGCGAAGCGATAGATGCCGTGCACGAACTTGCCATAGGGCATGGTGATGAACAGCGCGAACACCGCGCCGAGATGCAGCGCCAGCAGCGGCCCCATCGCAGAGGTCTCGCGCAGGAGCAGGAGGGCCATGCCCGTAAGACCCGTCAGGAACAGCATGGCGATGAAGCCCACGTCCATGCCGTAGCGGCTCTCGTCGAGCAACGCTGGATCGCGGCGCATCTTGGCGGCGAAGAGCCCGATCGGCCCAATGATCAGGCCGATGCCGCCGAGCGTGCCGAGCACGACAGGCAGGTCCCACCACGGATAAGGCGCCTCCCGGCCGAGCACATAATGATACAGCGTGGCGACGGACGTCGCCGCAAAGCACAGCAGGAAGCCGTAGAAGGTCAGGTGGTGATAGAGCTTGCGCCGATCGGTCGGCTTGTCGTCTTCGTTGTAGCAGCCGACGCCGCCGCCATGGAGGTAACGCAGCTCGCCGGCATCGCGGATCGCTTGAAAAATCGAACCGCCGTCGGCGCGGCCGCCAATCGGCGGACCGATGTCACGCCAGAAGGCGCGCACGCTCAATACGAGCGCGAGGATCGCATAAAGCAAGGCAGCGCTGAACAGCGCGGCCATCGCGTTATGGGGCATCAGCCTGTAGAACGCGCCGGGTCCGGTGTGCACGCCGAACAGCACGCTGCGGTCGTTCCAAATGGCGAAGCCGAGGATGAAGGCGGCCATGCTGACCGCGGCGATGATGCTGATGACCAGCCCGTTGCGGGCAAATGTCCCTGATAGCGCCTGCGGCCAGGCATAGGCTGCGTAGGACTCGGCGCGCGCAATTGCCAGCGTCTTCGGAACGTTGACGTTGAATTCGTGCGGCGGCGAGAACTGGCAGTCGACATAGCAGGCGCCGCAGCCATGGCAGAGATTGGCGAGATAATTGAGGTCGCCGTCGGAGAAGGCGCGCCGCATCTCCATGGCCGGAAACACCGCGCACAGACCCTCGCAATAGCGGCAGGAATTGCAGACCGTCATCAGACGGTCGGCTTCGTCCAAAATCCTAGTTCCGTGCATGTTTCGCCGCTTCCCGTCCTGCGATCCGCCCGAACACGCTGCCGATGGTCATGCCCATGCCGGCGGCATAACCCTTGCCGAGCACGTTGCCGGCCATGATCTCGCCGGCCGCGAACATGTTGGCCGACGGCCTGCCGTCAGCCATCAGCATCCGCGCCTCCTTGTTCACGCGCGTGCCGAGATAGGTGAAGGTGATGCCGGGCCGCACCGGATAGGCCAGATAAGGCGGCGTCTCGATCCGGCGCGCCCAATGGGTTTTCTGCGGCGTGATGCCTTCAGTGCGGCAATCATCGAGGATGGTGTGATCGAAGGTGCCGGGCTGCACGGCGGCGTTGAATTCGGTGATCGTCTTCTCCAGCGCGGCCGGATCGAGATCTAACTTGCCGGCGAGCTCGGTCACCGTCTGCCCGGCGATAGGCGGAAACAGCGTCGGCATGAAGCTCGTGACCACGGTCGAGTCGAAGATGATGTAGGCGATTTGGTCGGGCTGCGCCGCGACCAGCCGGCCCCAGATCGCGTAGCGCTTCGGCCAGATGTCCTCGCCTTCATCGTAAAAGCGCTGCGCATGCTTGTTGACGACGATACCGAACACGACGGAGTCATGGCGGGTGATGATGCCGCCGTCGAATTTCGGCGCACGGGCGTCGATCGCGACCGCATGGCACTGTGTGGGATCGCCGACTTCCTGCACACCCTTATCGAGCAGCATCTTCAGGATCGAGCCGCGGTTATAGGGCGTGCCCCGGATCAGGAAATTGTCGGCGGCCTCGCCCCAATATTGCTTCAGCCATTCGATGTTGGCCTCGAACCCGCCGGCCGCCGCCACCAGCGAGGTCGCGCGGATCTCGGTCTCGCCGTTGACCGGCCGCTTGAGGCGGGCGGCGAGAAACATGCCATGCTCGATAACCAGGTCGATGACTTCGGCATCATACTCGACCTCGACGCCGAGCTGCTCGGCGGTGAGATAGAGCGCATTCAGCATCGCTCGCCCGCCGCCGAGGAAGAACGAGTTGGTGCGGCCGAGGCTCAGCGTGCCGCCGAGGGAGGGCTGCCAGCGCACGCCCTGCTCGACGATCCAGTTCAGAATGTCCTTGGACTCCCGGATCATGTGACGGGCCAGCACCTCGTCGGTCTGCCCGCCGGTGACGCGCAGCAGGTCCTCCCAGAACTCCTCCTCGGTGTAGGGGCCGGTCAGGATTTCGGTCGCGGCATCATGGGTGCAGCGCATGTTGCGGGTGTGACGGGTGTTGCCGCCGCGATAGAATTTTGGCGCCCCCTCGAGCACCAGCACCGACGCCCCACTGCGGCGCGCGGCGATCGCTGCGCACAGAGCGGCATTGCCGCCGCCGATCACCAGCACATCATACTTGCTGCCCATACCGTCTGCCCGATGGCACGCCAGATTAGAGACAATCCGCCGTCAGCGGCCATGTCCAAGCACGACCGATGTTGCGTACCTTTGTATACAAAGATATACATAAGGGACGCAAGCGGCGCGTCTTGCATGGGCAGGATGCGCATCGAGGAACAATGGCCAAACGCCCGGCAAGGACAGGCGGAACGATCGCGCGCGGCGGTGGTGTCGCGCTGGGCGAAGCGGTGTTCCGTTCGCTCTGCGAGGCGCTTCAGGCCGGCAGCTACCGTGCCGGCGACCGCCTGCGCGAGGAAGAGGTCGCGCAGCGGCTGAAGGTCAGCCGCACCCCGGTTCGCGAAGCCCTGGGACGCCTCGCGGCACGCGGCTTCGTCGAGCCGGCCGGCGGCCGCGGGCTGATCGTGCGCAATCTCGACATATCCGAGGTGCTCGAGCTCTACGCCATGCGCGAGATCATGGAAGGCGCCGCTGCGCGCCTAGCCGCCGAACACGCCTCCGCCACGGAGATCGACGCGCTCCGCGATATCGAGCAAGCCTTTGTCGAGACCTCCGCGAGCCACGCTGCCGAGCTGGCGCGGCTCAACCGCGCCTTCCACGAGGCAATCTGCCGCGCCGCGCGCAACCGCTACCTCGACAATGCGTCGCGCGAATTGCAGGACTGGATCGCCCTGCTCGGACTGACCACCTTCACCGTGACAGGCCGCCCCAAGACAAGCCACGGCGAGCACCAGGCCATCATCGGCGCTATCGCTGCCCGCGACGGCGGCAAGGCCGAGCAGCTCGCGCGCGCCCATATCCGCGAGGCGCTGCGCTGCCGGCTCAAGCTGCTG
The DNA here is from genome assembly GCF_023074095.1 of Bradyrhizobium sp. 137. NCBI lineage: Bacteria > Pseudomonadati > Pseudomonadota > Alphaproteobacteria > Hyphomicrobiales > Nitrobacteraceae > Bradyrhizobium > Bradyrhizobium sp. 137. The sequence goes on from NZ_JADPKU010000063.1 coordinate 196,666, forward strand.
CAGAAGCAATAGGCGCGAGGCGCCTCAGGCAATCACGTCCGCGACGACTGCCGTCAGAACGTCGCGCACATCAGCCGGCCTCACCCGCACCTGCAAGCCGCGCTGGCCGCCGTTGAGATAAACCTGGTCATGCGCGAGCGCGCTCCGCTCGAGCACAGTGCGCACCGCCTTCCGCTGCCCGAACGGACTGATACCACCAACCTTGAAGCCGGTCAGGCGCTCGGCCTCTGGCGGCTTCATCATCTGCGCCGACTTGCCGCCCGCAGCGATGGCGAGCTTCTTCATGGAGACTTCCTGGTTGGACGGGACGATCACGCAGACCGGCTTGCCGTCAACCACCGCCATCAGCGTCTTCAACACGCGCGCCGGGTCTTCACCGAGCGCGGAGGCGGCCTGGAGCCCGATGCTCTCGGCGTCGGGATCGTAGTCGTAAGTGTGGAGGGTGAAGGCAACTCCGGCGGATTCAAGCGCCCGCGTGGCTGGGGTGGCTTTGGACATCAGTCACATTTACCACCGTCATTGCGAGGAGCGAAGCGTTGTGGGGGAGCCGTCAGCACGCCGGCCGAGCACCACTGGGGGCCCGGCGTAGCTTCGCGGAGACGGGACCGGGTGATCCAGTACTCCGAGACGACTGTGATCAAACCGATGGGCCGCGGCGTACTGGATGCCCCGCCTTCGCGGAGCATGACACTGATTTGGGAGCAGCCCGAGCGATCGTATCGCGGCTCTCCCCTACTCCGCAGCGTCCCGCATTTCCCCGCGTTCGGCCCTGGCCGCGCAGAACTTGAATTCCGGGATCTTGCCGAAGGGATCGAGCGCCGGGTTGGTCAACAGGTTCGCCGCCGCCTCTGCGTAGCAGAACGGCATGAACACCATGTTCTCCGGCACGTCGCGGTCGGAGCGCACTTTGACCTCGACGGCGCCGCGGCGGGTCTCCAGGCGAATGAAGTCGCCCGGCGCGAGCCTCTTCTTGCGCATGTCCTTCGGCGACATGAACGCGACCGCCTCGGGCTCGATCTGGTCGAGCACCTGCGCGCGGCGCGTCATCGAGCCGGTGTGCCAGTGCTCGAGCACGCGGCCCGTCGACAGCACCATCGGATATTCGGCGTCGGGCAGCTCGTCCGGCGGAATGACCTTGGCCGGCACGATCTTGCCGCGGCCGCTCGCGGTCGGGAAGCCCGTGGTGAAGATGATCTCGTTGCCGGGCTTGTCGGGAGCGTCGGCCGGATAGGTGACTGCGCCTTCGCGCACCAGCCGTTCCCAGGTGATGTTCTTCAGCGACGGCATCAACTCCGCCATTTCGGTGTAGACGTCGCCGGGGCCGGAGTAATTCCACGGCAGCCCCATGCGCTTGCCGATCTCCTGGATGATCCAGAGATCCTGCCGCGCATCGCCGGGCGGCTTGATCACCTGGCGCGCGAGCTGCACGCGGCGGTCGGTGTTGGTGAAGGAGCCGTCCTTCTCGGCGAAGGCCGAGGCCGGCAGGATCACGTCGGCGTGGAACGCGGTCTCGGTAACGAAGAGATCCTGCACCACGAGATGATCGAGCATGGCCAGCGCGTGGCGTGCGTGCTGGAGGTCGGGATCGGACATCGCGGGGTTCTCGCCCTCGATGTACATGCCCTTGATCTCGCCGGCGTGGATGGCGTTCATGATCTCGACCACGGTCAGGCCGCGGACGGGGTCGAGATCCTGTTGCCACAGCTTCTCGAAAGCGTCGCGCATGTCGTCGCGTCCGACCGGCTGGTAATCCGGCAGGAACATCGGGATCAGGCCGGCATCGGAGGCGCCCTGCACGTTGTTCTGGCCGCGCAGCGGATGCAGGCCGGTCCCGGGACGGCCGACCTGCCCGGTGATCAGCGCCAGCGCAATCAGGCAGCGCGCATTGTCGGTGCCATGGACGTGCTGGCTGATACCCATGCCCCAGAAGATGATCGACGATTTTGCGCGCGCATAGGTCCGCGCGACCTCGCGCAAGGTCTGCGCCGGGACGCCGCAGATCGGCTCCATCTTCTCCGGCGTGAACTCCTTGATCTTCTCCTTGAGCTCGTCAAAGCCTTCGGTATAGCCGGCGATGTATTGATCGTCGGTCAAGCCTTCGGTGATGATCGTGTTGATCATCGCATTCAGCATGGCGACGTCGGAGCCCGGCTTGAACTGCAAATGCTTGGTCGCATGACGCGACAGCGACTGCCGGCGCGGATCCATCACGAACAGTTTTGCACCGTTCTGCTTGACCGCGTTCTTGATGAAGGTCGCCGCGACCGGATGGTTCACGGTGGGATTTGCGCCGATCACGACGATGACCTCGGCATCCATGGCTGCGGAGAACGGCGCCGACACCGCGCCCGAGCTCAGGCCTTCGAACAGCGCTGCCACGGACGAGGCATGACACAGACGGGTGCAGTGATCGACGTTGTTCGAACCGAAGCCGGTACGCACCAGCTTCTGGAACAGATAGGCCTCTTCGTTCGAACCCTTGGCCGAGCCGAAGCCCGCCAGCGCCTTCGCGCCCTTCTCATCGCGGATCTTGACCAGACCCTTGGCCGCGATGTCGAGCGCTTCTTCCCAGCTCGCTTCGCGGAAATGAGTGAAGGGATTGGCCGGGTCGACCTGGTCGTTGGCATCCTTCTTCGCATTCGGCAGCCGCACCAGCGGCTTGGTCAGGCGGTGCGGATGGTGGATGTAGTCGAAGCCGAAGCGGCCCTTGACGCAGAGGCGGTTGTGATTGGCGGGGCCGTCGCGGCCCTCCGCGTAGATCACCTTCTCGTCCTTGACCTCGTAGGTCACTTGGCAGCCGACGCCGCAGAACGGGCAGAGGGAATCCACCTTCCTGTCGGGATAGGTGACGCGCGTTTGCTTGTCGTCGAGCATCACGGCCGGCATCAACGCGCCGGTCGGGCAGGCCTGCACGCATTCACCGCAGGCGACGCAGGTTGATTCCCCCATGGGATCGTCGAAGTCGAACACGATCTTGGCGCCGGCATTGCGGTACGCCATGCCGATGACGTCGTTGACCTGGACCTCGCGGCAGGCACGCACGCACAGGCCGCACTGGATGCAGGCGTCGAGATTGACGCGCATCGCCGGATGGCTCGCGTCGGTCGCCCAGCGCTCGGCAGCGGGGAAGCGGCTCTCGGTGACACCCGTCGTCTCGGCCCAATGCCAGAACTTGGAATCCGGATCGTGCGAGGTCTCACGCGCCGGCTGGTCGGCGACGAGCAGCTCCATCACCATTTTTTGCGCAGCGACGGCGCGCGCGCTTTCGGTCTTCACCTTCATGCCGACCGACGGCGTGCGCTTGCAGGACGCCGCGAGCACGCGCTCGCCCTCGATCTCGACCATGCAGGCACGGCAATTGCCGTCGGGGCGATAGTCGGGAGCCGGCGAATAACAGAGGTGCGGGATCTCGCGGCCCTGGCGCTGGGCCACCTGCCAGATCGTCTCGCCGGGTTTCGCTTCGACCTGCTTGCCGTCGAGCTCGAACGTAATCTTGGTCATTCGGCCGCTTCCTTGAACTCGTCAGGGAAATATTTGATTACCGAGGACAGCGGATTCGATGCCGCCTGTCCGAGCCCGCAGATCGAGGCGTCGCGCATCGCCTGGCTCAATTCTTCCAGCAAGGCCCGGTTCCAGACCGGCTTCTGCATCAGCAGCGCAGCCTTCTGGGTTCCGACGCGGCACGGCGTGCACTGACCGCAGCTCTCGTCCTCGAAGAACTTCATCAGGTTTAGTGCCGCTGCGCGCACGCTGTCCTTGTGCGACAGGATCACGATCGCGGCGGAGCCGATGAAGCAGCCGTATTTCTCCAGCGTGCCGAAATCGAGCGGGATGTCGTCCATCGACGCCGGCAGGATGCCGCCCGACGCGCCGCCCGGGAGGTACGCGTAGAATTGATGGCCGTCGGCCATGCCGCCGCAATATTCATCGATCAGCTCGCGCACGGTGATGCCCGCAGGCGCGAGCTTCATGCCGGGATTCTTGACGCGGCCCGAGACCGAGAAGCTGCGCAGGCCATGCCGCTCATGGCGGCCATTGCCCTTCCACCAGTCGGCTCCCTTCTCGACGATGTCGCGCACCCACCACAACGTCTCGATGTTGTTGATCAGCGTCGGCAGGCCGAACAGGCCGACTTGGAAGGGATAAGGCGGCTTGTGCCTGGGCAGGCCGCGCTTGCCTTCGATGCTCTCCAGCAGTGAGGATTCCTCGCCGCAGATATAGGCACCGGCGCCGCGGCGCATATGCAGCGTCGGACCGCCCGGCGGGAGCTTGGCGATCTCGCGCTCCAGGATCTCGCGTGAGGCCGGATATTCGTCGCGCAGATAGATGTAGACGTCGGAGGCTTGCACCACATGCGCGCCGATCAGCATGCCCTCGATGAAGCGATGCGGATCGGTTTCGAGATAGTAGCGGTCCTTGAACGTGCCGGGCTCGCCTTCGTCGCCGTTGATCGCCATCAAGCGCGGGCCGGGTTCGCCCAGCACCGCACGCCATTTGCGCCCCGTCGGGAAGCCGGCGCCACCGAGACCGCGGAGCGAAGCGTCATCGAGCGCCTTCAGCAGGTTGTCCTTCGGTAATTCGCCGGAGCGGAGGCGATTGAGCAGCTTGTAGCCGCCGCCGGCAACATAGGCGTCGTAATCGACATATTTCGGCAGATGCGCGTGAGTGTCGCCGGCCTTCGCGGCCGCCATGACATTGGCGACGGTCGCGTGGTCGACGAAGTTGTGGCCGACCTCAGCGGCAGGCGCCGTATCGCAACGGCCGACGCAGGGCGCGCGTACCACGCGAATGCCGGGACCCGATGCGCTCTGCAAATCTTGCAGCAGCTTCTCGCCGCCGAGCATCGCGCAGGTCAGCGAATCGCAGACGCGGATCGTCAGCGGGTCGATGTCAGGCTCACCTTCTTTCACCACGTCGAAATGCGCGTAAAAGGTCGCGGTCTCGAACACCTCGGCAAAGGCGAGCTTCATCTCGTCGGCGAGCGCGGCGAGATGCGCGGCCGAAATCTGGTGGTACTTGTCCTGGATCAGGTGCAGATGTTCGATCAGCAGGTCGCGCCGCCGCGGCCTGTCGCCGAGCAGCTGCTCGATTTCGTGCGCGGCCGTGGGGTCGACCTGTCTTCCCTTAGAGGTCGCCTTGGCTCGCTTCCGGCCCTCGCCGGGATGTTCGAACGAGCGGACCTGTTGCACGTCGTGGCTCATCGCTGCGTCTCGTAGCCCTTCTTGGAATATATCCAATCCTAGTCCCTGGCATACCAGATGCCAAGAGAATTCTTGCGCTCAAATAAGCATTTAAGGGCATGCGGCCAATAAGGCCGCATGCCCTGCACGCCACGAAGAGGTTTGCGCGATCAGAGGATCTTAACCGCGCTCTCGAGCGTCTTGTAGACACCCCACGCCAGCGGAACGCAGACGAAGAGCCAGAACAGTGCTGCCTTGACATCGAGGCCGCCGGTGCCGATTCCGAACGAGCCGGTCTGCACGGTGGCGGCGCCCGCATTCGCCGCCTGCAATTTGGCGACGTCGGCCTCGCTCATGTACCATTTCGGATCGACCGGCTTGACCAAGTAGTTGCAGATGATGCCAGCGATCAGCATCGCACAAAGAATGTACATAGTGGTGTTGTAGAGCTGGTCGCGCGGAACGCCCGCCGCGAGTTGGAACTCGCGAATGTAGTTCACCACGACCGGGCCGATGATGCCTGCGGTGGACCACGCCGTCAGGAGCCGGCCGTGAATGGCGCCGACGAACTGGGTACCGAACATGTCGGCGAGATAGGCCGGCACGGTCGCGAATCCACCGCCATACATCGACAGGATGATACCGAAGCCGAGCACGAAGAGCAGCTTCGAGCCCATCGCCGCAAAGGTCGGCGCCAGCGCGTAGAGAACGATGCCGAGAATAAAGAACGTGTAGTAGGTGTTCTTGCGGCCGATCGTGTCCGACAGCGTTGCCCAGAAGAAGCGGCCGCCGATGTTGAACAGCGATAGCAGGCCGGCGAAGCCCGCCGCAATTCCAGCGATAACCGTCTTCTGCTCGACCGAGAGCTGACCAAAGGTAAGCTCCGGATGTCCGATCAGCTTGCCAGCAAAGATTTCCTGGAGCATCGGAGAGGCCATTCCGATCACGCCGATGCCCGCCGACACGTTCAGACACAGCACCCACCAGATCAGCCAGAACTGCGGCGTCTTGTGCGCGTTGTTGAGATGGACATGATGCTCGGAGATCATCGTCTTCTTCTCGCTCGGCGGCGTCCACCCTTCAGGCTTCCAGCCAGCCGGCGTCACGCGATAAGCGAAAGCGCCGATGGTCATGAAGATGAAATAGACGACGGCCATGACGACGAAGGCCTGCCATACACCGACATCGGTCGAGGTCTTGAAGTAGTTGATCAGGAGGTTGGCAAATGGCGCGCCGATCATGGCGCCGCCGCCGAAACCCATGATTGCCATACCGGTCGCCATGCCGCGGCGGTCGGGAAACCATTTGATCAGCGTCGACACCGGCGAGATGTAACCGAGACCAAGACCTATGCCGCCGATCACGCCGGAGCCCAGCCACATGATCCAGAGCTGGTGGGTATAGATGCCGATCGCGCCAAGCAGCAGGCCACCGCACCAGCATAGCGCAGCAACGAAGCCTGCTTTGCGCGGACCGACCCGCTCCAGCCAGCCGCCCCAAACAGCGGCGGCAACGCCGAGCACGACGAAGAACAGGGTGAACATCCATCCCAGACTCGCAACCTTCCAGTCGCAGGTGGTGGTGAAGAGCTCTTGCCACAGCGACATATCCGGACAGGCTTTCGGCGCCGTGATGCCGATGGCTCGGGAAAGCGGCAGCCAGAACACTGAGAAGCCATAGGCCATGCCGATGCAGAGATGAATGCACAGCGCCGCCGGCGGCACCAGCCAGCGATTGAATCCGGCGGTCGCGATGGTCCGCTCGCGATCAAGAACCCCCGCACCACGGCCCGAAATGGTCCCGGCGCTCTCAACACTAGCCATGCATTCCTCCCCTGAGGCCGCCCTTCTGAGCAGCCTGCCCTAAGATCCTGATCTCCAGTCCAGCGACGCAGCCAAGTGTCCCTGCTGCTCCGCTCAGTGATTCGACGCGCGTCAGGATCGTCACGCGCATCCGAAATGCTAACCCTTCGGGCGGGATGCTATGCCCTATACGACATACAGGCATTGTGAGCGCGGCCCGTCGATCAGCGTGTCGCAGACAAGACTCAACCTCCGCGCCTGAACGGAGAAAGCCAATTTGCAGAAGCCATGAGCGATGTCGATAGACAAATGGTCGGTATCAGCGCGGTAACGTTCTCAAGAACGCGACGCACCATTAGCACTCTCTATCGAACGATTTGTTTTCTCTATCAAGAACACGATGCGCGCGTCGTTGCGCTCGGTGATCTCCACCGTGTCGCCGGTCTCGCGGATCAAGTTCGGAATGTCAATCACCGACAAGGGATCGGTGCAGTGAACCTCGAGCTGATCGCCGGGCTGCAACGGCTTCAGCGCTTTTCGGGTCTTCAGGGCGGGCAACGGACATTTTAACCCGGTGAGGTCGAGCGTCGTTCTGGTCATGGGCGTACCATGGCGGGGCCGATCGATGGCGTCAACGCAAGGACCGCTAGAGCAGATCGGCATAGAACAAGAAGCCTACGTCCTGTCCAGGTTCGACCTGCGTGATGTCTTCGCCAAGCTCAACGAGGCCACCGGTCTCCACCAGTGAGGACAATAGCCCGGCTCCCTCGCGCGGGAACTTGATGACCTCCAGTGTGCCATCCTTTCCGCGCCGCAAGGAGGCGCGAACATATTCGCGCCTGCCTTCTTTCTTCCTGTAGGTGAACGCAGCACGCACAGGGATCGGCAAGTGCGGCTCCGGCAGGGAACCGGCCAGCGCCAGCACCGTCGGCCGCACCACATGCACGAAGGTGACAAAGCTCGCAACGGGATTGCCGGGCAATCCGATCAGCGGCGTGCCGTCGATGATGCCCATCGCCACCGGTCGGCCGGGCTTGATCGCCATCCGCCACAGCACCAGCGAGCCGACGCTCTCAACCGCCGCCTTGACGTGATCCTCCTCGCCGGTGGAGACGCCGCCAGTGGTGAGGATCAGGTCATGATCGCCTGCAACCTGCTTCAGGCCATGGGCAAGCGAGGTACGCTCGTCCCGCAAGATGCCGAGATCGCTGACCTCGCAGCCGAGCCGGCGCAGCATCGCCATCAGCATGAAGCGGTTGGAATCGAACAGTTGCGAGGCCGCGCGCGGCTCGCCGGGCGAGGCCAGCTCGTCACCGGTCGAGAAAACTGCGACGCGGATGCGCCTGACGACGTCGAGGCCGGTCAGGCCGAACGCCGCCGCAAGGGCGACATGCTGCGGCCGCAAGCGCTGCCCGGCGCGCAGCGCGACATACCCTTCAGGAATGTCTTCGCCCGCAGGGCGGACATTGGCACCCGGCTTCAATCCCGGAGGCAGCACCACCTTGCCGGACTTATCGACGCGGACATCTTCCTGCATGAAGACGGTTTCGGCGCCCAGTGGCATCGGCGCGCCCGTGAAGATGCGCGCGGTGTGGCCGGGCTTGATCGGCGCCTGTGCAAGGCCGCCGGCCTGGATACGGCCGTCGAGCGGCAACGCTTGCTCGGTGCTTTGCGGAAGATCCGCGTTGCGCACGGCGTAACCATCGACGGCGGAGTTGGTGAAGGGCGGCAGCGGCAAAGGCGCTGCGATGTCGCGCGCCAGTACGCGTCCGTCCGCGTCGACGAGCGCAACCGTTTCGAGATCGGCGATCGCATTGACGCGCGTGGTGATCAGGCCAACGGCCTCATCCACCGACATCATCGGGCCGCCGAAGGCAAAGCAATCGTCCGATAGTTGCGCCATGGTGCCTCGTCAGCGCATCGCGGCGCTTTTCGCCACCGCTTCGTCGACCGGCATCGCCGCGCGCAGCAACAAAGCCGCGGCGGCCGGAATATCGTCGAGATGGACAGTCGGCAGGCGGGTGTCAACCGCGACGTCGGCGACAATCCCGGCAATGCCGGGATCGTCTGGAAACAGCAGTGGCTTGCCATTGCCGCCGCGATGCACCTCGATCTTGCGATGTGGCTCGCGCTTAAAACCTTCGACCACGACCAGATCGACCGCGGATAGCTTGCTCAACAGTTCCGGCAGCCGCGGCTCCTTGGCGCCGCGCAGCTCGTGCATCAGGGCCCAACGGTTCGCCGAAGCAACCAGCACCTCGGCCGCGCCGGCCTCGCGATGGCGCCAGGAATCCTTGCCGGGCACGTCGACGTCGAACTGGTGATGCGCATGCTTGATCACGGAAACACGCAGGCCCTGCGCGTTGAAATGCGGGATCAGCCGCGTCAACAGCGTGGTCTTGCCCGCCCCACTCCAGCCTGCAAGCCCGATGACTTTCATAACCGCCCGATCTCCGCCAACGGCTCACGAGCCGATGGAACCTCCGGCCTTTCCCCGCCATGCTTATATCGGCTTGATCCGAATGTCATGCTAACCTCGTGGCCATGATGAAGATCGACAAGACGCCGGTGCCCCTGATCGTCCCTGACACGGACGACCCGCGCCTGACCCAGAGCGTGACCGGGACTGACCAGACTGGCGCCAGGGTCGAGATCAAGGTGCCGATGGAGCGGCCACTGACGCTCTACCTGAATTCGCAGGAGATCGTCACCATGATGACGATCGGCGACTATCCGGAATATCTGGCGCTCGGCTACCTACTGAACCAGAACATGCTGAAATACAATGACGAGGTCACTGAGGTCGAATACGACGACGACCTGCAGGTGGTCGTGGTGCGCACCTCACATCACACCAATTTCGAGGCCAAGCTGAAGAAGCGCACGCAGACCTCGGGCTGCGCGCAGGGCACAGCTTTCGGCGACCTGCTGGAAGCGGTCGAGAGCGTCGCACTGCCGAAGGCAGAGCTGCGCACCTCGTGGCTGTACCAGATGACCCAGACCATCAACACCATGCCCTCGCTCTATCTGGAGGCCGGCGCAATCCATGGCTGCGTGCTGTGCAAGGAGGGCACCCCGCTCTGCTACACCGAGGACGTCGGCCGCCACAATGCGGTCGACAAGATCGCGGGCTGGATGTACCGCCACGGCGTCGATGCCTCCGACAAGATCCTCTACACCACGGGACGCCTCACGTCGGAGATGGTGATCAAGACCGTGCGGATGGGGATTCCGATCCTGGTGTCGCGCTCCGGCTTCACCGCCTGGGGCGTCGATCTCGCAAGACAGGTCGGGCTGACGCTGGTCGGGCGCACGCGCGGAAAACGCTTCATCGCACTCGCGGGCGAGGACCGCATCGTCTACGACCAGAATCTCGCTTACGTCGAGGAGGAATCGGCCAAGCACAAGCGCAAGGGTGAAGGTGGTGACGACTAGGATTCCGGCGACGAGTGTTCCGCCGACTGTTGGCGTGCTGCTCGCCGGCGGTCTCGCCCGGCGCATGGGCGGGGGTGACAAGCCAATGCGCAGCATCGGCGGCTGCACCATCCTGGAGCGTGTGATCGCGCGCCTTGCACCCCAATGCAGCGGGATGATCCTCAATGCCAACGGCGATCCCGCGCGCTTCGCCGCGTTCGGCTTGCAGGTGGTCGCCGACGACGTGCCCGGCTTTCCCGGCCCGCTCGCCGGCATCCTCGCGGCGCTCGACTGGACCGCGGCGAACCGGCCGAACATCGAGTGGGTGCTCAGCGCCGCGGGCGACTGCCCGTTCCTGCCGCGCGATCTGGTCACCCGCCTGCATGAGGCGCGCGCGCGCGAGAACGCGCAGCTCGCGGTCGCGGCATCAGGCGATCAGTCGCATCCGGTGATCGGTCTGTGGCGCGTGGACCTGCGTGAGGAGCTACGCCACGCGCTCGTGGTCGAGGACCTCCGCAAGATCGACCGCTGGACCGCTCGCTATCCGCTGGCGACGGTGAGATGGCCGACCGAGCCGCTCGACCCGTTCTTCAATGCCAATACTGTCGAGGACATCGCCGAGGCCGAGCGGCTGGCGGCGCTGGATGAGGCGTCCTAGCGCGCTTACGACGTGGCCGCATGCGGGGCCGTTCACGCAGGCCGAAATCCGGCGCGCTCCAGCGCCGCGCGCGCCTCATGCGAGCCGAGCGCATCGAGAAAGGCCTGCACTGCCGGCCGGTCTTTGCGCGCCGTCACCAGCGCGAAGTCATAATGCTCCTCCGCGAGCGGAATGAAATCGAGGTCGCCCGCATGGGCGACCGGCGCAATGGTCACGCCCCAGTCGGCGCGGTGCTGGGCGACGGCGGCGGCCACCGCATTGTGCGAGCGCGGCTGGTTCCAATAGCCCTCCGGGCGGGCGCCGCCGAGCAGCCGATCGATCAGGATGCGCGTGCCGGCGCCTTGATTGCGGTTGACCATGATGCAGGTGGGATCAGAGATCGCAGCCGCGACCGCCTCCTTCGCACTGAGGCCTTCGAAACGCTTGTCGCCTTTGCGGAAGACGATGCCCTGCATCCGCCGCCAGCCCGGCACGAGCACAAGCCCCTCGACGAGATAGGGCGAGTTGTAGGTCTCGCTTCTGTCGTCGAACAGATGGATCGGCGCGAGATCGCATTCGCCGCGCCGCGCCGCCGCGAGCCCGCCGAGGCTGCCGACGGCGATCGAGCGGACGGAAAGACCGGCACGTGCGAGGTGTGCCGTGACGAGATCGAGGCCGGTGCAATGGCTGCCGACGATGACGAGATCCGGCACGCGCACATGCGGCGTGAACAGGGTTACCTCGGCTTCAGTCTTGGCCGGCATCTGGTCGGCGAGCGCGTCGATGCGCAAAAAGCCGTCGGCCTGCGCGAATGACGTGATCGCACCAGACCCCTTGCCGGAGGGGTAGGCGATCAGGCCGCCGCGCCCCTCGACCAGCGAGACCATGACGAATTCGGTGCGGCCGAGCTCCGAGGCGATGCGGACCGGCACGGTCGCGCTGACCTTGGCATCGGAGCGCGGCGGCAGCCCGGCCATCCTGCGCAGCACCGGCACGATCATGTCGTGGAAGGTGAACATCGCCGAGGTCGGAAAGCCCGGCAAGATCACCACCGGCTTGCCGTCGCACACCGCAAGGCACAGCGGCTTGCCGGGCTTGAGCGCCACGCCATGCGCGATGATTCCGGGCTGGCCGAGCCGGCCGATGATGCGATGGGACAGGTCGCCCGCGCCTTTCGACGTGCCGCCCGACAGCACCAGCATGTCGGCATCCGCCAGCGCGCGGCGCATGGCGGCTTCGAGCTTGGCTTCATCATCGGGAATGGCGCCGAGGAAGACCGCCTCGCCGCCATTCTCGTCGATCGCAGCAGTGACGATCGCACCATTGGTGTCGTAGATCTCGGCGGGCGCGAGCAGCTCTCCGGGCTGCACCAATTCGTCGCCGGTGGAGATGACGGCCACAAGCGGCTTGCGCGCGACATTCACCTCGGCGATGCCGCAAGCGGCCAGCATACCGATCTCGCGCGAACCGATGATCGTCCCCGCACGCAGCAGCGCTTCGCCGCGCGCGATGTCGGATCCGGCATAGGCGACGAATTGCCCGGGAGACGTGGCGCGACGGACCTCGATCGCGTCCGATCCTGCCGGCTGGGTGTGCTCGACCATGACGACAGCGTCGGCGCCGCGGGGCAGCGGACCGCCGGTGGCGATCGCCGTTGCGGACCCAGCCGCCACTTGCAGCCTCGGGGCGGTGCCGCAATGGATCTCTTCATCATTGAGCTCGAGACGAACGGGTGCACCTTCCCGCGCCGCAACGACATCGGCGGAGCGGACGGCAAAGCCGTCGACATTGGAGCGGTCGAACGGCGGAACGTCGATCGGTGCCGTGACGTCTTCGGCGAGCGCCGCACCGAGTGCATCGGCGAGCTTGCACGGTGCACTCGGAATCGACCGCGGGAACAGCGCCGCCTCGAAACGTGCCAGCGCTTCTTCGCGCGACAGGATCTTAAGGAACTGCTCCTGTTCGAGCGCGCTGCGCTCTTGCGATCGCGGAATCATCGTCATGCCGGACCCCATATCATTCCCGCATCAGATAGGCACCGACCGGCGTGCCCGCCGCAAATCCCTCGTGGCTGGCGGGGACGAGCAGCCATGCATCGGCGCGGACGATGGCCTGGAGCGGCCATTCGCCCACGGCAAGCGGCATCCACGCATGATGTTCCTCGGCCAGCAAGGCCATTTCTGCGATGCCCACACCGGATGCAATCTTGCGTGCGAGCGGCAAGGTCAACTGTCGGCGTGGCCGGCGCGCCGACAAGTGATCGATGAGGGGCAGCACGAGCGCGAGCCATACCGCGAGCGCATGATCGGGCGAGCCGGGCAAGGCGACAATCGGAACCTTTTCGAGCCGGCCGACCGCAGCGGTGCGTCCAGGCTGGAGCGCAAGGCCATGGGCAAGCACCTCGCCACGCTGGGCCAGCGCCGCGACAGCTGCATCCCCACGGCCGACGCCACTGCCGCCGACTGTCAGCAGCAGATCGCAGGAGGAAGCGTCGAGCGTCTCGGCAATCGATGCTCCGTCGCGCGCGCCGGCCTCACACGTCCTCACCTCCAGCCCCGACGCGTGCGCGATCCCGGCGATCATCTGCGCCGTTGCCGTTGCGCCGGGCACGTTGACGATGCGCAGCCGCGGCCGCCGCACGCTGAACTTTTCCAGATGCGCGACGCGCGCGATCAGCAGATCGGCCGCGCCGATCGGATAGCCCTCGGCGCCGGCGGGCGTGTGCGCTGCGACGTCGCTTCCCGCCCGCCTGACGCCCTGCCCCGGCACGGTCTTGGCCAACACCTGCGCGAGGGGACCTGACAGCTCGACCGCACCGGCGTCGAGCACGCAGTCGCATCCCTCCGGCATCGCCTCACCGGCATCGACCCATGCAGGAGCCATCGCCAGTGGCAGCGGCGAATACGCGGACGCACCGACGAGATCATTGGCGGAGAGCGCCCAACCGTCTGCGGCGGCAATGTCGCGCGGGGGATAGGCGGCAAGCAGCGGAGCGCCCACCGCGACGCAGCCGCTCGCTTCCGCCAGCGGCAACTCCATCGGCGCGACAGGATCGACGCCTCGCAGCAACGCGGCGAGCGCAGCGTCGAGCGGCGTGAGCGAGGACGGCAGGCGCTGAATCATGCGCCATGATGGACCATGCATCGCCCGGTTTGGCAACCGCCAGTGCTACGGACATTACCCGCCGGACCTGTCTGAATTGGGGAAGAACAGCTGCTGCCCGTCGATCTTGTAGCCGGCGATCGCGGTCTGCCCCTCCGGCGAGGTCAGCCAGTCGATGAAGGTCTGCGCGAGGTCCTTCTTCACGTTCGGAAACTTGTCGGGGTTCACCAGCATCACGCCGTACTGATTGAGCAGTCGCCTGTCGCCTTCGACGACGATACCGAGATCGCCGCGATCCCTGAACGAGATCCAGCTGCCGCGGTCCGACAGCGCATAGGCGTTCGCGGCGCGCGCGGCCTCGAGGGCCGCCTTCATGCCGGGCCCGGCCTCGCGATACCAGGCGCCCTTGGCGCTCGCGATGTCGATGCCGGCGACGATCCAGAGCGCGAGCTCCGCGGCATGGGTGCCCGAGCGGTCACCGCGCGTCACGAACGGCGTCCCCTTGGCCTCGATCGCCTTCAGCGCCGTCGCGATGTCTTTGCCCTTCACGCCCGCGGGATCGCTCTTCGGCCCGATCAGCACATAATCGCTGTACATCACGTCGAGGCGCTTCACGCCAAAACCGTCGGCAACGAATTTCTCCTCCTGCGGTCGCGCATGCATCAGCACGACGTCGACTTCGCCCCTTCGCGCCCCGTCGAGTACTTCATCGGCGCGCCGCACGATCACCGTCACGTCGATGCCGGTCTTCGCGCGGAAGATCGGCAGCAGATAATCGAGCAGGCCGGACTCCTGCGTCGCCGTCGTCGACGCGAGGACGATGCCGCGCTCCTCAGCGGATGACGCCGCAACGCCCGCGGCAAGGCCGCAGAGAAGCGCGAATGCAACGGACAGGCGGCGGACGGCCATGATCGGGTTCCCATTGGCTTGACGGAATCATGATGATGATCGATTGCGCCGCACTCGTGACGCATCGGGGCTCCTTGCGCTCCGCGCCGGCCAGACCGATTGCGGCATCGCCGCGCGCGGCGGCGGCGCGCTCGACCTCGCGATGCGGCAGCGCAGCTATTTCCGCCCCGCCATGCAGGCCCTGCCCCGGCTGCTCGGCGAAGGGCGGCCGCGCCAGCGTGCCAAGGAGCCCACCGGCTACGCCCCTCGCCGGCCGGGCGGATCCGCTTCACCGCCTGACATTGACGCCCGCCCCCAAATAGTTGCAAAAGAAACCAATTCAGCCGGGCATACCCGGGCAACACCGGCCAACGAGCCGGATCAGGGGAGGAGAACCATGAATCCAATCAGATTTGGACTGTCGGTCGCGGCCGCCTTCGCCACGACGTTCTCGGCGGCGTCGCTGCTGCCGGATGCGGCAATGGCGCAGGTGTCCGACGACGTCGTCAAGATCGGCGTGCTCACCGACATGAACGGGCCGGCCTCGGCACCGACCGGCCAGGGCTCGGTGACGGCGGCGCAGATGGCGATCGACGATTTCGGCGGCACCGTGCTCGGCAAGCCGATCAGCGTCGTGATCGGCGACCACCAGCTCAAGGCCGACATCGGCGGCACGATCGCGCGGCGCTGGTACGACGTCGACCAGGTCGATCTGATCGTCGACGTGCCGGTCTCCGCGGTCGGGCTCGCGGTGCAGAACGTCGCCAACGAGAAGAAGCGGCTGTTCATCACCCACTCCACGGGCACCGCGGATTTCCACGGCAAGTTCTGCTCTCCTTATGCGATCCAATGGGTGTTCGACACCCGCGCCCTCGCGGTCGGCACAGCGGATGCGGTGGTCAAGCGCGGCGGCGACAGCTGGTTCTTCATTACCGACGACTACGCCTTCGGCCATTCGCTGGAGCGCGACGCTTCCGCCGTCGTCACCGCCAATGGCGGCAAGGTGCTGGGCTCGGTCCGGCCCCCGCTGGCGACGCCCGACCTCTCCTCCTTCGTGCTGCAGGCGCAGGCCTCCAAGGCCAAGATCATCGGCATTGCCGCCGGCCCCCCCAATAACATGAACGAGATCAAGACCGGCTCCGAGTTCGGCGTGTTCAAGGGCGGCCAGCAGATGGCGGCGCTGCTGGCGCTGATCACCGACATCCACGGCCTCGGCCTGCAGGCTGCGCAGGGTCTGCTCCTGACGACGTCGTTCTATTGGGACATGGACGACAAGACCCGCGAATGGTCGAAGCGCTATTTCGCCAAGATGAACAAGATGCCGTCGATGTGGCAGGCCGGCGTCTATTCCAGCGTGATGCACTATCTCAACGCGATCAAGGAAACCGGCACAGACGATCCGCTCAAGGTCGCCGCAAAAATGCGCGAGAAGCCGATCGAAGATTTCTTCGCCCGCAACGGCCGCTTGCGCGAGGACAACTTGATGGTGCACGACCTCTGGCTGGTGCAGGTGAAGACGCCGGAGGAGAGCAAATATCCGTGGGACTATTACAAGATCCTCACGACCATTTCCGGCGACAAGGCGTTCGGGCCGCCGGATCCGGCGTGTCCGCTGGTGAAGAAGTGACGATCGCCTAAAGCGATCGTCACTTCGCCACGCCGATCTCGCGAAAATACTTCATCACGCCCGGATGGATCAGCTCCGGCTTCGGCGCTGCCGCGACTGTGTTCGCGGCCGTCGTCTCGCAGGCCTGGGCGAGCTTCTTGCAGAACGTCGCCTCGACGCCGTGCAGCGTCTTGGCGAGGCGATAGGCGACATCGTCAGGCAGATCCTCGCGCGTCAGCACAAAACTCCACGAGCCGAGCGAGGCGATCGGCTCCGTCTGCTTCGGATAACTATTGGCCGGCACGGTAAGCGGCTTGAGGAACGCATGCTTGGCGCGGATGCGCGCGATCTCGTCCAGCTCAGGCGCAATGAAGCGCGCGCCTGATGCGCTTGATGCCACCGCGGCAAAGCCGGGCCAGCCGATGCCGGCGCCCCACAGCGCGGCGACGCGGTCGTCTTCGACCATCGCCGGGCCGTCGCCGGCGCGGTCGAGATAGACCGCCTTGAAATCCTCGTCCTGCTTCAGGCCGAGTCCGTCAAGCACATAGCGCGCCAGGATCGGCAGGCCCGAGCCTTTGGCGCCGAAGGCCACGGGCTGTCCGACCAGATCGTGAATCGTCTTGTAGGGACTGTCCGCCCGCACCACGAACATGCCAGGGTTGGAATAGATCGCGGTGAGAATCTTCAGCGCCACCTTCGCACGGCCAATGCCGGCGAAGGCCTCGTAGGCCGGCTCGCCTGCGACCAGCGCGAGATCAAGCTCGCCCTTCTCCAAAAGCGGAATGTTCTCGCTGCTGCCCTTGGTGTTGCGCGGGACGACGGAAATTTGCGGGTCGGCTGCGTTCATCACCTCCGCGAAGGCGTTGCCATACAGTGGAAAGCCGCCGCCGGGCGTCGCGGTGCCCAAACTGATCGTCGTGGTCGAAATGGCCGTGCCTCCGGTCTGGGCAGCAGCGGGGCCAAAGAGCAGCGCCGCACTGACGAGGATGAACGTTGCGAATCTCATGGTCGCTCCCGCGGACCTGCGTCAACACCGACTTGCGACGATGTAGGCAGCAGCCCGATTTTGTGAAAGCATGTCGCCCAAAGACAATAAAGCAATGGGAGGCGTGATGTTGCGAATTTTGCGTAGTGGTGTTTTCGGGCTCGTCGTTTTTGCCACGCTTTTCGGCGCCACGCCGCGCGCCTCCGCTGCGTATCCCGACCGCCCCGTGCACTGGCTGATCGGCTTTTCCGCCGGCGGCCCGGTCGACATCGTGGCGCGGATCATGGCGCAGTGGCTGTCGGACCGCCTCGGCCAGCAATTCATCGTCGAGAACCGCACCGGCTCCGGCGGCAACATCGCGGCCGCCGCCGCGATCAATTCGCCGCCGGACGGCTACACGCTGCTGTTCGTCGCACCCAACAATGCGATCTCGACCTCGCTCTACAAGAAGCTGCCGTTCGACTTCCTGCGCGACACCGTGCCGGTCGCCAGCATCATGCAGCTCACCAACATGCTGGTCGTCTCCAACGCGTTTCCGGCGAAGACGGTTCAGGAGTTCATCGACTATTGCAAGGCCAATCCCGGCAAGGTCTCCTTTGCCTCGTCCGGCAACGGCACCTCGGTGCATATGTCGGCGGAGCTGTTCAAGGTGATGACCAAATGCGACATGGTGCACGTGCCCTATCGCGGTTCGGCGATCGCCTTCCCCGACATCATCTCCAACAAGGTGCAGTTGATCTTCGACAACCTGCCGTCCGCGCTGGAGCAGGCCAAGGGCGGCAATGTCCGCGCGCTAGGGGTGACCTCGCCGCAGCGCTGGCCGAGCGTTCCCGACGTGCCCGCGATCGCCGAGACCGTGCCGGGCTTCGAAGCGGTCGGCTTCTACGGCATCTCCGCGCCGAAGGGCACTCCAAGCGAGGTGATCGAGATCCTCAACAAGGCGGTGGGCGAAGCGCTGAAGGACCCGAAGCTGGTGGCACGCCTGGCGGAGACCGGCGGCATCCCCAAGCCGATGACGCCGGCCGAGTTCGGCAAGCTGGTCGCGGACGAGACCGAGAAGTGGCGGAAGGTGGTCGAGTTCGCCGGCGTGTCGGTGGATTAGGGCCGCGCGGCGGCGCTGTTGCTCGTCGGCAAGACGTTCGGGGGACCGGCGGGCCCCTCACAACAAAAGTGCGAAAACAACCCCATGCACAGTAGAAGACGTGAGCAATTTCAGTGGGTTGTGGGAAGGGAAAGACGGCCGCCGGCACATGATCGCAGAGCCGTTTGACTCGTCGGGCAAAACAGTGACAGAATGCGACTATTCCGAATCCCGCAATCAACCAAAGAGCCGCGTTTGCCACGCGACGCCTGGCGTTCCGTTTGAGCAGAGCCAGCATTGCACCCCCGCCCCAGGCCCTGTAAACGAACCGCGCACCGTTGCCGGCCGCTTGCAAAAGTAGCCGCCTCGCGGCGGGGCCTGTAGCTCAATGGTTAGAGCCGGCCGCTCATAACGGTCTGGTTGCAGGTTCGAGTCCTGCCGGGCCCACCAGTAAATCGATCATCACCACTTGGCAGGCTTTCGTTTTTCCCTTGCTGCAACAGAAACGCCGCGCGCTGCCGCTCATTGATCGCTTCAATGGTTATCAAACTCCCGCTCAACGTTCGATCTAGCGAGCCTCCCCGCGAGGTCGCGTCTTGACCAGCATCAGCCTCTGGCAAGCGAAATAAAGGTGGGGCAGCGGCACGGCCCAGCGAGTGGTTCGGCTCGCGCTCAAGACGGAGACGAGCCCCAAGGCCATCAGCAGCATGCCAAGCCAGGTCCAGCCCTGCCCGCCATCACCCGCCTCGGCGGCGGAAAAGGCGAGCGGCGTCGCCGAAGGCGCCGAGGCGGCAACCACGTCACTGGCGGCGGGCGCGGCTGCCAAACGTGCATCCACGTCGACTTGGCGCGGCGCGATTTCGTCCGGCGTGAGCCGGTCGGCGCGTTTGGAGAAGGGGGCCGGCGACACGCGGGTCGCAATCCCGGTAGCAAGGATGGGACCGGCATCAACCACCTGCACGGGCGCGGACGGGCTCGGCCGAGACGTATCCACCGCTGCGGAGCGCTGCAGCTCCGCGCGCGCATCTACCATCGCCTTCCGCTTGCGCGCTGCGGACTTGTTCTCTTCGGCCGCGGCGGCACGATATCTGGCGGCGCGATACCGAACCGGCATCTTCACCGGCTCTGTCCCTTCGGCGACCTGGAACCAGCATCTGCGCCGGCCTTCCACCCGATAGACCCAGCGCTGGCCGTCGGCGGTCGACCTGCCGGGCCGCGACAAGCACTTCACTTCCGCGACTTCCGCGGAACTGGGCGCAGAGGCTGTCGCGGGACTGGCATTGAAGAATCCAGAAAATGGGTTCGAAGACGCTGATGACGTCGGGAGGCCTGCAACAAGTACAAAAGCGGCGAAACAAAATCGCAAATGACCGGACATGGAAACCCCGGTGTTGCGCCCCTGCCCGAACACGAGCTTTGGCCGTGACCTAGGTCGCAATGCGACTTAAGTCGGGCATTGCGGTGGATTGGTTTTGGCCACAGACCCTACGACGACCTCTCCACCAGCCCGATCGTCCATTTTCGCCATCCCCTCAAGGTCGCACTTCCAAGCTCGGCCCGCGCAAGCTTGCAAAGGCTGTAGCCCACCCGAACGGATGTAGCCGTTGTTACGGGTGCCCGACGAAGCGCCATATCCGAACTGACGACTGGGCATTCGACCTTCCCGGGATGACATTGTGTCCGGAGCGCAGAACCCGTCCGATCGCGCGGAGCGATCGCGATGAGGGAGGCTACGATGGATTTTTCGCGGATGTCGGATGGAATCCGGCTGCATCACGCCTCGCATCACCACGATGGCTACGATGGCGAGCGCGGACCGGGCCCTGGGCCGAGTGCTTCGTTAGTAGCTCAGGTCGGCGGTGGCGCTCTGCTCCATGGTCCGGGCCCTCTTGCGGGTCAATTTGCTGGTCCTGGAGCCCACCACGCGAGCGCGAACATCCAGCATCACGAGGCCGACCCGGTTCAATCCAAACATCCCACATCGGGGGTCGACACGGGCGGCCACGCCGGCAACCACGCTGCGGCGGGCCTGGACGTTTCGTCCACGAAGCCTGCAGCCGGCGCATCACATCCAGGGACGGGCATTGCTTCGGTCGAGAGTGGGGCGAACACGGCTGGGAACGGCGGGGGTGGCTACTTTTATGGAGGGATCATTCACGCGTCCCTGCTGATCTATGAACCGATCAACATCTCGGTGAGTATGGGATACGGCTCGGTCGCCCTTTCCAACCAGCCCAACAATTTGAATGTCGATCAATCCGCTCTTCAGGTGGCCGGCGTCGGCGGCCATGGCGGCAATGACAACATTGTATCGGGAGGGAGCGTCAGTACGTCCTTGGGCGGCGGCGTGATCGCGAGCGGCGACAACAGCGCCGGAAACGGCGGCAGCGGCTATTTCTCGGGTGCGATCGTGGACGCTCCCGTGGTGATCTATCATCCGATCAACATTGCCGTGGCGGGTTCGGGCGGCACTGCGCTTGCAAGTCAATCGAACACGGTCCACATCGATCAATCGGCCACTCAGGTCGCGGGCGTCAGCGGAAGCGGTGGAAATGCAAACGTAGCCGCCGGCGGCAGCGTCATCACGCTCGACTCCAGTTGGGGATCAAGCAACGGAGGGGACGTCTTCGACGTTCAAACGGGCGGAAGCCAGGCTGGCAATGGCGGCGATGGCGCGTTCTATGGCGGGCTCGTCCATACTTCCTTCGTACTGTACGACCCGATCAACATCGCAGTCGCGGGCTATGGTTCCAACGTTTACGCGGTTCAGACAAATGACGCCTACGTGGATCAATCCATCATTCAGATCGCCGGCATTGGCGGGTACGGCGGCAACGGCAACGCCGCGGCGGGCGGCCATGCAAGCCTTCTCTCCCACGGCTTGTGGGGCGGCTCCGACACGATCGCGACCGGTTCGAACGGCGCAGGCAATGGCGGCAAGGGCTATTTTGCCGGCAGCCTGATCGATGTCAGCGTCGCGATCTATGCACCCATCAACATCGCAATCGCGGGTCCGCATTCGACGGCCGTAGCCGATCAGGTCAACAACGTGCACATCGACCAGAGTGCGATCCAGATCGCCGGACTTGGCGGGGACGGCGGCCACGGCAATCTCGCGCTGGGTGGCGATCTTTCCGCCCACCTTCTGTCGGATCTTCACCTGCTGGGATAGCGAAATATCGCGCCGCTCGCACAAGCCCGATCGCGAGCCGCGTCGACACTCTGCGCATGCAAGCTCGCCCTGCGGGCTCTCCCGGATGTTTCGAGTTCCGATGTTGCGCGACGAATGTCGTACTTTCGTACGTAGGTCGACCAAACCGGATGGTGTCCGATTTGACATCTATCGCCATCGCGCCTGGGCGGATCAGACTTTGCCGCGCGCGTCCGCCCGATCGGGATGGACGATGCGCGAAGCCAGCAGAAAGAGGGAGGCTCAAATGTTGCCCAAAGCGATCAGCATCTCGGACTCGATCGAATTCAAATCGATCAGCACCGGTGGTCAAAGTGTCGGAAATGGAGGCGACGGCACCTTCAAGGGAGCCATCATCAGCAAGCCGACGCTCAACTTCGATCCAACCAACAAGGCGGAAGGTGCCGACGTGCACGTGAGCACCGGCGATCACGTCAAGCAGACGGCAGATTGGGATGCCGGCGGGGCCAACGCGAAGGCCTCGTGGTTTTCGAAGGCCCATGGCGGAGACGCCGAGTCGAACGGAAGCCAGAAATCCTACAGCGGTCACGATACCTCCAAGGTATACGCCAATACGGATGCGACCCAGATCAACAAGGTCTGGGTGGATCAGCACCAGGAGGTCGTGGCCGGCATCGGCGGCAATGGCGGAGACGGCAACGCGGCGGTGGGCGGAGAGGTGAGCTTCCATCTCGATACGTTCTGACCATCGGCTCGTCCGACTGGCAGGACCGGTGGCTTCCGCCACCGGTCCTGACGCTCGAGCCAATACCCCGCCGATACCGTTGGCAGATGACGTTAGCCATCGGTCAAGTGCGCCGGACCTCGATTTCAGGCGGTAACGATCATGCTGATGCCGCCCCTTCAATGGCCTATCCTGCCGCAGATCCGGACGCCACTGCACGCGGCCCTCCGGTCCTGCGCGGGACCGCTCGGTCTCGTATTCGCCTATAGCTGCAGCTACAACCTGCTTCTGTTTGCGCCCTCCATCTATCTTCTTCAGATCTACGACCGGGTGTTGTCGAGCCGGAGCGGCGACACGTTGCTTCTGCTCACGCTTATTGTCGCGATCACAGTGGTCGTGGGCGGCGTGTTCGATGCATTGCGGCGCGCCGTCCTGGGACGCCTTGGCGCCTGGCTCGACGATCGCCTTCGTCCTTGCGTGCTTTCGGCCGGCCTCGAATCGGCGTCTCGCAGCGACTCGACGCAAGCGTCGGGCGCATATCGGGATCTCACCGTGCTGCGCCAGTTCGTCGAGTCCGGCGCATGCACGCTGCTGTTCGACGCGCTCTGGGCGCCCTTGTTCCTCCTTGTCCTCTTTCTGATCCATCCCCTGCTTGGCGTGGTGGGCGCCTGCTGCGTCGCCTTCCTGTTCGCGCTCACGGTTGCCGGAGAGCTGGTCACGGAAGACGTTCTGCAAAGATCCGGCGCCGCACTGTCCAGAAGCTGCGGCCGCCTCCAGACGGCCGCGGGCAACATCCACATGATCCGCGCCATGGGAATGTTCGACAGCGCAGCGCGCATGATTCACCGTGACGCGCAGCACGCGCGCAGGGAGCACGATGTGGCACTCCGGCGAGGCGAGATCGTCATGCTGGCCACCAAGCCGGTTCGCGCGCTGTCGCAGGTCTTGATCATGGGGGCTGCCGCGTGGCTCGTCCTCGATCACGGGAAGAGCCCCGCAATCATATTTGCTTCCACGCTGATGTTCAGCCGGGCGCTCGCGCCGGTCGAAAGTGCGCTCGCTGGCTGGAAATCACTCGTAACGGCCCTGAGCGCCTGTCAGCGGCTCGGCGCACTTCTCGCCGCATTCCCCATCGCGCTGCAGCAGAGCGCGGAGGTTTCTCCGCCGCAGGCGCGAAGCGGCCTCGTCGTCGACAATGTTAGCGTGCGGCTTGCGGGGACCGACCATGTTCTGCTGAACGGCGTCTCGTTCAGCCTCATGCCCGGACAATGCCTTGGCATTATCGGTCCGTCCGGGTCAGGCAAATCCTTGCTCGGCCAGGTGATCGCCGGGCTATCGATGCCAACGGATGGCCGTGTCCTCCTCGACAATACCGGCGTCCCGCTGCTTCGCGAGGGCCGAAACGGCGACCGCCTTGGATATCTCCCCCAGGATATCAACCTGCTCGGCGACACGATCAACGACATCATCGCACGCCTTGAAGATGCCGACCGGCGGGAGGTCGTCGAAGCGGCCAAGCTCGTCGGAATCCATGGGGCGATCATGCGCCTGCCGCAGGGTTACGACACGATGGTTCACAGCGAAACAAACTTCTCGCGCGGCTATCGGCAGCGCCTCGGACTTGCCCGCGCCTTTTTCGGCAGTCCACGCCTCATCGTTCTCGACGAACCCAACGCCAGCCTCGACTACGGGGGCGAGCGAATGCTCCTGGATGCCATCGAGCGCATGAAGCTCGCAGGTGTCATCCTTGTCGTCGTCACTCACAGGATGGGTCTCCTCGCAGCCACGGACAAAATTGCCATCATGGAAGACGGTGCGATCGCCGCATTCGGCGACAGCGAGGACATCTTTGAACGGCACTTGAGCCGCCCCCAAGTTACTTCGCAGATTGCGCCATGATTTGGAATTCTCTCATCATCCGGAAGTTTCCCGCCGTCTCGAGACTTCCCATGATCTGGGAGCAGCTCATGCGAGCTCCGGCGCGCCCCGCGCCCGCCCGGCGATTTGGCGTCGTGGTGACCGCAATCGACGATTTCGAGCCGCTGGAATTTCCATGGTGCTCGACGCCCACGCCGACCTCTCCGCGCGGAAGGCTTCGCGGTCTCACAGTCGCGGGCAATCTGCTGGTGCTCTGCTTCATGCTGGGGCTTGGTACATGGGCTAGCCTCGCGCCTCTCGAGAGCGCCGCGATCGCGTCTGGCGTCGTGGAATCGGAGTCGAGCCGCAAGACGATTCAGCATCTGGAAGGCGGTATCGTCAGGAGGATCCTTGTTTCGGATGGCGATATCGTGCGAAGCGGCCAAATACTGATCGCGCTGGACGACACCCGGGCCGCCTCGGAGATGCAAAGCCTTCAAGGCCAATTGTGGGATGCAGTTGCTCGTGCCGCACGGCTTCAAGCCGAGCAGCAGAGATTTGAGAGGATCGCAATTCCGGACGCGCTGGAACAGGACAGCAAGCAGAACGGGGTGGCCGCCGCTGCGGTTTCGGCGCAGCAGTTCATTTTTCAGGCGCGCCTCCAGGTTCACGAGTCGCAGCTTACGGTCATTCGCGAACGAAGGCGTCAAGTCGAGAAGGAGATCGAAGGTCTCAAGGCTCAGGAGAGCGCCACCGGGCAGCGGGTCGACATCGTCCGGGAGGAACTGGATATGGTCGCGACCCTCGTCAACAAGGGGCTCGAGCGGCGACCGCGGCTTCTGAACCTGCAGCGGGAGCTGGCCGACGTTGAAGGCCGCCGCGGCGAGATCGCCGCGCAGATTTCTCGCGCCGCGCAGGTCATCAGCGAACAGCAGGCCACATTGTTCAAGCTCGAGAGCGAGAGGCAGAACGAGATCGCACAGTCGCTTCGTGAAGCGCAGAACCAGATATTCCAGCTCCGCGAGCGATTGCTTGCGGCCAAGGATCAGCTATCGCGAACGGAGATCAAGGCGCCCGAAGACGGCGTGATAACCGATCTGCGGATTCATACGGCCGGCGGCGTCATCGGAGCTGGTGCTCCGCTCATGGACCTGGTACCCCGGCAAGATCGCCTCATCGTGACCGCGCGCCTGAGGCCCGAGGACATCGACGTGGTTCATCCCGGCCTCAATGCCGAGGTTCACCTCCTACCGTACAATCAGCGTCGCGTGCCTCGCCTGAAGGGAACCGTCGTGCACGTATCCGCGGACCGGCTCCTCGACAAGCGTACCGACCAGCCATACTACGCGACCAAAATCCGGATCGACGAGGCGCAGATCGCGGCAAACGACATCCAGATCGTCCCCGGTATGCCGGTTCAAGTGTTCATCACGACAGGGCGCGGTACTGTGGCTCTCTACGCGCTCAGGCCCCTGCTCGACAGCTTCCGTGGTGCATTCAGAGAGGACTAGTTTTCCAGCATTGGAGCTGCGCCGGGATCGTCATCGCGACTCTGCGCGGGCAACCGGCCGCGCCAGCGGAGGACAGCTTCCGTGCGATTGTGCGCAGCACATTTCCTCATGATATGCTGGATGTGCATTTTGACTGTGCTTTCCGAGAGGTTCAATTTGGCGGCGATCAGCTTGTTGGGCAGGCCGAGCTCCAATTCCGCCAGAACTTGTTGCTCACGAGGCGTGAGATCGGTCACGCTCCTGTCGATAGCCACTCCGACTCCCTCGTTCATCAGATATGCGGGCGCAAGCCCGCGCGTATCCGACGGCTCCAGATCCGCTATCCTGTTCGTCCGGGCCACGGGCAACGGCCGGTAGACGCCACCAACAAGAACAAGCCGCAGGCCAGCCATGGCGATCTCGATCGATAGCGAGGTGGAAAGAAAGCCGCGCACGCCCCGCTGCATCGCAGCCTGCACGGTCGGCTCGTCATCATGGTTTGACAGGACTGCAACGGCGGCGTTGGGACAACACTCCGCAACGAAGGCGAGATCGTCCTCAACCGAAGGATCGCCGATGGGCCTATCCGCGATACTCAGCACCACCAGACGAACATCGCGGGCTGACGTAGAGTCCAGGCTTTGGACCGTTGCCATGTCAAGGATCTCAAGGTGGTCCAGCTCCCGCCTGAGGACGTTCAGCATGCATGTGCGAGGCAATAGGAGCGGCTCGATGATTACCAGAACCGGCAAGTGAAGCGATTCATTGAGCCGTTTTGAGGTGTTCGTTATGTCGTGCATGATTTCCTCGAGATGAAAAGAACTTCCGCGATATTCCCATTCCGTATTGCGTCTTCCCCTGCTGCTGCTGCATTCATTCTGAATGCATCATCACGAGGCGCAGTGCCGCCGTTAGTGCCGTATCCACTGCGGGATCACTTTGCGGCTGGGTGGAAATTCTTTCCGCTCAAATCACTTGGGTGCGTACCGCGCCGTGGCGCAGTCGACGCCTCCCCTAATTGCAGATATTTCGATACGCCGTTGACGCCGCCGACCCTGACTTGCCGTCGACGACATATGCTTCATCCTCCTTCACGAGGTAAAGAAACGGCCTGTCCGCGGTCTCGCCGCCTGGCGCGCTTCTTCCTTTCACACGCCCGCAAATTGTATCCACAGGGCGTCCAAGCGTGTTCTTTCGCATCGTGCGCTTCATATCGGTGAATTCGGCCGATTCTGGATCCTCCATCTTCGCCGAGATCGTGGCCTTCGCCTTGTCCAGGACAGGATCTGAAGTTTCCGCGGAGTGTTCGGATGCCGGGACGCCGATCCTCGTCCGAGGCGACGCCACCTTGGCAAGGTCGGCCGCTCCACGCTTCTTCGGGGAAGATCTCTTGCCGGACCTTGCCGGAGTAGCAGAATTCGATTTGACGGCCGCAGGATCTGGCGCCAAAGCCATCTGCATTGGCAGCGCGGGTCGGGCGACTGCGCCCCGGTTGAAACAGGGGCGTGACGCGCAATTAAGGAAATACCCTCGGGAAGGCGCGAACCAGCCAAAGCCGATCAGGACTCCCGCCAGCACTCCAACAAAAAGCAGTCCCATCCGATTCCCCTCCGCGGGAGGTCGGTTCGCACTCGTAACTAAGGACTAACTGCGCGCTGGTAATCTATCTGTTGCGCAAAAGCGTTAAGCGCTCATTAAGCGCGCGCGGTTGTCCGGCACGTGCCTGGATGAGCGGATCAGATCCGTGCCGAACTACCGCAAAGGGCCAATCGTGAAAGCAATCATGGCCGATTTGGTCCGCTCTTGGACCCTTCTGCCGATCGCCGGCTTGTGTGGCCCTCAGGCCAGTTTCGAGGCACCGCACCAGTTTCGCACCAGAAACGGCGTGAACGAAACGGAACGAAGGCCATCGGACTCGAACAAAAACGCACGAAGGTCAACGAACCTGATCGAAATTCTGCCGCTCATAACGGTCTGGTTGCAGGTTCGAATCCTGCCGGGCCCACCAGTGGATCAATGGTTAGCAGCTTTCCATTGTCTTTCGGTTGGAGGCGGCACCAGAAATTGCCTGTGTAGCTACTCGTTGTTTTGCTTCAACGGCGACCAACTACCGATCCAGATCCGGGTCCGGCGCCGGCTCTTCTTCTTGAGTGTAGATCCCGCGGCTCTATCGCACCAACCCGGGGCAACAACGTTGAGAGTCTGTTGCATCGAACGGCCGACTAGGTCGACGTTGTCCCTTCCGTACCGCTGTAAGAGCCGCCGTCTGGTGTAGTCCTTCGTCGCCAGGAAATACAAAGTTGCGGACACGATCGCCTCAAAGACGAGTTCGAGTTGGCGATGGTTCGACCAAAGGAGAATTGCGCCGCTCATCGCAAACGCCACCGCCGACGCAAACGGACTCAGCATCTCATCGGTCATGGGGATGCTTCTATTCCGGAGCCAAGCTGCGCTTCCGGTCCGCCACAGCACCTATCGTGCAAGTGGTTTGGTCCCGAGACTCCAACGAGAGATAGGGCCCTGGTCGCACACAGCGACTTGGTCCGGATCCAAATCCAGCCCTTTCGGAGAGCCTGTCTTCGTCGTACGATGCGTCCCCCGAAAGCTCGGGTGAACACGAGACGGCGCGAATTTCTCCGGGCGCAACGGCGGCTGTTCGTCTCCCATTGGTGCTGAGGCGATCCGCACGGATTGACCGCAAGCCGGCCGGATGCTCCTCCATCGCACGCGCCGTCTCTTGGTCCGCCAGCAGTGCGGTGATCATTTCGATCTGAGCGCATCTGCCGTATCGAGCTAGCGATCTTTGATTTTCGGCCAAGAGATCAACAGTCAGTCATGTGAACGATCCAATTGCCTAGTCCGGACGCCGACCATGTCCGATCAACGATCAGCAGCTTCCGACATGGATGCATACCGCGGCCTCAGCTACGTCGGCGGTTTGGTCGTGATTGGAGCGATCTATCTCGCCTCGGCAAAGGGCGGCCTTGCCCTCGCCTCTATCCATCCCAGCGCAACGCCAATTTGGCCGCCGACAGGTGTCGCGCTGGCGGCGGTGCTGTTGTGGGGATATCGAACTTGGCCCGCAATTTTTGCGGCGGCGATGATCGCCAATGCGACGACGGCCGGCTGCGTTGCCACCGCATTTGCGATTGCAACAGGCAACTCGCTCGAAGCGGTTGCCGGCGCGTATCTCATTAAGCGGTGGTCAGGCGGCTGTGAGACGTTTTCAACGCCAGATTCTGTTGCAAAGTTTACCCTGATCTGCGTCGTGATCGCGACACCGATCAGCGCCAGCATTGGACTGAGCAGCCTGGCACTCTTCGGGTACATCGAGCCGAAGAATTTCGCGGACGCGTGGATCACCTGGTGGCTGGGAGACGTGACCGGCGCACTGGTCATTACCCCTGTTATCGTGCTGTGGGCATCAAACCAACATCATGGCTTCAACCGGCACGATTTTTTGGAAACGGCCGGGGTCCTCGCGACAGCGGCGGCTGTTGGCCTCATTGCTTTCAGCCCCCTGATCGAGCAGACGCCCGGCCGAGATCCACTCGGCTTTCTGGCGATCCTGCCCATGCTATGGGCGGCCCTGCGTCGCGGTCCACGCGATACCGCAACGGTTGCCCTCGTGCTTGCGGGCATTACGATTTGGGCAACGCACACGGGCGGCGGCCCCTTTGCGACGCCAGATCGCAATGCGTCATTCCTGCTGGTGTTGATGTTCTTGATCAGTATAACCGTTCCAAGCTTGCTGCTGAGCGCGGATGTCGAAGTCCGCAAGAACGCGGAAGGAAACCTGCGCCGCGCGCACGTCGAACTCGAGCAGAAGGTCGCAGAGCGCACGCAGGAACTGGAGCTCGCCAACACAGCGAAGTCGCGCTTTCTCGCCATGGCAAGCCATGATTTGCGGCAGCCTTTACATGCGTTGGGCTTGTTCGTCGCCCAGCTGCGCACGCCGCTCAAGCCGGAGGAAAGGACAAGAACGATCGAACGGGTCGACGCAACCCGCAAGGAAATGGATGAAATGTTCAATTCGCTCCTGGACATTTCCAGGCTCGATGCCGGGATGCTTACCCCCAAAATCACCGAGTTCCCGATCGGACGCCTGTTGCAAAAAATCGAGACGGCGTTTGACCAGGCGACGCAAAAGAAAGGTTTGCGGCTACGCGTCAGGCCAAGTGACGCCTGGGTGCGAAGCGACGCGATGCTGCTCGAACGCATCATGCTGAATCTTGTATCAAATGCGGTGCGCTATACGTTGCAGGGCGGGATTCTGGTCGGATGTCGTCGGCGCGGTGAAATGTTGCGTATCGAAGTATGCGACACCGGTCCCGGCATTCCCGAGGATCAACAGCAGAATATCTTTGGCGAGTTCTTTCAAGTTCCTACCTCAGAACAGAACCGGTCCGGCGGACTCGGCCTCGGCCTCGCTATTGTCGACAAGCTTCGCCTGCTTCTCAACCATCAAATCGACCTGGCTTCGACGGTGGGCCGAGGTTCGCGATTTGCGATCCTGGTTCCGAGAGTCGATCAATGCGTCAGGTCCGCGGCGCCCGCCGACTTACCCTACCCCGGCGCCTTGGCGGCCGACGGCAAGGCAATCCTTGTTATTGCCGATACTCCGATCGTGCAGGAGGGAACGGGCGGATTGCTTAGCAAATGGGGATATTCGGTTCTTGCCGCCGGATCCGACGAAGCTGCACTGGTCCGGCTTGCCGAGTGCGCACAACGCCCCGATCTCATAATCTCGGACTATCATCTCGCAAGCGGGAAGACCGGAATCCGGGCTATTGAACAAATCAATGCAGCGTTTGGCTCGTCAATTCCCGCCATTCTCATCAGCGGCGATACCGCAGCTGAACCTCTGCGGGACGCTAGGGACAGAGGATACATTTTGCTGCACAAGCCCGTCGACCCGATGCGGCTCCGCGCTGTCATGCATGAGCTCCTTAGGAATCATGATGGTGAAAGAGGCACGGGGGCAGTTTCATGATTCGGATTTCGGCGGCCATTCCCAGCCCATTTTTCCGACTTTTATGACGGCCTCGGTGCGCGTCGCCACGCCGAGTGCCTTGAGAACGAACGTGATGTGGTTCTTCACCGTCGGCACTGCCATATTGAGCGTCCTGGCAATGACCTTGTTGCTTTTTCCTTTCATCAGGAGCGCCAGTACGTCGATCTGACGATCGGTCAACCCGAGTCCCTTGAGCGAGTCGCGAGCCAAAGGTTTATCTGCGAACCGCGGACCCGCTGTTTCCTCCAGAATCTTGGAGGGAATGTAGACTCCGCCGGAGAACACCAACTCAATGGCGTTGAGCATCACTTCACGTTCCGTGGTCTTCGGGATGAAACCCAGCGCGCCAAGTTTGAAAGCGCGCCTGACCGTATCCTGATCATCGGAGGACGAGAGAATGACGATAGCAATCGTCGCATAGCGCTGGCGCAGTTCGCAAAGGACAGAGAAGCCGTCGCGGTCAGGCAAATTGATATCGAGCAAAATGAGGCTGATATCGGGATGCTCCTCGACAATGTGCATGGCCTCTCGACTGCTCGATGCTTCCAATATCACGGCTTCTCGCTTCAACTCCTTCAGGACAGCGTGCAACGCTTCGCGAATCAATGTGTGATCGTCAACAATAAGTACCTTCATAAAAATGCTCTCCGTCTTCTGACGCCCGGAGATCAATGAAAAATCATACACCCAGCTTCGAAACCGTCCATCTGCTATCTCTGGTCCAGCGGTTCGCCGCCCGCACTCAAAGTAGGAGCCGCGGGCTGCTGTGTGCTATGGTTGCAATCGGCACACATCGTAAGCAACGCGAACTACACGAAGCGCGAAGCTCACTGGTCCTTCGTCCACGCGAGCGATGAATTGCTCATCACGTGTCTCACCGGCGTCAAATAGATGCCGCGGCCCGGACGGTACCTTGGTCATAGGACCTAGGCACCTCTCTGTACCGACCTCCGACCGGTTTACACACTGCGCCACTTGAACGATGATGTCGACAGTCAGCTTCTCCACCAGCTTTTTGCTCAGCGCGGCCATTGTCTCAATTGCTGTCGTGGCCCGGTCGGTGTGAAGCAACGCTGGACTGCTGCGCTGTCACGAACCCGCCGCCGCAGGCCGCTTTTTTGTCAGATTCGATTCCTGTCGATCGTTCCTCTTGAAGCGTGCGCGCACGCTGGACGAGGCAAGCCAATGCATGACCGAACCGCCACCCCGAAGCCATCCGCGGCCGCGCTGCCGGAGCTGAAAGCCAACGGCCGCGACCTGCGCATTGACGCCTGCCGCGGCATCGCGCTCTGGTGCATCTTTCTTGATCATGTCCCCCATAACATTGGAAGCTGGCTGACGCTACGGAACTACGGCTTCAGCGATGCCGCGGAAGTGTTCATGTTCGTTTCGGGCGTCACCTGCGCACTGGCCTACGGCAAGGTATGGAGCTGCGAAGGATGGACCAGCGTGATCCGCCGCACGCTGCGGCGAAGCTGGGACATCTATATCGCATTTCTTCTGCTCACGCTCGCCTGCGCCATCCTAGTCCACATCGCTGGCGTGGAACGCCTTGCTGACGAGAGCAATACGCGCATTCTGCTGGACCAGCCTGGCGCGACGCTCGCGCACGCGGCAATTCTGCAATACCGCCCGGTCAATACCGACGTGTTGCCGATCTTCGTGCTTCTCCACCTCTTGTTCGCGCCGTTGCTGTGGTTGCTGCTCCGACTGCCGAACCTGACGCTGGGCGCCTCGCTGGCGCTTTATGCGCTGGTGCATATGTTCGGCTGGTCCTTGCCGGCGTGGCCGAACGGCCACTGGGCTTTCAATCCACTGGCCTGGCAGCTGCTGGTGGTGCTTGGCGCGTGGGTGATAATCGAGGGCGAAAGAGTGCGCCCCTGGCTAACGTCACGCATGGCGCTTGCGCCTGCCATTCTCTATCTGGTCGTCAGCCTCGTCATCGCATTGAGCTGGAGAATCAAGCCGCTGGAAGCGTTGATCCCGCAGGGGCTGACGAAGTTGGCTTATCCGGTAGACAAATCGAATCTCGATCCGTTGCGTCTATTGCATTTCTTGGCTCTTGCGGTTGTAGCGGTATGGCTCGTGCCACCCAATCGACAAGCATTGACGACTGCGGTGATGCGCGGCGCCATCCTCTGTGGCAAGAACTCGTTGCCAATCTTCTGCCTCGGCGTTCTGCTTACGCTGGTCAGTCTCCTGGCTTTGCTCGACATATCGGAGGGGCTTGCGATGCAGATCACGCTCAGCGTCGGTGGCGTCCTAACGATGATCGTGGCGGCGACGCTGCTGAACTTGATCAAGATCAAACCCAGGTCGCAGCCGATCATTGCACTGCAGATGAGTGTGCGCGCCCCTCAGGACGCGTGGCGCACAGTTGGCGGGCGCACCCTGGAGGCGTTTCGCCGAGGACTGCGCGAGTTCGGATGGGCCCGCGGCCGGAATCGCCTCGGCGATTGCCAGGTCGCGAAGCGGCAATCCGACCACGGGCCGTGTCTCGCAGGCGAATTGGTACGGCTCAAGGCGGATGCCATCGCGGCGGCGGCGAGACCTGCAGCCATGGCGGCCAAGAATGCAACCGCGACGGTTCCAGTCTGAGCGATCATTCCTCATGTCCGACGGTCGTTAGCCGGGCGCCCCCTCGCGGCGCTCGGCCTTTGCGCGCTCCCGCGCCTGGCCGCTCATAACGGTCTGGTTGCCGGTTCGGGTCCCGCCGCGCCCATCACCCAAATTATGAACTTGTCGGTGCTCGCCAAGCCACTGCACCTGAAGCGCACGCTTGGTCGCCCGTTGCCGCATTTCGGTGCGCACCAAGTCAGTGCTCTTGCGTGTCCGTCTGACCTGATTTCTATCGCTCAAGCGGCGATTACGGTGACAGTGCACCAAATTTCAATTTATTGGCAGGTTCGAAAACCGGAGGCGAACTGCCTCCCCGCCCAGACGTCCCTTCACCCCTCCACCCGCCACAGCCTCCACCTTTCCGGCACACCCTTCAGCCGGTGCACGCCGTGATCCTTCAAGCTGATCGCAGATTGCGTCTTCATCAGCTCCTTCACCGCGCTCGAGACCAAAACCTCCCCGGCGCGCGCCTTGGCGGCCACGCGGGTGCCGATGTGGAAGGCGAGGCCGACCATCTCGCCGCCGCTGATGGTGTATTCGCCGGCGTGCAAGCCGACCCTGATCTCGAGGCCCAGCGTGCGCACGGCTTTCTGGATCGCGGTCGCGCAATTGACGCCGGCGGCGGGCTTCTTGAACGTCGCCAGCACGCCGTCGCCGGTGGTCACGACTTCCTTGCCGCGCGAGCTCTTCAATTCCTTGCGGACGGCCGCGTAATAATGGCCCATCACCTTGGTCCAACGCGCATCGCCGAGCTTCGCAGCCTTCGCGGTCGAGCCGACGATATCGACGATCAGGATGGTGGCGAGCGCCTGCTTGAGCTCGGCGCCACCGTTCGCGGACCGACGCCGCAGCGCGATCGGTCCGGTCAGCGGCTCATAGCGATGGCTGCGGCGCCGAGCGATCGCTGCTTTGGCGTAGTCCTGCGCGCGCTGCGCCGTGCCGCAACGGATCGTCTTCTCCTGCGGCGATCGCGACCAGGAGACCTTGCGCCCATCGCCGGCGCCATTGACCTCCACGGCGCCCCATTTCAGGAAGACCGTCGAGCCGACCCGCCGAATGCACCAGGCCTTTGAGGTGTATCCGGATACGTTCGACTGAAGGACTCCGATGCGAAGGAATTTGGGCATGAATGTGCGGCCGATCGAGGGACCGTTGAGCGCTTTCGGGACGGAGCCTATTCGTACAATCCTGCATCGGCAATAGGGCTTTGCCATCGTTCGGCGCGGTGGAATCCATGGGGCCGACGTCCACCGACAGGAGCAGGCGAAGCACAGATCGATGTGCTATCCTCATGCGAGGGCAGCAAGGGAGAGAGAAAAGATGTCAACAAGCGTCAAGCAAATGCTGGAAGCCGCGAACGCGGCAGTCCCCAAGATCACCTCGGACCAAGCGGCCGAGATGATCAAGAACGGCGACACGCTTGTGGTGGACGTTCGCGATGCCCCGGAAGTTGCCGCCAGCGGCAAGATCGCGGGCGCCGTGAATGTCTCGCGCGGGATGCTGGAGTTTCGCGCCGATCCAGAGTCGC
Source organism: Bradyrhizobium sp. 137 (assembly GCF_023074095.1). Taxonomy (NCBI): domain Bacteria; kingdom Pseudomonadati; phylum Pseudomonadota; class Alphaproteobacteria; order Hyphomicrobiales; family Nitrobacteraceae; genus Bradyrhizobium; species Bradyrhizobium sp. 137. The sequence goes on from NZ_JADPKU010000063.1 coordinate 231,744, forward strand.
CGTATCACGACAAGGCGTTCGACAAGAGCAAGACCGTCATTCTCTACTGCGCGTCTGGCGGCAGATCGGCGCTGGCCGGGAAGCTCTTGAAGGATATGGGGTACGAGAAGGTCTACAACGTCGGCGGCTTCAAGGACTGGTCGGGGGCTGTCGAGAAGTAGCAATCACCGGCCGGCGCGCCGCGTGAGCGATCGGCCGTAGAGACAATCAATGTCCGAATAGACTGACGCTGCCGCCCTGGCGGGGCTCGCCGTTCACAGGTTCGGCGGGCTCCGAAGCCAAACGTCGTCCCGGCGGCAGGCGCTCAGGATGAGGCCTAGGTTGCGGCCAAATCTTGGGGCCCGCATGGCGAGGAGCCGGCCTCAGCGGGGCGTTGCGAACCATGCAGGCCGAGCACGTTCGCTGGCCTCGCAGCTGTCATATGCGATCGCGCTGTTCCCGGTGGGGAGAGATATTCCGAGGTCCCGACTCGCATGGTTTCAGCCAATTGGCACTTCCTGCGGCAAGGCGCGTTGCAGTCCTTTCGAGGAGGTGCAGATGACCAAGGCCAAGACTTTCGACGTGCAAAGCGCAAAGACGGGGACGCAGCCAACGCTCAATCCCGGTGACGAAGCCCCGCGGGGAACGACCGGGACCGGCGAAGATGTTTGTCCGGATTGTCACGGCAAGGGGCGCATTGACGGCGCTTCCTGCGCCACCTGCGGCGGGAGCGGGACCGTCATCCGGGCAGTTGGCGGCGCCTGACTTTGCTCCGTCAATGGGCCTTCGTCTTCATAGCAACGATCAGCCTTCACGCGTGTTTTCCGGACTCTGGACACAGCGAGGCGCGCCATGAGCAAGGAAGCCGGACTGACCCCTGACGACTTCCCGATCGAAGCCGACAAGGACAAATTGAAGACACACAAGGGCGACCCCGTCGCCTCGGCCGAGTCGGAGCAGATTGCGGACCAAATCGCCGACCGCCTGAACGAGCATGCTCACCAGGAAGAGCAGGATCGCTGGTCAGCCTAGCGGCATAGCTTCGGCCAACCGGGAATAGGAACGCCCGGCGTTCCCGCGCATTGGCCTGCCGCCGGGGTTCCACAATTCCGGCAAATGGCGGCCTCGGCTCGACCCCCGCCCCCGGACCGCCGGGCCGGGGCTGCCTGGCTTTGCGCAAAGGAGCGGACATGAAAGCACTCGTCATCGCAGGGCTCATTGCGGCGCTCGCGTCTCAATCCATCGCGCTTGCGCAAGGCGGCGCGGGTGCGTCCAGGACCGGGTCGAGCATCGATTCGACCGGGACAGGCGGCACGACCGGAGCAGGCGCCTCGGGCCTCAATACGTCATCGGATAACAACAGCGGCGGCGCGAGCGCGCCGGCCAAGTCATCAACGACCCGGCCAGGGGACAACGACCCCAGGCAAACCCAGGGCGGTCAGCAGGCCATGCCGAACTCCGGCTCGAACCGCAAATAGGCGCCGCTGGGTCGAATTCAGCCGGCGCCGTGCGCCGCTCACCCCTGATACGCAAACAGCTCGATCGGGTCGCTGAAGCCGCGCACCTCGTGCTGGCCGACATGCTCCAGCGCGAACTCCTTCTCCACCAGTTCGGCGAAGGCGCGCGACAGCAGCACCGTTCGTCCGAGCTGCTTCGTGAGCGCCTCCAGGCGCGAGGCCATGTTGACGGCGGGGCCGATCACGGTGAAATCGAGCCGGCTGGTTGAACCGATATTGCCGTACATGACGTCGCCGACATGGACGCCGATACCGTAATTGAGCGGCGCGCGGCTGGTCGCACTGTTCCGCTCGTTCAAGGCGGCCATGGCCTTGCGGGCTTCGGTCACGGCATGGAGCAGGTTGGCGCAAGCGTCGGGCTGGCTGAGCGGGAAGATGGCGAGCAGGCCGTCGCCGATGAATTTGAGGATTTCGCCGCCATACCGCGCGATGGGTTCGGACATCGCGTCGAAATAGTCGTTAAGGAGATCGATGACGTCATCGCGCGGCCAATTGTCCGAGATTTTTGTGAAGTCTCTGAGGTCGCAGATCATGATCGCGGCGCGCACCGTCGTGCCGGTACCGCGCCTGGTGGCGCCGGCCAGGATCAACTCGCCGGCATGGTGGCCGACATAGGTCTCGAGCAGCGTGCGCGCCAGGCGGTTCTTGACGCGGATCTCGCTGACCAGCGCTAACACCGGCAGCAGCTTCTTCAGGCCGGCGATATGCGCATCGTCGAACCCGCCGGGACGATCGGTGGCGAAGGTGACGAGGTGGCGCTTGCCGAGCGTGTGGTAGAGCGGCCAGGCCACATAATCGGTCAGGCCTCGCGCCCGCATCTCGTCGTAGAGCGCGTGCCTGCGGCCGAGCGAACGATCCTGCTCCAGCCGCTCGCGCACCTCGTCGGCGCCTTCAAGGATCTCATTGGCGGCGCTGCCGATGTATTCGGAGCGCTCACGAACGTCGTAGTCGACAAGTGCAATCTCCGCCTCGCGCATCCCGTCGGACCACATCATCCGCGCTCCCAGCCATTGCGGGTGATGGATCAGGATGTGAAGCGTCGACCGCTTGAGCGGGATGCCGGCCTGCTGGAGGCGGACGCACATCTGCGCGAAGATGTTATCGACGAAGCGCTCGTCGCGCGTGCCGTTGGTCAACCAGTCGACGACATTGTCGGCTTGCGTGGCGGGGGCGTGAATGTCTGGCGCGTCCATATCTTGCCCCTTTGAGCGGCGGTCTGCATCGCGCAGATATCGTGCTCCGGCGCGACGGCGTCAACCTGGCCAGTTGCCCGGTTTGTGCGCAGCCGCCGTTTGGGGAGGCGCCATCTCACCGACGATCCGGATCGACCCCAACACCGCCAGACCCGATGCGAGCGCGAGGCTCGACGGCTCGGTGAGTTCGACCTTCAGCGTGCCGCCATCGGGAATCGCGAAGCCCTCCCCGCCAAGACGGACGCTGCAATCGCCCCGAACCGCGTAAACCAGATGCGTGCCGGCAAACAACGACCGATCGCCGGGCGGCCTGAGCGCTTCGAGCTCGACCTCGACCGCACCACGCCGCGCCATCAGGTTCACGACCTCGACCGGACCGGCCTCGAGCTTCGTCACGATATCGAGCTCCCCGGCGAAGCGCACGGTCGTGAAAGGTTCTCGTTCATCGAATTCCTGCGCAGGCGACTTCAGCACCAGCCCGCGCCCGCCCACAACCATCTGGAGGCGGTCGATGCCGGGCATGTAGGAGAACGGACCGGGCGTAACGATAGGCGTACTGGCAAAGCGCCAGAGCAGGCTGTCCCAATCCTTCACCGGTGCATCACCGCGATGGGCATCCGCGATGTCGGTGAAAAAGCCGCCGCCGTTTTTCCACGGCGAGCGGGTGTAGTGTTCGGGCTTGAGCAGCGTGGTTTTCATATCCGCATCATGCCCGTGCTGGGCAGACTTTGCCAACCGGTTTGGCGGACGGCGCGCGCTTCTGCGTCGTGCTATTTCGCGGTCAACGCTGCAACCGGACGGCATGAGACATCGGGCGCCGCGGCTGAATATTGCCGACAGCGGTCGCGCGCGGCTTCGCCGGTGAACTTGTTGGGACCAGGGCCGAGACGGCCAGGCGTGCTGACCGTTAGCCTGGCGATCGCCCGAAGCTGCCGTCCTGGATCGACGTTCATGGTTGTTTCCCCCCTTCGGTCGGACACGGCTCCCCTGTCATTGCTCTTCGCTGGCTTCCGCCGTTCGTTACCTCTGGCCGGTCCAATCCGACGCGGCCAATGCTCTCCCGCTAATGTCTCAATAGCGCCAACGCATTGGATTTGAACGGCCGCCTGCCCGCTAATCCTGACCCAAGCGCGCCTTCGTGCGCCAGATCCAAGCGGTCTCACGGATTCGTGAGTAGCTTCTTAGTAACGCGCGCTGCGCGCGGAGCGAAGGAGATTATGCGCTTTCGCCTGCCAGGCGATGCCATTTCGAACAGGAGAAACTCCGATGTCTGCCAAGCACGTCGTCACGTCGATCGTTCTCGCCGGCGCGGTGTCAACCGCCCTCGCCACCCTCGCGGCCGCCGGTCCGCTGACCAAGGCGGAGGCCGATGCGGCCGTCGCCGCCAAAAAGGAAAAATGCTTCGGCGTCGCGCTCAAGGGCCAGAACGATTGCGCGGCGGGGCCGGGCACGACCTGCCAGGGCACATCCACCGTCGATTTCCAAGGCAACGCCTGGAAGTTCGTGCAGGGCGGCACCTGCACCAGCATCGAGCTGCCGAACGGCAAGAAGGGTTCGCTCAAGCCGGTCTAATGCACCGCGTCGCGCCCACGACAACAGTGAAGAGCGGAGAAGACAATGACGACGGCAACCGTGCCCGAGGCGTCTGCGGTGCCACTCCGCTACTCCGCTCCCATCGGCGGTGTTGCCGGGACGAGCTTCAAGCCCGAGCACCTCCAGGCCATCCTGAGCACGGGCCGGCAATGCGGCTTCTTCGAGGTACATGCCGAAAACTATATGGGCGCGGGCGGCCCGCCGCATCGCGCGCTGGAGGCGATCCGCCGCGACCATCCGCTGTCGCTGCACGGCGTCTGCATGTCGATCGGCGGACCCCCGCCGCTCGATAAGGCGCATCTGGCCCGCTTCCGAGGTTTGGTAGCTCGCTACCAACCAGCGCTGGTCTCCGAACACCTTGCCTGGTCAACGCATGAGACCAGCTTCTTCAACGATCTTCTGCCGCTGCCCTACACCGAAGCGACGCTGGCTTGCGTCTGCGACCACATCGACCAGGTGCAGGACGCGATCCGCCGTCCGTTGCTATTGGAAAATCCGTCGACCTATGTCGCCTTTCGCGAATCGTCGATGAGCGAGACCGATTTCATCCGCGCCATTGCCGAACGCACCGGCTGCGGGCTGCTGCTCGACATCAACAACGTCTTCGTATCCGCGACCAATCACGGATTCTCCGCGCTTGAGTACCTCGCGGAATTTCCGCTGGCGCACGTCGGGGAGATTCACCTCGCCGGCCACGCAGAGCAGGCCGATGACGAAGGCGACCTGCTGCTGATCGACAGCCATGACGGCCCGGTCGCAGATGCCGTTTGGAAGCTATTCGAGATCGTCATCCGGCGCCGCGGTGGCGTGCCGACGCTGATCGAATGGGATAGCAAGATTCCGGACTGGCCGGTGCTGCAGGCGGAAGCCGCCGCCGCACAGGCAATCCTCGATCGCTGCAATCAGACTGCGACTGCGGGAGACCGTCATGCCACCTGAGCAGGACCTGTCCTATGCCGCCGCCTTTACGCCGGGACTGCTGGACCCCACGCGGGCGGCGCCCGCGATCGTGGCGGGTCCGAACGGCAAGGCCGCCGGCAAGCGCTACGCCGTCTACCGCAACAATGTCACGGTGAGCCTGATCGATGCCCTCGCTGCGATCTATCCGGCGGTGCAGCGCATCACCGGTCCTGATTTCTTCCGTGCCATGGCGCGCTTCCACATCCGTAGCAGCCCGCCCACTTCCCCGCTGCTGTTCGAATATGGCCGCGAGTTTGCCGACTTCATCACACGTTATGAGTATGCGCAGACAATGCCCTGGCTTGCGGATGTTGCACGCATCGAGCGGGCGTGGCTCGATGCCTACCATGCGCAGGACGCCGCGCCGTTATCGGCCGCTGCGCTGGCGGCCTTCGCCTCGGAACGGTTGGCCGATCTCGTCTTCATCGCGCATCCGGCGCTGCGCATCGTGCGCTCGCCCTTCTCGGCAGTGACGATCTTTGCCGCCAACCGCGACGACGCACCCGTCGGGCGCATTGACGCGTCGACGCCGGAAGACGCGTTGATCACCCGGCCCGAATTCGACGTCATGGTGCGGCGCCTTCCGCCCGGCGGCGCAGTGTTTGCCGAACGTCTTGCGTCGGGCGAGCCACTCGGCGGGGCCGCCGCGTCGGCGCTGGATGCATGCCCCGATCTCGATCTCGCTTCCAACATCACCGGCCTGATCGAGGCTGGCGCATTCACTTCGCTTGCTCTCGGAGACGCATGATGATCACCGACCAACGCATGACTGCGGGAAGCGCCCTGCCATCACTTGGGTTGCTGCTCGACAAGGCCAACTCTCTGATACGGACGATTGCCGCGCCCTCGCTCGTTCAGCTCGTGCTGCGCGCGGCGCTCGCCGTTCCCTTCTGGCGCTCGGGCATTCTCAAGTGGGACGGCTTCCTCAGACTCAACGACACCGCGGTGACGCTGTTCAGCGACGAGTTCATGCTGCACCTGCCCGGCGGGCCCTATCACTTTCCTGCGCCGGCGGTAATGGCCTTCCTGTCGGGATGTGGCGAGATCATGTTTCCAATCCTGCTGGTGCTGGGTCTCGGCACACGGTTCGCTGCGCTCGGATTATTGCTCATGACCGTTATCGTCGAGCTCACCGTGCCCGACGGCTGGCCGATTCACCTCACTTGGACGGCCATGGCACTTGCCCTCATGGCTTACGGACCCGGGTACATCTCGCTCGATCATCTAATCTGTCGCGCGCGGTCGCACGCACGATAGGACGCTGGGCGCCTTACATCCCGCTCAACCCGCTATCGACGGCGGGCGTCTGCGCGGTGCGGCCCGCAGCGGCGAGGCGAAATCGTAGAACGGATGGCCGGCTTGGCCGACACCGCCTGGAGCGCGCCCGATGCGGAAACCGGCCTGGTTCGCATCTTTGCTGGCGCGGTGAGCTAGCGGTCCATGGTAGCTTGATCTCGCGTCTGAACCTTCAGCGAGGCAAGCATGACCGACACCGACAAGGTTTTCGCCGGCTCCGTCCCAAAACTCTACGACGAATATCTCGTCCCGATGATCTTCGCCGCCTATGCCGATGACATCGCAAGACGCGTCGCCGCGCTCTCGCCTTCCGTATTGCTCGAGATCGCGGCTGGCACCGGCGCGGTCACGCGCGCCGTGGCGGCGGCGCTGCCACGCAGCGTCCGCTATGTTGCGACCGATCTCAACGAGCCGATGCTCGCGGTTGCAGCGCAGCGTCAGGCAGACGATGCTCGCATTGTCTGGCGCCAGGCGGATGCGTTGGCCCTTGCGTTCGGCGACGCCGAATTCGACGTGGTCTGCTGCCAGTTCGGCGCCATGTTCTTTCCGGATCGCGTCAAGGGCTATTCCGAAGCAAAGCGCGTTTTGAAGCCGAGCGGCACGTTCCTCTTCAACGTCTGGGACCGCATCGAGGACAACGTGTTCGCCCACGATACAACGATCGCCTTGGCCAAGCTGTTTCCCGATGATCCGCCGCGTTTCATGGCCCGGACACCGCACGGCTATTTCGACCATGCGATCATCAGGGCCGATCTCGAACGGGCAGGTTTTGGCAGCGTCTCCATCGAAACGCGATCCGCAATCAGCCGCGCGCCAACGGCGGAATACGTGGCGATCGCCTACTGCCAGGGCACGCCGCTGCGCGGCGAGATCGAGGCAAGAAGCGGCGGCGACCTTCAGGCTGCGACTGACGCGGTCACTGAGGCGATCCGGATGCGCCATGGCTCCGGTCCGGTCGAAGCCAAGATTCAGGCTCTGGTGATCACGGCGCGGCCGTAAGCCTGCGCCGCAGGCGATCTCCGCGTCGCTACCAAAAGCCCCGCTGCACCGGCTGCGTCGATTGGTAATACTGATACTGGCCTCTCCGGCGCGGATTGACCGGTTGCACGTACGGATCGCGCTGGAAGAAGAAGCCGAAGCCGTTGCCGCCATTGTCCCAGCCGTCATCGCTCGCGATCATGGCAGGCGCGGTCGGCTTGCGGGTGATGAAGCCGCCCTGCGGCTGATTGCTCAGCACCGCGACGAACTCGGTGCGATAGTTGGTCTCGCTGCTCAGCGGCTCGTCCGAGATGATGATCGAGGAGCGCGGCAACGCGGTCGGCGCGATACGATCGAGCACGTCCTGCGGGATGGTGATCCGGTCGAGCGCGGCCCTCGCCTCGTCGCCGTTTTCGATCGTGACCACGCTCCAGCGCAGGCCCGTATCGGTCCTCGCCATCGCCGTGAAGATATGCGTGCCGAGCGGCTGGTCTGGATTGCGGATCGTGACGGGGACCTCGATGCTGGTGTCGAACACCTCGCCGCCGCCATCGGGTGCCGGCTTGTGGGTGTTTCGCCGCACGTACAGCTTCTGCGTCGCACGACTGATGTAGACCGAGACCGGCTCGAGCGCGAGCTTTGCATCGGTCGCCGCCTTCACGGCGTCGGCTTTCCTGGCCGCCGCGACCTTGGCGGCCTCCTTGGTGGCGGCGACGGCCTCGCGCTTCGGCTGCGCCGCGGCCTTTGCGGCATCGAGCTGCGTCGCTGCATCCGCAGCCTTGGCGGCGGCCTTCTGCTTCAGCTCCTCGGCCTTGGTCCGGGCCTGATCGGTCTTTGCGTTCGCGAGCATCTTGTCGGCGAAAGCGAGCTCGGCGTCGGCGCGAGCCTTCTGCTGTTCCAGCTTGCGCAGCGCCGCCGGCAGCGAAGCGGCTTCTTTTGCGGCTGCCGATGCGGCCTTCTTGGCCTCGTCGGCGGCCCTGGTGGCCTCCTCCGCCTCGGCGGAGAGCTTGTCGGCACGGCTCGGCGCCGCCGCAATGGCCTCCCGCTTCGGCATGAAAAGCGCGGGGTGGGAGAACTGGGTCGGGACCGTATCGTCGGGCGAGATGATCACGCGCATCCCGATATACGTCTTGTCGAACAGATTCTCGGCAAAGCCGAACGGCATGCGCACGCAGCCATGTGAGGCGGCATAGCCGGGCAGCGGCCCGCCGTGCAGCGCGATGCCATTCCAGGTGATGCGCTGCATGTGCGGCATCCAGGCATCGTCATACATGGTCGAGCGGTGGTCCTTGTCCTTCTCGATGATGGCAAAGACGCCCGCCGGCGTCTCGCGTCCCGTGGTGCCGGTCGACACCGGCGCGCGCAGGATCCAGCCGTCGGAATCGTAGAAGGTGACCTGCTGGCTCTTGATCGACACGATCGCCATGATCGGCTCGCCGGCTACGCGCGGCGCCACCGCCTCGACCGGCTGACGGGCTTGCTTGGCAGCCGTCACCGGCGCCACCGCCGCAAACATGGCCAGCGTCGCAAGCGCAATGATCCCGGTAGGCCCCTGACGCCGCACCGCTCTGGTGGATTGCGCCGTCGTCGATCGGTTTTTCATGCCATCCTCGGTCGAACTGCCAGTCCGCTGGTGTCGGTCAAATGTCAAATTGCGATCTCTGGATTAAGAAATCGCATCCGCCTTACGTTCCGTCTGTGGCGAGATTCGGCACGTTCCCGCGACAAATCTCTCATATACGACGGTTCACATCGGCGGAAGGCGGCCTCCGGCCGAAGCTGGCCCGAAGCCGGCCCTCGATCGCTGCGGCAGAATGTCCGGCTAAGCTGGTTCAGCTGCACGGGACAATGCCGGGAGCGGTCAGGCTCGCCTTGGTCGCTAAACGCCCAGCGCCTTCCGGTTGAACGTTCGCAGGAGGCGCAGGGACAACGTTCGCACGTTCGCGACGTTCATCAGCCACGCCGCGGCGGCGTAAGCGAAGCCACCGGCGAGGCTCACGACGATGAGCGACCCGAGACCAGTGCCGCCCGCTTGCGATCGCGCGATCAGGATCGCGGCCGCCATCGCCGCAGCGGAAGCGGCAACAGCGGCGAGGCGGTTGAGATCGAACGGGACCGGGTGGGCCCGATGCATCAAGAGGACAGCCACGAGGAAGCCGATCGCCTCGGTCGCGAAGGTCGCCAGCGCCGCACCGTAAAGGCCATAGCCGGCGACGAGCGCGAACATCAGGATCACACTGACGACCAGCGTGAGGAAGGACTGTGCCGCCAGCATGAAGGGGCGTTCGGCGAGTTGGAAGCTGATCTGGACATAGAACTGATTGGCGATCCCGAACAAGCGGGCGAGCACCAGGGTCGGCAGCAGCGCGGACACGCCCGCGCGGAAGTCGACGCCGACCAGCGTGCCGGCGACCTGGTCCGCCGCCAGCGCAAGCCAGACCGCGACGGGCGCAACGACGACGAGCAGCAGTTCGAGGCTTTCGGTCAGCCGCTCCCGCGTCGTCTCATTGTTTTTCTCCGACAACGACCGGAACACCAGCGGCACCGTCGCCGCGGCAACGCTGGAGGCGATCATGACCATGAATTGGCGCGGCAGGTCCGCAGCGACGCCAAAAATGCCGGCGGCATCCTTGCCGAGCAGATAGGCGACGATGAGCCGGTCGCAGGCCGAGTAGACCGCAACGGAAAGCCCGGCCAGCGTCAACGGAAGACCGTAGCGCGCCAGCTGCATGAACTGGCTGCGCTGGAAGCGTGCGATCTTGGTGCGGTCACCGACCAAATTCAGGATGATGCCGGCGAGCGAGCCGAGGCCGAATGCCGCGAGCAGCCCCAATCCACCCCAGCCGAGCCAGATCCCGGCGAGCCCAAAGCCGACGCTCGACACGCTGCGCACGATCGAGATCGCCGCGAAGCGGTAGGGCCGCAGCTTGGCGCGCTCGAACTCCTGGCCGACATCGACCGCATTGGCCATGATCGCGACGAACATGCTGGCGAGCAGCAGCTCGACGGTGACGTCGCTTCGGAACAGGAAGACCAGCGGAGTGGTCGCGCAGAGAACCGCCGCCGTGAGCGCAAAGACGACCATCGCGGTGCCGCGAAAATCCACCTCCGCCGACATCGCCTGATAGCGGGATACCGACAGCTTGATCCAGGCGAAAAAGATCGCGCCCAGGATTCCCGCAAGGCTGATGCCGACCACATAGACGCCGTACTCCGCCGGCGTCAGCAGCCGTGTGTAGGCCGTAACCGCGAAGAACCCCACCGCCGCAGGCAGGATGTAGGCGACGAGATAAATGGAGAAATGACGATTCAGCATGCGGACTTTGGACCGGTGGCGGCCGTGAGGATTAACGAAGCGTTAAAACACTTGGACTTTGGTGGAGCAATCGGACGGCGCGCTGGCGCCGGCAGGATAGCCGCATAAGTCTGCAAATCGGACCGCGAATGGAGCAATCGCGCGGTTATCGCGCGTTAGCGTTAAATTTGCCCTGTCCTTGAAGGGGCCGGCGCGATCACAGAAAAGAAACAATGATATCGCAACGTCGCCCCGAATCCTCCGATGTGCTGATGTGACTGACATGGACGTTGCCGAACAAGCACGGGCGAAGCCGGCCTCTCGGCCGCATCGCGGCACCGACGCGCCGCTTGCGCCGGCAACCTCCGGCAATGCTGGCGGCGACAGGATGGTCCTCAACCTCTTCTTCGAAGAACGGGACGACCGCTGGTTTCCCGGTGACCGCCATCTCCGGCCGCTGCTGCGGCGCTTGCTGGTTGGCAAGTCCTATATCAGCGGCCAGCGGCGCGTGCTCCTCAATCTGTGCGCGGGCCTCGATCGGCTCGGCATCCGCTACCGCGTCAACGACTATCGCTACATCCAGAAGCACCCCGAGGAACTGGCCTGCATCATCGGCCGGCCGTTCGTGCTCGACTGGTTCAAGTGGAAAAACCCGCTACTGCTCGGCGTCGCCATGTACGACCACCCGATCGATGCGCCGGAGACTCTGAAGGATCTCGACGTGAAGCGCGTGCTGGTGCCATGCGCCTGGTACGCCGAGATGTTCCGTCCGCACTGGCCCCATGTCGGCGCCTGGCCCGTCGGCATCGAGACCGATTTGTGGACACCAGCGCCAACCGAGCAGAAGAGCGTCGACGTGCTGCTCTACGACAAGATCCGCTGGGATTATGGGCGCTACGAGGCGGAGCTGATCGAGCCGATCCGCAGGCATCTCCAAGCAAGCGGCCGCACTGTCGAAGTGATCCGCTACGGCCATTACAAGGAGGACGACTACAAGGCGGCGCTGGCGCGCTGCCGCAGCATGGTCTTCCTGTGCGAGCACGAGAGCCAGGGCATCGCCTGCCAGCAGGCGCTATCGAGCGGCGTGCCCGTCTTTGCCTGGGATCGCGGCGGGCCGTGGCAGGATCCGAAGTATTTTCCGCACAAGGTGAGGTACGAGGGCGGCGTGTCCTCGGTCCCTTATTTCGACGCGCGCTGCGGCATGACCTTCACGGATGCGGATGGTTTCACAGCCGGCTGGGCCGGCTTCTGGTCGCACGTCGCGGCGGGAGACTTCGCACCGCGGGACTATGTGTTGGACAATCTGACGCTCGAGAAAGGCGCGCTTCACTATTACGAGATCGCCGAAGCGGCGATGCAGCCTCACGCGTGACCAGGCTCGACCGACGCGAATTCTTGCTCGGCGGCGCCGCAACGCTCGCGGCGGGCGCATCGGCGTCCGCAGTGCCGGCGTCGAAACGTGCCCAGCGCCGTCCGGGCTTTGGCGCTGCGGCCACGCTCTGGGACCTGCAAGCTGATCCGCGGCTTGGCGACGCCATCAGCACCTATTGCACGCAGGTGGTGCCGGTGCTCGAGCTGAAATGGCCGATGCTGCGGCCGGATGCGCACACATTTGCTTTCGAGCGTGCCGACGCGATCCTGGATTTTGCGCAGGCGAACGATTTGACGATGCGCGGTCACGCGCTTGCCTGGTATCACGACATTCCCGACTGGACTAAGCAGATCAAGGACGGCAAGGGCGTCGAGCGCGCCTTGGTCGATCACATCGGCACCGTCGTGTCCTACTACAAGAACAAGCTGACGTCGTGGGACGTCGTCAACGAGCCGATCCCGGACAATCCGAAGAAGGTCACCGACCGGCGCGACACATTCTGGACGCAGCATCTTGGTCACGGCTGGATTCCGCTGGCCTTCCGCACCGCCGCCGCGGCCGATCCCTTCGTCAAGCTCGCGATCAACGAGTATGACATCGAATCGGCCAAGGACTCCTTCATCGCCAAGCGCGCGGCCTACCGCAACCTGATCATGGACCTGCTCGACCAGGGCGTTCCGCTTCACGCCGTCGGACTGCAATCGCATCTGCATGCGGAGCTCGAAATCGACACACACGGGCTCGCCGAGTTCGTCACCGCGCTGCGTTCCTGGGGGCTCGAGGTGCTCGTCACCGAGCTCGATGTCGACGATCAGAAGCTGGCGGGGAGCCCGGCGGAGCGCGACGCCATCGTCGCCAAGCGCGTCGACGATCTGCTGACGGCCATCTCAAGCAGCGGACCGGTGCGCTCGATCCTGACCTGGGGCATCTCGGATCGCTACAGCTGGATCAACGGCACCTTCGCCCGCAAGGACAAGCAGCCGAACCGTCCTCTGCCGCTCGACGGCGAGTTCAAGCCGAAGCCGTTCATGGACGTCATCAGCAAATTCACGAAGGATGCTTGAGCGCGCTATCGTATGAGCATGATCTTTGCGGAAAACCGCTGCACATTTTGCGCGAACGCCGCCCTTCGGGGTCGAATCATGTTCTAGCGCGTTTTCGGCACCTCGAATGCTGCAACCTCGCCCATAAGGTCGGGCGACAGGCTCGGCGCGCGCTGGTCGCGCGAATTCAACCGGAATACCTCGCGGATGTCGACGATCGAGGTCGACGAATAGGACTGGATGCAGAGCGCGACCTGTTCTGGCGAGGCCGCGCGCATCATCGCTTCGATGGCCGGACGGTCGAGACGCGTGTCGTCCCAGTGCGAGACCGCGATACTGTCTTCCGTGACCCGATGCGCAGCCAGATGCGCGGGCGAGCTCGCGACGAAATGACCATAGAGCAGGTATTCGGAAAACTTCTTCTTGCGGCACAGCGCCAGGACCCAGTTCAGCCCTGTCGCCGCCTTGATGGCGCCGGTCATCGCCCGCGCGGTGTCCTTGTCCCAGACCAGCGCGTTGCCGACATAATCGTCCGCCGGAAACGAGCGCTCCTCGATACCCAGAAGCTGATCGACGGTACGGAGCCACAGGCCATGCAACGGGTGGTCGGCGCCGATCGCCTTGCGAGTGACGAAGAGCGGCGTCTTCTCGCCGCCGGCGTACTGGCCAACGTCGAATTCGCGGAAGAAAAGATTGTCCGAATCCAGGATGCAGACGCGCTGCTCCGGCGCGTTGAGAACGCCAGCGATCTTCAGGATCTGCTGGATGTGCCAGCCGTGCACCGGTGACGAGAGCAGCGAGAGCCAGACGCGCCGGCTGCTGATGAACTGGAGGGCCGGCGGGAGCGCGAAGAGCCATTTCGGCAAGTAACGCGAGGCCGGGACGATGACGCGCTTGTCGGAGGCAAACCGCTCGAACAGCGGCACGTCCTCATCGTTAACGAGAACATAATGCCGCGTGTATCCCGAGAGCCAGGTGTCGATGCTCTCGCTGAGCAGCGAAAAGCGCTCGATATCCTTGGCGTAGCTGGCGGTCAGCAGGGCAACGGAATGCATGGGCGCGCTCAAATGGGCCATCGGGCCGCAGTCATAGCCGCGCTGGGAGATGCTGGAAACTCACAAACGGAATCAAGGTAAAATGAAACGAAGCATTAGCCGTCCGCCTGGAACCCCGTTCAATGCCCCGAAGACGCAGCGGTGCCAGTGCGGAAGCGCGCCATGGACCACCTCAACATTGCGATAAGCGCGGAGGTAACCCGCAGCGCGCTCGGCAAGCCGCTCCAATGGCGCGCACGCTCTGCGGCAAGATCGCTCATGTCAGGGGGCGACCTGTTCACGAACGGGCGCGTCCGCACCGAGCTCGTTGATCAGCTGCATCGCCTGCTTCAGGTCCGGCGTGTAGAAGCCCTCGCTGAACCTGCCGACGATGGGCACGAGCAGGAGACTTGCGTGCTCGCGCCTGCCGGCCTCGTGCCACAGCCGCGCCAGGCTGACGGCGGTGCGAAGCTCCCAGGACAATGCGCCCTGCTTACGCGCGGTTTCCAGCGACAGGCCGAACATATCCTCGGCCTCCCGCACCGATGCCGGGTCGCCGTCCGACAGCGTGATCTCGCCTTGCAGGCGATAGACTTCGGCGAGATAGGAGTGATCGCCGGTCCGTCTTGCGGTCGCGAGCGCGCCGTCCAGTGCCCGCAAGGCGGCGTCGCGCATCCCGACCTTGGCATAGGACTCCGCGAGCAGGCAGCGAAACCAACAGCCGGCGAGCCAGGAATCCATCGCCTCATACTCGTCGAGGCCGACGCGCATCTGGCTCAGGCCTTCGTCGGCTTCGCCGAGCTGAGCCAGCGCCCAGCCGCGCAGGATCGCCGCCTGCTGCTTCCAGTGCAGGAAATTGTGCTCGGTGGCGATGATCATCGCGCGATTGGCGTGGTCACGCGTGCCCTCGACATCGCGCAAATGCTGGCGGAGATAGGCGCCGAACACGAGCGCGAAGGCGAGCGTGAAGGGATGGCGGATCTTCTCGGCGTTCGCGATCGCCTGCTCGCTGTGCTGGCGCGCCGCGTCCGGACGGCCGAGGAACCACAGGAGATACCCGAGGTAGGACAGCGAGACGACGCCGGGATCGATGCCGTGGCGCTCCATCAGACCGGAATGCAGGTCGGGGCTGTAGAGGTTGATGCAGCGATGCAGATGATGCTGCGCGGCGGCAAAGCGGCCGCGATACAGCATGGTCATCGCGATCGCGCGGTGCGCCTCGATCAGATAACCGGTCTGCTGCGCCGGCTGCGCCCGCTGGTTCAGCCGTTCGCGCTTGGCGAATCTCAACAGCTCGACGCTGAGATCGTGCGCGCGCGTGAGATCGGCGCGGATGAAATGGCACACCCAGAGCCCGCGCGTGGCGGCGAAGGCCTTTTCGTCGTCGTCGAGCTGCTGGCCGAGCTCGAGCGCGCGGATGTAGTTCTGCTCGACCTCCTGCACGGCATAGCCTTTGGCGGCGATCAGGGCGGTGCCGAGTGCGATCCGGAGCTCGAGCTCCATCTGGTCGGCGCCTTGCACGCGCGCATTGGCCTGCACGACGCTCAAGCCGCGGCGCAGATGACCGATCGCTTCCAGATTGGCGCCGCTCTTGGCCGCCTGCTTGCCGGCCTTGAGCCAAAAGCTGGCGGCACCCTCGCTCTGGCCGGATTCGGTCAGGTGATAAGCGAGCAGCTCCGGTTCGCGCTCGGTCTTCTCCGGATACATCTCGGCGAGCACCTGGGCGATCCGGGAGTGCAGCTTGCGGCGCTCGCTGTGCAAGAGGCTCGCATGCGCGGCGTTCTGGATCATCACGTGCTTGAAGGAGTAGAGCGCGTCCGGCGGATGGCCGCGGCGCATGATCAGGCCCGCCTGCTCCAGGTGATTGAGCGCGGCTTCGATCTGCTCGGCTGGCGTGTTGGCGACTGCGTGCAGCGTCTCGTAGGAAAACTCGCGCCCGATCGTGGCGCCGATCTGGGCGACCCGCTTGAACGGTCCCATGCGGTCCAGTCGCGCCATCAGCGAGTCCGTCAGGGTTGCCGGGATCGCGAGCTGCCGCCACGGGCCCGACAGCACGTAGCGCCCGTGCCGCTCGGTCAGGAGGTTGGATTCCAGAACCGTCTTGGTCAGCTCTTCCAGGAACAGCGGCACGCCGTCGGTCTTGACGATGATCTCCTCGACGACCTCCTTGGGCAGCTCCCTGCCGGCAACGCGCCCGACCAGCGTCGTGCGCAGCGGCCGGCTCAGGCGGTTCAGCACCAGGGTCGTGATGTGCGAATGCGCGTTCCAACTCGGCTGGAATTCGGATCGCGCGGTGATGATGGCCAGGATCGGCCGGTTCTGCACCCGGTCGACCAGCAGGTCGATCACCTCGCGTGAGGTCGGGTCGATCCAATGCAAATCCTCGAACGCGATCACCAACGGCATCTCGCGCGCAAGGCCCAGGAAGTGATTGACCAGCGCCGTGACGGTGGCATCCTTCTGCTGCTGCGGCGAAAGGTCGAGCCGCGGATAGCGGTCGCCGGTCGGCATCGACAGCAGCGCGGCAAACAGCGGCGCGACCTGCTCGATGTCGCCATGCGCGGTGGCGATCGCGGTCTCCAGGCTCGCCAGCGACAGCGCGGACGCATCCTCCCGATCGAGGCCGAGGGAGAATTTGAGCTGCTGGACGAACGGATGGAACGCCGTGGAGGTGTAGTAAGGCGAGCACTGGAGCGAGACCTGTCCATGGCGATCGCCGGATATCCGCTCGAAGATTTCCTGGATGATGCGCGACTTGCCGATGCCGGGCTCGCCGAACTTAACGACGACCTGGCCGTCGCCGTCTTTGGCCTGCTGCCAGCGTCCCATCAGCAGCGCGATCTCCTCCTCGCGGTTGACGAGCGGCGTCAGCCGCGTGCCCATGGCGGCGGCGAAGCGGGTCTCCATCCGCGAGGCGCGCACCACGTGCCAGGCCTGCGCTTTCTCGGAGATGCCCTTCAAGTCATGGACGCCGAGATTGCGGTAGTCGAACTTCCCCTTCAGCAGCGCTTGGGTCGATGCGGAGATCACGACTCCGTTGGGCGGCGCCAGGCCTTGCAGCCGCGCCGCGAGATTGACGGTTTCTCCGACCGCGGAATCGCGCTCTTCGGTGCCCTGTCCGACCAGATCGCCGACCACGACGAGGCCGGTCGCGATCCCGATGCGGACGGCGGGCGAGTGGCTGAGCGCACCGCGCGGCTCGATCGCATGCGCGCTCGACAGCACCCGCACGATCTCGAGCCCGGCGCGAACTGCGCGCTCGGCATCGTCCTCATGAGCGGTCGGATAGCCGAAATAGATCAAGATACCGTCGCCGACGAAACGGGCGGCAAAGCCCTCGTAATGCTTGACCACGCGGACGCAGGTTTCGCGGAAGCTCGCAATCATGTCGCGCACGTCTTCCGGATCGAACTGAACCGATAGCGAGGTGGAATCCACCATGTCGCAGAACATGGTGGTGAGCTGACGCCGTTCCGCGCCGACCTCCGAGCGCGTTTGCGGCGGCGCCACTGCCGCCGACGGCTCCGCCGTTTCGGCCTGGAACAGCGCCGACATGGCTCGCTGAAGCCGCTTGCGATCACCGAGCGGCAATCCGAGCTCGACCAGATCGGATTCGGTCAGGTCCGCCACGACGTCGAGATCGAGACGGTGCTGCGCAAAGAGATCGGTGTAGTGGCCGAGACCGATGCCCTCGAGCCAGCGCTTCAGCCCGCCCTCCGTTCCCGTGCCCGGCTCGTTCTCCAGCATGGTGATTTCTGCCCGACCTATCGTTACGTCGAAGGGGCTTTGGGGTCCCCTCAATCACAGATTTGGGGCCCGACTTCACCTCAGACTGGACGCGTTCCCTAATCCTTGGGAAGAATAGCTCAATCAGATCAGAAGGGAATGGCGTTGTCGGATGTTATCCCGATCTGACCGCGGACGAACTGCAGCGCTATTGAAGCTGCGGCGCTCTCTCGTCGGCAGCTATGAGGAGCTCGGCGCAAGATCGAAGGATTGTACGGCGACGGGATTGACCACGATCATGCTCGACATGGTCGCGGACGAAGCCGAGATGCAGCACGTCTGCTAGGTGCTCGCGGCGAGCGAGATGCTTTCAAGCTCACCGCGCCTCTTCGAATCCTGCCAGCACTGAGGTGAGGTTCGCGCCCAAAATATCCGAGAGATAGCCACCCTCCTGCACGAACACGGTCGGCAGGCCCATCTTCGCGATGGCCTGGCCGATGCGGCGGAAGCCTGGTGTGGTGACGGCCAATCCCTTCAGCGGGTCGTGTTCGGAGGCATCGAGACCAAGCGCGACGACGAGCGCGCTCGGCGCAAACGATTCGATCGCCTTGCGCGCAACGTCCAGCGCCTGCATGTAGCCGTCATCGCCGGTGCCGATGGCGAGGGGAATGTTGAGGTTGGTGCCGAGACCCGGACCCTCGCCGTGCTCATGGGCATAGCCCCACACGAACGGATAATACGCAACCGGATCGGCATGGATCGAGATCGTGTAGACGTCAGGCCGCGCGTAGAAGATGCCCTGCGTGCCGTTGCCATGATGGACGTCGACGTCGAGGATGACGACACGCTCGTGCTTCTGCCGCAGATGCGCCGCCGCGATCGCACTGTTGTTGAGGAAGCAGAAACCGCCCGCCATGTCGCGATAGGCGTGATGGCCCGGTGGGCGGCAGAGCGCATAGGTCGCATCCTCGCCGTCCATCACCATCTGCGCCGCGGTGACCGCGACGTCGGTCGCGGCACAGGCGGCCGCCCACGTGCCCGGCCCGATTGGCGCCGCCGTGTCGGCGGTGTGCCAGCCGAGCTTGCCGACGATATGGGTGGGATAAGTCGCCGCGTGGCGCACCGGATGGATATTGCCGATCATCTCCGGGCCGGAATCGCCGAGCGCCGTCCAGGCCTCCCAGGCTTCGCTCAGGAACGACAGATATTCCGGACTGTGGATGCGCGCGCGGGGCCCTTGCCCGAATTTCGTCGGCTCGACCAGCTGATGCTTGCCGTCCCTCAATCCCTTGAGCAGGCGATCGACGCGCTCGGGCTGCTCGGTGGTGCGCTTGACGAGCCCGCGAACCAGGAAGAATTGCGGATCATGGCTGCGGTGCAGCTCAGTATGGACGGCTTTCACTCGAACACTCCGTGGGGCGCATGCTCTTTGATGTGCCGCAGAGTCTTGGTCCCCGCGGCGGCCAGATGCAAGCCTCCAGGCCGGGACGACGCTATGCTTCTTGTAATCGGCAATGAACATGGTGCCGTTCCGAAGCGGATGGCATTACCGACGCTGCCTTCGGAAGGACCCATGTCGCCCCTCGACTTTCGTCGGAGGTTGTTCCATGCCGCCCAAGCGCGGTCCAGCTGATCATCACCCGCCTGTGATTAAACCTGTAACGACCTTGCAGGCGACCAATCTCCGTAAATTCCCTTACCGGGTTCGACCCGAATGTTTCGCGAATGCCTCGGGTGGTATCAATTTGCCATCCCAATCGCTCCCTACAGGAGGCGTAGATGGTCCAGGTCTACTTTCACTGCTCCAATACCGAGGGCACCCTGATCGATCGCTACGGCGCCGCCGTCTCCAATCTCACCGAGGCCCGCGACCGCGCCGCCCAGATCATGCGATCGATGATTCTGACGCCGAGCAACGAGGACTGGCGCGACTGGGTGATCCACGTCAGCGATGACGACGGCGAGGAGATTTTCGATCTTCCCTTCACCGCCATGCTCGGCAAGCCGCATTGAGGTGATGCCGATGTTGCTCCCTTCACTGAGCCTCCTTCGCCAGCCCCTGAACTTCGTCGCCATGAAATGGCAGACCCTGATCCGGGTCGCCGGCGACCCGTACCGCCCCGAGCTTCACTACATGCGCGGGCCGGGCCCGAAATGGCGTGCCAAGTATCAGGCCAGCCGGTTGAACCGCTCGCTCTGAGCGGTCGCCGCGTCGTCCTTATTCGCTGTGTCTTTCATGGCCGGGCTCGTCCCGGCCATCGACGTTCTTGGGCCGCTTGCGGGAGACCTGGATGCCCGGGCCAAGCCCGGGCATGAGGGCTTGGTAGGCGGTCGCCACCCCGCACCATCCCGCGTCTGCCTCACACCAGCCATGTCGCTCCTCGCTTTGGATGTTCTCGTTGGCGGCAGTGTGCCATTGTCCGCGCGCCTAGCCAGCCAAGACAACCGAAGACAAAGACGACATCATGCCTCACCAGTTCAGCCGCGCCCAGCACATCCGCAAACCCGCAGTCAGAGCCAAGGGCGGCATCGTCGCCGCGCAATCGCGGCGGGCGGCCGAGGTCGGCGCAGAGGTGCTAGCGGCAGGCGGCGACTGTGTCGACGCCGTCGTCGCTACCACCTTCGCGCTGAACGTGCTGGAGCCCTGGATGAGCGGCATGGGCGGCGGCGGCGCGATGGTGCTCTACCGCGCCAAGGACAATCGCTACGAAGTGATCGACTACGGCATGTGCGCACCGCAGAGCCTGCGCGTCGCCGACTATCCGATTACGGGCGAAGGCGCGGCCTCCGACCTGTTCCCCTGGCCGCGGGTAGAGGACGATCGCAACATTCACGGGCCTGGCTCGATCGCGGTGCCCGGCGTCGTCGCCGGCATGGAGGAAGCGCATCGCCGCCACGCCAGGATGCCGTGGAAGGATCTGGTCGCGCCCGCTGCGACGATCGCCGGCGAAGGTCTGCTGGTCGACTGGTGGACGACGCTCATGATCGCGAGCTCCGCCGCTGAGCTCCGGCGCTATCCCGCCAGCGCGGACATCTTCCTGAGGGACGGCCTGCCGCCGAATGCGCCCTGGGGCATCAAGGCCGAGACGCGGCTGCCGCAGGACAAGCTGAAGGCGACGCTGGCCCATCTCGCAGCCGCTGGCCCCCGCGATTTTTACGAGGGTGACCTCGCAAGAAGCATTGCATCCGACATCAAGGCCGACGGCGGCTCGCTATCGACGGAGGATCTCGCCGCGTTCCGCAGCCACCTGCGCGAGCCGCTGGCGATCCCCTATCGCGGCGGCAAGGTGTTTGCGACGCCGGAGCTCACTGCCGGACCGACGATGGCGCATGCGCTACGCCTGTTGCAGCAGAATCTGAAGCCGGGCGGCACACCGGACGCGGCCGCCTACGCCGAATATGCGCTGGCGCTGCAATCGGCCTATCGCCAGCGGCTGGGCGACATGGGCGATGCCGATGGCAAGCGCTCGCTCGGCGCGGAATACCTGGCGCCGGCCTGCACCACCCACTTCTCCGTGGTCGACCGCCACGGCAACATGGCCGCGGTGACGCAGACGCTGCTGTCCACCTTCGGCTCGAAATATGTCACGCCGCACACCGGCATCCCCATGAACAACGGCATCATGTGGTTCGATCCGACACCTGGCACCACCAACTCGCTCGCACCTGGCAAGCGTTGTCTCACCAACTACACGCCCGTCATCGCCGAGACCCCGGATGGCAAGCGCCTCGCGGTCGGCGCCTCCGGCGGCCGCCGCATCCTGCCGGCGGTGATGCAACTCGTCTCCTTTGCGATGGATTTTGGTATGGACCTCGATGCCGCCATCCACCAGCCGCGCATCGACGCCAGCGAAGGCCCGGTCGTTATCGGTGATGCCCGCCTGCCGGCGGACGCGCGCAAGACGCTGGCGGCGCGATTCGACTATCAGGAGACCCAGGTGCAGGCGCTACCGATGAAGTTCGCCTGCCCGAGCGTGGTGATGCGCGAGGGCGAGACCAATTCGGGCGCGGTCGAGATTTTCCAACCGTGGGCCGAAGCGGTGGTGGAAGGCTGAGCGCACGGATGCAATGTGCTAACGCGGATCGAACTGGTGCGCGATTGCGCATCTGCGCGAGCGTCACGACTTCTCCACATTGGCAGGGAACTTACCTGCCCACCGTTCGTTCATTGAACGGACAAATGCGCTCGCCCCAGTGGAGGACATGATGAAGAAACTTGCGCTCGCCGCGTCGCTGATCGTTGCAGCCGGCCTCACATTTGCCGGCCCTGCCCTGGCCAAGGGCGGTCATGGACATGGTCATGGACACGGGCACGGTCATGGCCATGGTCACGCGATGGGCCATCATCACCATGGCACGCCGCCGGGATGGTACCACGGGCGCAAGGTCGGCTGGCGCGGCATGGGCTGCCCGCCCGGCCTGTGGAAACAGGGCCGCTGCTGAACATCGGATCGAGCAAGGCGCTGCCTCGGCGGCGCCTTCTCCAAATCCCTAACCGATCTATATGCCTAACCGATCTCTCATGCGGCCCGCGATGACGGCGCTCGTCACGCCGAGCGGCCAGAACGCGTGCATCGGGATCGGCTTGATGCCCGTGATGGGCATGTCGATCTCCACCTTTGGCCCGCCGATCAGCCTGCGCGCGAGCTGTGCGCCCATCGCGGTGGAGAGCGCAACGCCGCGGCCGTTGCAGCCGAGCGAGATCAGGATGTTCTCCGCGGGCTCATGCACATGCGGATAATGATCGCCGGTGATCGCGAGCCGGCTGTTCCAGCCATGCGTCCAGGCGACGCCCTTGAGCTGCGGCCATAGCCGCTCGGCGTAGCGCATGAGGTAGGCGACGTCGTTCGGCGACTTTATCCAACGCATCGGGCCGCGGCCGCCCATCAACAGGCGGTTCTGCTGATCGATGCGGTAATAGACCGTGATATAGCCGCTCTCGTAGAGCACGGGACGTGTCGGCATGATCGAGCGCGCGACAGCGTCCGAGAGCGGCGCAGTAGCGGCGATCGAGGAAAACACCGGCACGATGGTGCGTCGAAGTGCCGGCCAGAGATCGTCGGTGAAGCCGTTGGTGGCGAGCAGGACTTTTTCGGCATGCACGATCGCGCGCGGCGTCGCGATGCGCCAGCGCGTGCCGTCGCGGCGCAGCGACAGCGCCGGCGTCTCACCAAAAACCCTCGCGCCGGCCGAGATCGCCGCGCGCGCGAGGCCGCGAGCATAGCTGAGAGGATGCAGATCGCCGCCACGCGTGTCCAGCATCGCCCCGATATAGCGATCGGTGCCGGTCATCACGCGCAACTGCTCGCGATTCAGGAATGACACCGGCATGCCGCGGCGGATGCATTGCTGCGCGGTGTTCTCGATCGCGGCGGCGCTGGCCTCGTTATAGGCGGCGCGCAGCGTGCCGTTCTGCCGCGCCTCGCAGGGAATCTGGTAACGGCGGATCAATTCGTGGGTGAAGTTCGTGGTGCCGTAGGAGAAGTCGATCATGCGGCGGCCGAGATCTGCGCCGAAATCGGCCTCGATCTGATCGGGATCGTGCTTCAATCCGGGATTGGTGTGGCCGCCATTGTTGCCGGACGCGCCCCAGCCGGGCTCCTGCGCCTCCAGCACCAATGCCTCGACACCCTGCTCGGCCAGATGCAACGCCGTGGACAGGCCGGTATAGCCGCCGCCGACGATCGCGACGGAGGCGGTGTTGTCGACATCGAGCGGCGGCGTGGCGACGGGCGCGATGGCGGTGTCGGCATAGACAGAGGGCGGCAGAGGCAGGCGCGCGTTCATGGCGAACACCGATCAGAGCGGATGCAGCACACGGCGCAAAAAATCCTGCGTGCGCGGATGCTGGGGTTGGTTGAGCAGCGCCTTGGCCGGCCCCTGCTCGACGATGACGCCGCCGTCGATGAACAGCACGCGGTCGGCGACGTCGCGGGCAAAGCCCATCTCGTGGGTGACGACGACCATGGTCATGCCGTCGTCGGCGAGCTTGCGCATCACGCCGAGGACGTCGCCGACCAGTTCAGGGTCGAGGGCCGAGGTCGGCTCGTCGAACAGGATCGCCTTGGGCTGCATCGCCAGCGCCCGCGCGATCGCGACGCGCTGCTGCTGGCCGCCCGAGAGTTGCGGCGGATGCGCATCGGCCTTCTCGGCGAGCCCGACCTGGGCGAGCAGCGCGCGGCCGCGTTCCAACGCTTGCGCACGCGGCTCCTTCTTCACATACAGCGGCCCCTCGATCACGTTCTCCAGCGCCGTGCGGTGTGGAAACAGGTTGAAGCGCTGAAACACCATCGAGACCCGGGTACGGATGTTCACGATCGACGGCGCGTCGCGGTCGACCTTCAATCCCTCGACGCTGATCTCGCCGCGGTCGTAGCTTTCGAGGCCGTTGATACAGCGCAAAATGGTCGACTTGCCGGAGCCTGATGGCCCGATGATGCAGACCACCTCGCCCTTCTGAACGGAGGCCGTGATGCCCTTGAGCACCTCGACTTTGCCAAAGCTCTTGTGGACGTCATTCAGTTCGATCATCGCTTGCCGGCCCGCTTCTCGAAGTGACGGACCAGCAGGATCAAGGGAATGCTCATGGTGAGATACATCAGCGCAACAAGGGTGAACACGCTGGTGTTCTTGAACGTCGACGAGGCGATCAGCTTGCCTTGCAGGGCAAGCTCGGCGACGGTGATGGTGGAGGCCTGCGAGGAATCCTTCAGCATCATGATCATGACGTTGCCGTAGGGAGGCAGCACGATGCGGACCGCCTGCGGCAGCACAACGCGGCGCATCGTCAGCCACCAGCCCATGCCGATCGACTGCGCCGCTTCGATCTGCCCCTTGTCAATCGCCTCGATGCCGGCGCGGAAATTCTCGGCCTGATAGGCCGAATAGGCGATGCCGAGCCCGAGGATTGCGGCCTGCAAGGCCGACAACGTGACGCCGAGATCCGGCATCACGAAGTAAAGATAGAACAACAGCACGATGATCGGGATGCCGCGGATCACATTGATCAGGCTGGCGCTGAGCATCGACAGCACCTTGATACCCGAGACCCGCATCATCGCCCAGACGAGGCCGAGCACCGTCGAGAGCAGCAGGGAGCCGACCGTGACGATGATCGTCAGCGCGACGCCGTTCAACAGGATCGGGAAGAACTCGACGGCGTCGCGCCAGAAGCCTTTCATCGGCCAGCCTTCATCGATCAACCTTGCGCCTTCAGACCCCATTTATCCAGGATCTTGGCAATGGTTCCGTTGGCCTTGAGCTTCGCGAGCGAGGCGTTGATCTTGCCGAGCAGCGCGGTCTCGCCCTTGCGCACGCCAATGCCGACCGAGCCGACCGTGACGGGCTTGTAGCCGTCGACCAGGCGCACCTCGGGGAAGCCGCCCTGTTTCAGATTGTAGGCGAGGATCGGATAGTCGGCATAGCCGGCCTTGAGGCGGCCCGTGTTCACGTCGCGCAGGATGTCGGGAATGGTGTCGTAGGCTTTGACCTCGGCGAACAGGCCGGACTTCTTCAGCGCGTCAACGAAGGCGGTGCCGACCTGGGCGCCCACGGTCTCACCCTTCAGATCTTCCTGAGACGCATAGGCCTTGGTGTCGCTCTTCGGCACGACGAGGCCCTCGCCGTAAGTGTAGATCGGGTCGGAGAAGTCGACGACCTCCTTGCGCGGGGGCGTGATGAACATCGCAGCGGCGATAATGTCGATCTTGCTCGAGGTCAGCGACGGAATCAGCGCCGAGAACTGCATCGGCTCGATCTGCACGTTGAAACCGGCATCCTTGCCGATCTCGGTGACGAGATCGACCATGATGCCTTGAATGGTATTGGTCTTGGTGTCGAGGAAGGTGAAGGGAATGCCTGTCGGCGTCGAGCCGACTTTCAGCACCTGCTGGGCCGAGGCCGGAGCTGCGGCTGCAATTGCCAATGCCGCGATCGCGGCCAGACCAAAACGCTTCATCGCATCCCCCTTTGGGCCTAGCCGATGGCGGCGCTCGCGAATGTCGCCATCACACGTTGCAGGAGACGTTGCGGGCTACGCCGTTTCGGCCTATTTTCACCGATATGAAAATTTGGTCACACTTTCGCGGCTCGCGCAAGCGGTTTTCATGCACATGAAGGAAGCGGTCTGACGTGAGCGGTGGCAAAAGAATGCGCAAACCGGCCGCGAGGGCGGCGAAGAAGCTAACGGCCAAAGCCAGCACCAAGGCTGCCATGAAACCGGCCGAGCCCGCGATGGACGTCGCGGTTGGCCGCCGCATCAGGGATCTCCGGCACGTCAGGCAGTTTTCGTTGGAAACGGTCGCGGCGCGCACCTCACTTTCGATCGGCTTCCTCAGCCAGATCGAGCGCGGCATGTCGTCACCCTCGCTGCGCGTGCTGGCGACGCTCGCAGACGTGTTCGGCGTCGGCATCGCCGCACTGTTCGGCGCGAGCCCGAGCGCCGACGGCGGATCGGACCAGGTGGTGACGCGCGGGCTTCAGCGGCCCGAGCTGAAGCTCTGGCGCAGCGGCGTCTCAAAGCAATTGCTGAGTCCGGCGAGTGCCGACAACAAGCTCAATCTGTTCCTGGTGCATCTGGAGCCCGGCGGCTCGACGGGCGACGAACTCTACACCCATGATGGCGAGGAGGCCGGGCTCGTGCTCGAAGGTGAGATGATGCTGACGGTAGACAGCGAGACGTGGTCGCTGAAGACCGGCGACAGCTTTCGCTTCGCGAGCCGCCGGCCGCACCGGTTTTCCAATCCTGCGCAGGATGCCAAGGCCGTGGTGCTGTGGGTGAATTGCGTGACGGGGGCGGGGTAAGCCCCGTGTTTCGCCTCTCTCGCCGCACTCGGCGTTGAGAGAAATGAGCCGCGCCGCCTCCACATCGTCATTGCGAGGAGCCCTTGCGACGAAGTAATCCAGAGTGTCGCCACGGAAAGATACTGGATTGCTTCGCTGCGCTCGCAATGACGAGCGGATGGAGCTTCACCCAAACCGATGCGCGTACCGGTCCACCGTCAGCGCGCTGACGTCGATGTCCGGCTTCCGGCCCGACAGCATGTCAGCGAGCACGCGCCCCGAGCCGCAGGCCATGGTCCAGCCGAGCGTGCCGTGGCCGGTGTTGAGGTGGAGGTTGGCGTATTGCGTTGGGCCGATCACGGGCGGGCCGTCCGGCGTCATCGGGCGCAGGCCGCTCCAGAAGGTCGCCTTGGCGAGATCGCCGCCGCGTGGAAACAGGTCGGTCAGCGAATGATCGAGCGTGGCGCGGCGTGCATCGTAGAGCTTGCTCGAATAGCCGGAGATTTCCGCGGTGCCGCCGACGCGGATGCGATTGCCGAGGCGGGTGATCGCGACCTTGTAGCTCTCGTCCATCACGGTGGATTCCGGCGCGCCGGAGGCGTCCTTGATCGGCACCGTGATCGAATAGCCCTTCACCGGATAGACCGGGAGCGAAATGCCGAGCGGAGCCAGGAGCCGCGACGACCAGCTTCCGAGCGCGAGGACGTAAGCGTCTGCCTGCAACAGGCCGGCACTGGTCGCGACACTGCTGACCCGCGCGCCGTCGGTGACGATGCGATCGATGCTCGTGTTGAACATGAAGCGAACGCCGAGCGCCTCGGCATGCTTGGCCAGCGCCTGCGTGAACATGTGGCAGTCGCCGGTCTCATCCTGGGGCAAGCGAAGCCCGCCGACGAACTTCTCCTTCACGCCGCCGAGCGCCGGCTCGACCGCGATGCAGCCCTCGCGGCTCAGCAACTCGAAAGGCACGCCGTACTGCTTGAGCACGGCGATGTCCTCAGCCGTGCCATCGAGCTGCGCCTGATAGCGGAACAGCTGCAGCGTTCCCTGCGAGCGTTCGTCATACTGAATACCGATGTCGCGGCGCAGATCGCGCAAGGAATCGCGGCTGTATTCCGCGATCGGGATCATCCGGCTCTTGTTGACCGCATAGCGCGCGCTGGTGCAGTTGCGCAGCAGCTTGAGCAGCCAGACCCACATGACAGGATCAAGCTTCGGCCGGATCACCAGCGGGCCGTGCTTCATCAACAACCACTTGACGGCCTTCACCGGCACGCCTGGGCCGGCCCAGGGCGAGGAATAGCCGGGCGACACCTCGCCGGCATTGGCGAAAGAGGTCTCCAGCGCCGGCTCCGGCTGGCGGTCGACGACCGTCACCTCATGACCAGCACGCGCAAGATAATAGGCAGAGGTGACACCGATGACACCGCTGCCGAGGATCAAGACTTTCACGCTTCGTCAAACTCCCGCGGCATCACGCGCGCCGCTGCAAGAAGAAACTCCGTGAACCGCGGGAGCAATTATCAGGCCACCTTCTTGATGGCATCGCCGAGGATCGAGACCATCTGGTCGATGTGGCTCTTCTCGACGATGAGCGGCGGCGACATCGCGAAGCTGTCGCCGCTCATGCGCAGGTAAAGCCCGGTGTTGAAGCAGTCGACCATCACGTCATAGCCGCGCGCGCCGATGACGCCGTCGCGCGGCGCGAGCTCGACCGCGCCCATCAGGCCGCAATTGCGGATGTCGACGACGTTCGGCAGCCCCTTCAGCGAATGCAGCGCATCGCGCCAATATTCGGCGATCGACGCGCCGCGCGTGAGCAGGCCTTCATCCTTGTAGATGTCGAGCGTCGCGATGCCGGCGGCGCAGGCGGTCGGATGCGCGGAATAAGTGTAGCCGTGGAACAGCTCCATCTGGTTCTCGGGGCCGACCATCAGGCCGTCATGTACCTTGCGGCTCGCGAACACCGCGCCGCAGGGAATGGTGCCGTTGGTGATGCCCTTGGCCGTCGTCATCAGGTCCGGCGTGACGCCGAAGAAGTTGGCGGCAAACGGCGTGCCCAGCCGGCCGAAGCCGGTGATGACCTCGTCGAAGATCAGGAGAATGCCGTGCTTGTCGCAAATCTCGCGCAGGCGCTGGAGATAGCCCTTCGGCGGCGGCAGCACCGCAGTCGAACCCGGCACCGGCTCGACGATGACGGCGGCGATCGTCTCGCCACCGTGCAGGCCGACAAGGCGCTCGAGATCGTCGGCAAGCTCGGCGCCGTGCTCAGGCTGATCCTTGGCGAAGGCGTTGCGGGTGAGATCGTGGGTGTGACGGATATGGTCGACGCCCGGCAGCAGGGTGGCGAAGGCGCGGCGATTGGCGACCATGCCGCCAACCGAGGTGCCGCCGAAGCCGACGCCGTGATAGCCGCGCTCGCGGCCGATCAGGCGGGTGCGGCTCGCCTGACCGTTGGCGCGGTGATAGGCCAGCGCGATCTTCAGCGCGGTGTCGACCGACTCGGAGCCGGAGTTGGTGAAGAAGACCCGATCGAGGCCCTTCGGCGCGATCTCGGCGAGACGCTCGGCGAAATCGAACGCCAGCGGATGGCCCATCTGGAACGACGGCGCGAAGTCCAGCGTCATGAGCTGGCGCTCGACCGCAGCCGCAATCTGCTTGCGGCCATGGCCAGCATTGACGCACCACAGGCCGGCGGAGCCATCGATCACCTTGCGGCCATCGACGGTGGTGTAGTGCATGCCCTCGGCCGAGGAGAACAGGCGGGGCGCCTTCTTGAACTGACGGTTGGCCGTGAACGGCATCCAGAACGAGTCGGTCTTGATAGTGTTCGGAATCTGATGAAGGGTCACGGCCGCGCTCCTTTGCTGACCTGCCAGCAGAGCCACGGCTTGCAAAGCGCAACAAGTCCTTTTCTGATCAGCTGCAAGCCATTGATTTAATTGGAGCTGCCGGTCCATATTTGCGCGATCCGCAACACTTGCAACACGGACCAAGGCAAGGACCAAGGCATGAGCGTCGACATCGGTGGACGGCTGCGATTCATCCGGGCGCGCAACAAGCTGTCGCAGCGTGAGCTGGCAAAACGTGCCGGCGTCACCAATTCGACGATCTCGCTGATCGAATCCAACCAGATGAACCCCTCGGTCGGCGCGCTCAAGCGCATCCTTGACGGCATCCCGATGGGGCTCGCCGAGTTCTTCGCGCTGGAGCCGGAGTCGAGGCGCAAGATCTTCTACCGCGCGGAGGAACTGACCGAGGTCGGCAAGAAGCCGATCTCCTACCGGCAAGTCGGCGACAATCTGTTCGGCCGCAGCCTCCAGATCCTGAAGGAGCGCTACGAGCCCGGCAGCGACACCGGGCGCGTCCACCTCGTCCATGACGGCGAGGAAGGCGGCATCGTGATCTCCGGAAAGCTCGAAGTCACCGTGGAGGACGAGCGGCGCATCCTCAACCCGGGCGATGCCTATTATTTCGAGAGCCGCCGCCCGCATCGCTTCCGCTGCGTCGGCGGCAAGCCGTGCGAAGTGATCTCGGCCTGCACGCCACCGACGTTCTGATACGGGCGGTTCGCCCCCTCTCCCGTTTGCGGGAGAGGGTTGGTGAGAGGGTGTCTCCGCCGAAAGATTCTCTCTGCGGAGAAAGCCCTCACCCGGCGCTTCGCGCCGACCTCTCCCGCAAGCGGGAGAGGTCAAGAAGAAGCCTCAACGCTGCGTCAGCAACTCCTCGATCCGGATCGGGAAGCGGCGGACACGCACGCCGGTCGCATGCCAGACCGCGTTGGCGACCGCGCCGGCGCTGCCGGTGATGCCGATCTCGCCGACACCCTTGATGCCCAGCGCATTGACGTGGGGGTCATGCTCCTCGACCGTGATCACGTCGAGCGGCGGCACGTCGGCATTCACGGGGATGTGGTACTCGCCGAGATTGGCGTTCATGATGCGGCCGGTACGGCGGTCGGTGATGGCCTCCTCGTGCAGCGCGAAGGACAGACCCCAGATCATGCCGCCGAACAGCTGGCTCTGCACCATCCGCGGATTGACGATGCGTCCCGCCGCGAAGGCGCCAACCATGCGGGTGACCCGGACCTGACCCAGCTCGGGATCGACCTTCACCTCAGCGAACACCGCGCCGTGGGCATGCATGGCGAATTCCTCCAGCGCCGCAGGGTTCGGCGCGCCGGTGCCGCGCGCCTCGACCTCGGAGATGCCAGCGCGGGCCAGGATCTCGGCATAGCTCTCGCCACGGCTTTCGTCGTCGCGTCGAAACAGCTTTCCGTCGCGCGCAACTACGCCGGCATTGCCGGCGCCGAACAGCGGCGAGCGCTCGTCATTGGTGGCGAGATCGGCGAGCTTTGCAATCACGGCCGCCCCGGCGCTATGGATCGCCGCACCCGCGGTCGCCGTGTGCGCCGAGCCACCAGCGATGCCCGCGTCGGGCAGGTCCGAGCTACCGGCCTTGAATTCCACGCGGTCGATGTCGAGCCCGAGTTCGTCGGCCGCGATCTGGGCCAGCGCGGTCCAGGCGCCCTGCCCCATGTCATGCGCGCCGATCTCCATGGCGCCGGAGCCATCACGGCGGATCACCGCGCGCGCTTCGGCCTGGAACATCAGCGCCGGGAAGGTCGCGGTGCCCATGCCCCAGCCGACCAGCAGGCCGGCACCGTCGCGCATCTGCCGTGGCGGCAGCGGACGCTTCGCCCAGCCAAACCGCGCCGCGCCCTGCTCGTAGCAGGCGCGCAGCGCCTTGGACGAGAACGGTTTTCCGGTGATCGGCTCGACCTCGGCATAGTTCCTCAGGCGGAAAGCGAGCGGATCCATGCTGCAGGCCCA
The DNA here is from genome assembly GCF_023074095.1 of Bradyrhizobium sp. 137. NCBI lineage: Bacteria > Pseudomonadati > Pseudomonadota > Alphaproteobacteria > Hyphomicrobiales > Nitrobacteraceae > Bradyrhizobium > Bradyrhizobium sp. 137. The sequence continues at coordinate 263,343 of NZ_JADPKU010000063.1, forward strand.
GGCCATCTCGTCGATCGCACTTTCGAGCGCGATCGATCCCGTCGCCTCGCCAGGCGCGCGCATGAACAACGGCGTGCCGGTGTTGACGCGGACCGCGTCATGTGTGGTGCGGATTGCAGGCGCCGCATAGAGCGTGTGCGAGGCATCGGCCGCGGGCTCGTAAAAATCATCGAACGTGCTCGATACGGTTCTGGCGTGATGATCGAGCGCGGTCAGGCGCCCCTCGCCGTTCGCGCCGATGCGCAGCCGCTGGCGCGTCGGCGCACGGTGACCGACCGGGCCATACATTTGCTCACGGCGCAGCACGAGCTTGACCGGCCTGCCGACCAGCTTCGCCGCCATCAAGCCGAGGATCTGCGGACCGGTCAAGAATCCCTTCGACCCGAAGCCGCCACCGAGAAAGGGGCTGCGGATGTGAATCTTCTCGGGCGCGAGGCCGAACAGCTCGGCGACGCGCGCGCGGGCCATCACCATGGCCTGGCTCGGCGTGTCAATGGAGAGTGTATCGCCGTCCCAATGCGCCACGATCGCGTGCGGCTCCATCGCGTTGTGATATTGCGGCCTCGTCTCGTAAACCGCGTCGATCTGCTTCTCGGCAGAGGCAAGGCCCGCCTCGACATCGCCGTGGTGATGCGCCGCGGGGTTGCCGACGCCGACCACCGGCGGCACGAAGCTTTCGCCGGCGTCGAGGCCGACAAGCGGGGGCAGCGTCTCGTATCGCGGCGCCAGCAGCGCCGCGCCTTCCGTTGCGGCCTCCAGCGTCTCCGCGATCACGACGGCGATCGGCTGGTTGGCGTAGCGGACCTCATTGCTCTGCAACACCTCCATCCGAAACACGAACGGGTTGGTCTTGATGTCCGGGTCGATCGCGAGCGCTGGCTTGTGGTCGGGGGTCATGACGTCCACGACGCCGGGATGGCGCTTGGCGGCGGCGACGTCGAGCGAGATCACGTGACCCCGCGCGATACTGGCCACGGCCATCACCGCAAACAGCATACCGGGCGGATGATTGTCGGCGGCATAGGTCGCTCGCCCCGTGACCTTGAGGACGCCGTCACGGCGCGTCAGCGGTTGGCCGATATTCGAGCCGTGGCGCAGATGGGCGGGCGCACTCGTGAGATTGAGCTCAGGCATGGACGGCTCCGGAAGTCGAAGCAAAGGGAGAGGCCGGCAGCGCCGGCAGGCGCGCGGGCGTGCCCGCCGCGGCCAGGGTCAACGCGCGCACGAGAATACGGCGCGCGAGCTCGATCTTGTAAGCATTGTCACCGGACGGCTTTGCATCAGCGAGCGCGCGCCAGGCGGCGTCCCGGAAGGCGTCGGCCGTGGGCGCGACACTCCTGAGAACGTCCTCCGCGGCGCGGGCACGCCAGGGCTTTGCCGCGACGCCGCCAAGCGCAAGCCGCGCCTCGGCGATCTTGCCGTTCTCGATCCGCAACGCGGCCGCAGCCGATACCACGGCAAAGGCATAAGACGTACGCTCACGAACCTTGAGATAGCGCGCATGCGCGGCAAAGCTGCGCGCCGCAGGCGGCAGGCGCAGCGCAATGATGAGGTCGCCGGGTTCGAGCGCCGTATCGCGCTCCGGGGTGTTGCCGGGCAGGCGGTGCAGTTCGTCGAGCGCGATCTCGCGCCGGCCGGTCCTGCCCTCGATCTCGACAACGGCGTCGAGTGCGACCAGCGGGACGCAGAAATCGGACGGATGCGTGGCAATGCAGCTCTCGCTCCAGCCGAGCACGGCGTGACTGCGGTTCTCGCCGTCGCGGGCGTCGCAGCCGCGGCCGGCCTCGCGCTTGTTGCAACGGCTCGCCGTGTCATAGAAATACGTGCAGCGCGTCCGTTGCAAGAGATTGCCGCCGACCGTGGCTGCGTTGCGCAACTGCGCGGATGCACCGGAGAGGAGCGCTTCGGCGACCGCGGGATACGATCTCGCGAATTCGGAATCATGCGCGAGATCGGCGTTGCTGACGAGCGCGCCGACGCGCAACGACCCGTCGGCGAGACGTTCGATCCGATCGAGTCCATCAAGATGCGTGACGTCGACGAGACGATTCGGACGGCTGACGCCGCCCTTCATCAGATCGAGCAGATTGGTGCCGGCGGCGAGATAGACGGCGCCCGGCTGGGCCGCGGCGGCAATGGCCTCGGCAACCGTGCCGGGCCTGACATAATCGAACGGCTTCATGCGGAGCGCCTCTGATTGGATTCGTCCATGCGTGCTTGTGCGTCAAGCACGGCATCGACGATGCCGGCATAGGCGCCGCAGCGGCACAGATTGCCGCTCATGCATTCGCGGATGCGCTCGGGATCGTTGCCGGCCTGCGCTTCACTCATCATGCCGATGGCGCTCATGATCTGGCCGGGCGTGCAGAAGCCGCACTGGAAGCCGTCGTGGGCGATGAAGGCGGCCTGCACGGGATGAAGCTGGTCGCCGCGCGCAACGCCTTCAATGGTGAGAATGTCGGCGCCATCATGACTGATGGCGAGCGCGAGGCAGGAATTGATGCGCTTGCCGTCGACGAGAATGGTGCAGGCGCCGCACTGGCCGCGGTCGCATCCCTTCTTGGTTCCGGTCAGATGGAGGCGCTCACGCAGAAGATCGAGCAGCGTGACGCGCGGGTCGTCGAGGTCGAAGTCGCGCCGCACACCGTTCACGGTGAGGCTGATGGAGTGGTTCATACAAGGCTCCGATCAGATTTGGTCATGAGTCATCGCGCAGCGTGCCACCGCCGTGGCCGCGGCCGATACACATCGGCCAGGCGGGAGCCGGGCCAACACTCGAGGGAAGATACGGAGGCACCCTCCGCTTAACAAGGGCCGTCGCGAAAATATTGGAATTCGTCAAAGCCCGTGCGCAAACAAGGCGATGCAGCTAGCCAGGGTTCAATCTAACCAATTCGTGATCTACACTGCCGGCATGGACGACCAGACCGACCAGACCCGGAAGCCCCGCGCCGATGCCGTGCGCAATCGCGAGCGCGTGCTCGAAGCCGCGAAAGCCGTGTTCAGCGCGGGCGGCCCGGAGGCGAGCCTCGAAGCTGTGGCAAAGCGTGCCGGCGTCGGCATCGGCACGCTCTACCGGCATTTCCCGACACGCGAGGATTTGTTCGAGGCGGTCTACCGCCGCGAGGTCGAGCAGCTCAGCGAGCTCGCCGAGCATCTGCGAAGCGCCAACGATCCGGTCGACGCGCTGCGACGGTGGCTGCGCTCAGCCGTCGAATTCGTTGCCACGAAGAAAGGCATGTCGGCCGCGCTAGCGCTGACCTATCAGAGCTCGTCGGAACTCGCCGCCTTCTCGATGGAGCGGCTGACCAAGGCGATCGGCTCATTGCTCGACCGCGCCGTCGCAGCCGGTCAGATGCGCGGCGATGTCAGCCCGGAGGACCTGCTCAGGGCCCTGATCGGCATGTGCTACATGCACGACCAGCCCGGCTGGCAGTCCTCGGTGCTGCGCATGCTCGATGTGTTCGTGGACGGGCTGCGGGTGCAGCCCCGCACCAAGGCCAGGACGCGCGCCGCCGCCAAACCCGCGAAGCCGGGCGCAAAGCGCAAGCGATAGCCGACAGCGGCTACAAGATCACCGGAGGCTCGCTGCTGAAAGCTGGACAGGAGGCCTAAGTCGCAAAGCCCGGGCCAGCCTTTGTCGCGTTCATCCGCGAGCGGATCAGCAGCAACACGACGATGCCGATGTTCAGCGCGTTCCACGCCACGCCGTTCGCAAACGCCGCGGCATACGAGCCGGTGGCATCGAAGATGACGCCGGACACCCAGCCGCCGAAGGACATGCCAAACACGGACGCAAAGATCACGATGCCGACGCGCGTCGCGGCTTCGCTCGCCGGCATCGCCTCGCGCACGATGATGGCATAGCTCGGCACGATACCACCCTGGAACAGGCCGAACATCGCGGAGATGAGATAAAGCGAGGTGAGGCTGTCGAAAAACAAATAGAACACCAGCGCAAAGCCTTGCGCCAGCGATCCCACCAGCAGCGTGCGGATACCGCCGATCTTGTCGGCGAGATAGCCCGAGCCGATCCGGCTGACGATGCCGCAGCCCATCATCAGCGACAGCATCTCGGCGCCGCGCGCGACGCCATAGCCGAGATCGCCGCAATAGGCGACGATATGCACCTGCGGCATCGCCATGGCGACGCAGCAGGAGATGCTGGCAATCGAGAGCAGCACCGTCAGTGTGTTGGTCGACAGCTTCAGATCGACTTGGGGCGGCGGTGCATTGGCGTGATCGCGGATATGATCGTCGCCCATCTGCGCGCGGAGGACGAGGACGAGAAGTGCCATCGTGCTCGCGCAGACGATGCCGATGCCGATATGGGTATAGCGCCAGCCGGCGGTCTGTGTGCCCCAGCTCACGATCGGCGGCCACATCGTGCCGGCGACATAATTGCCACTGGCGACGATGGTCACGGCTAGCCCCCGATAGCGCTCGAACCAATGCGAGGCTTCCGCCATCAGCGGCGCGAAGGTCGCGGAGGTGCCAAGGCCGATCAGGAAATACGCCGCCACGAACTGCCAGAGCTGAGTTGATAAGCCCGCGAGCACATTGGCGACGCCGAGGAAGGCGATGCTGATTGCCATCGCGGGCACGATGCCGAACCGGTCGGTGATCTTGCCGGCGATCACGCCGCCCAGCCCGAAACCGAACATCATGAGCGTGAAGGCCAGCGACACCGCGCCGCGTGTGGCACCGAATTCCGCCTGCACCACGGGAATCACGACCACGACCGCCCACATGCCGACGGCGCCGATCGAGCCCATCACAAGCGCAATCGCGAGCCGCACCCAGGCCTGACGGGAATCAGGCGTGAAGGAGGCCGGTCTCTGTCCTGGGTGATTTGGCGCAAGCACGGTCGGGACCATGTTCGCTGGACGCTTTATGGTCAAGCATCGTGGCGCGATATTGGGCATGCGCGGTGCACTGCGGTAAGAAGGAGCTTGGCGAAGGCGCGTTTTGTCATTAATTTGCAATCAGCGTGTGCAACACCGCCGCGCGGGGAACTTAACGACGCAATATGTTGCTGCGATTGACACGATCGATGCGGATCAAGCTGGGGCGCTTCGTTGCCTTGGCCTATCTGTTCTGCGTGGTCGCGCCGGCAGCAGGCCTCGCCTGGAGCAATGGCCCGGCGCCCTGCCTGGATGAGGCCGTGCTGGCTGACCTCGTGCCGGCGCATCATCAGATGGCGGCCAGCCACGCCCATGACGGCACCTCGCATCACCACGCCGGATCACATACGCATCACCAGACCGCCGAACAGGACGCGCCAGCCTCGCATCATCATGGCGGCAAGGGAACAGTCGGCCCCTGCTGCGCGATGATGTGCGTGAGCGCGCTGCCGGCCGATCTGCCCAGCGTGGCCAAGCCGCTTCTGCCTGTCTCCGCCTGTGCACCCGAGATCGTGGCGATCCTGCACAGCGCAGCGCCGCCCCTGCACTACCGTCCTCCCATCGCCTGATCTGACGCGACGGCATCAGGTCGAGCGCATCCGCGCGCGCGCCTGTGGTCTTACGACAGATCAGGGATGAATCATGCTTACGCTTTCCGGGGCGAAGTCCGCGGCAGCACTCGCTGCGCGTGGACGACACTTTCGACACGATTGGCCGCTGCTGGCCTTGGCGCTGGTCTTGGCCGCATTGGCGTTGTCCGGCTGCATGCCGGCAACGATACCCGTCGCCAGTGCGGACCCTGCCGATCCCGCGGCCAAGGTCGCGTCTGTCGGCTATCGGTCGACGATTGCGCCCTACACGAGCCTGCGGCCTGCGGCGCCGGCCCCATGGCGCGGCCGCAACGACGCGGTCACACCGCAGCCAAAACAAGAACAGTAGGAGCGCGCCATGATACATCATCTCGCGCGCCCCCTGCTCGCTCTCGCCGCGCTCGGCCTTTGCGCGGCCGGTCTTGCCGGCTGTGCTGCGTTCTCGCCCGACAGCGGCATGACGACAGTCTCGGAGCTGACGAATCAGAGCATCAACAAGGACGTCGCCTTCGTGCGAACAACCGAGGGCGCCGGCGCGGTTGACGGGCGCGTGCGCCAATTGCTGTCGCGGACATTGACCGCAGATGCTGCCGTGCAGATTGCGCTGCTCAACAACAAGGGATTGCAAGCGGCCTATAACGAGCTGGCGCTCGCCGAGACCGATCTGGTCGAGCAGAGCCTGCCGCCCAATCCCGTGTTTTCGATCTCGCGGATCTCAGGCAATGGCGCCAGCGAGATCGAGCGCCAGGTAGTCGGCGATATCCTTGCGCTCGCCACCCTGCCGTTCCGCTCCGACATCGCGCGCGACCGCTTTCGCCAGGCCCAGTTGCGCGCCGCACTGGCAACGCTGCGGCTCGCCGCCGACGTCCGCAGCGCTTATTGGCGCGCCGTTGCCGGCAACGAGATGGTGGTGCTGCTGACCGACGCGAAAGCGACGGCGGAATCGACCGCACAGCTCGCGGTCAAGCTCGGTGAGACCGGCTCACTCAACAAGCTCGACCAAGCACGCGAGCAGGTGTTTTACGCCGAGACCACCGCCGACCTCGCCACTGCACGGCAAACGACGGCAAGCGCCCGCGAAAGGCTCGCGCGCCTGATGGGGCTGTGGGACGGCGGCCTCGACTTCCGCCTGCCCAACCAATTACCGCCGCTGCCGCGACGCCCGCACGCGTTGCCCACGATCGAAGCCGACGCGGTCGCACATCGCATCGACTTACAGATCGCGCGGCTGGAGCTGACAGCGCTGGCGAAGTCGCTGAACCTCACCGAGGCGACGCGCTTCGTCACCCTGCTCGATCTCGCCGGCATCTCCCGCCGCACCCGGGATCCGGAAGGCCCCCCGTTTCGCGAGCGCGGCTTCGACGTGCAGTTCCAGATTCCGCTCTTCGACGGCGGCGAGGTGCGCGTGCGGCAGGCGGCGGAGATCTACAACTTCGCCTTCAACCGCCTCACCGAGCGCGCCGTCAATGTGCGTTCGGAAGCACGCGACGCTTATCGCATCTATCGTTCCAGCTACGACATCGCCAGCCACTACCAGCGCGAGATCGTCCCTTTGCGAAAAATCATCACCGAGGAGATGCAGCTGCGCTTCTCCAGTATGCAGGTCGACATATTTGCGCTGCTCACCGAGGCACGGCAGCGCCTCGCGTCGCTGCGCGGCGCCATCGACGCCAAGCAACGATTCTTCCTCGCGCAGTCCGGCTTGCAGACCGCCGTCAATGGCGGCGGCTCCCCTGCAGCCGGCAGCGACAATCCAACCACCATCGCCGCGGCAGCGCCTGCCGATGGCGGCCACTGAGATGGAGGCCAGCATGTTTTCCCGCCGAGGATTTTTGGGCACTGCCGCGCTCGTCAGCGCCTCCGCGATTCAGGGCCGCGTCCAGGCCGCTTCGATTCCGGAGGCTGCGCATATGGACAAGGTGGTGATGCAGCCGCCGCTGCATCCGATCAGCGGCCCGGACTATCGTCCCGTGGTCACGCTGAACGGCTGGTCGCTGCCGTTCCGCATGAACGGCGATTGGAAGGAATTCCATCTCGTCGCCGAGCCCGTGGTGCGCGAATTCGCCGAAGGCATGAAGGTGAATTTGTGGGGCTATAACGGCCAGTCGCCGGGCCCGACCATCGAGGCCGTCGAGGGCGACAAGCTCCGCATCTTCGTCACCAACAAGCTGCCCGAATACACCACGGTGCACTGGCACGGCATGATCATTCCCAGCGGCATGGATGGTGTCGGCGGGCTGAACCAGCCGCATATCCAGCCGGGAAAAACCTTCGTCTATGAGTTCGAGATGAAGAAGAGCGGAACCTTCATGTATCACCCGCATTCCGACGAAATGGTGCAGATGGCGATGGGCATGATGGGCATGGTCGTCGTGCATCCGCGCGATTCGAGCTTCCGGCCCGTGGACCGCGATTTCGTCTTCGTGATGAGCACCTATCGCGTCGATCCCGGCACCTACCTGCCGCAGGTCAACGAGATGACCGACTTCAACATGTGGACCTGGAACGCGCGGGTGTTTCCCGGCATTGATCCGCTGCCGGTCAGGCTCGGCGACAAGGTGCGCGTGCGCATCGGCAATCTCAGCATGACCAATCATCCGATCCATCTGCACGGCCACAGCTTTGCCGTGACCTGCACCGACGGCGGCTGGATTCCCGAGAGCGCGCAATATCCGGCGACGACGACGGACGTACCGGTCGGCGCGGTGCGCGTGTTCGACGTGCTCGCGGACAATCCCGGCGATTGGGCGTTCCATTGCCACAAGTCGCACCACACCATGAATGCGATGGGCCATGACGTGCGCAACCTGATCGGCGTATCGCGCAAGGATCTCGCCAAGGCCGTCGGCAAGCTCGCGCCCGACAGCATGGCGATGGGCTCGACCGGCATGGCGATGGGCAACATGGAGATGCCCGCGCCCGACAACACGCTGCCGATGATGACCGGTACCGGCCAGTTCGGGCCGATTGAGATGGGCGGAATGTTCACGGTGATGAAGATTCGCGAGGAGCTCGCACGCGACGACTATCGCGATCCCGGCCCCTACCAATTCCCGAAAGGTACCGTCGCCTATGAGGTCACGCCGCCGGCCGCAGAGCCGGCACGACAAAAATCAGGCAGTCCGCCAATGAAGCACAAGATGTGAGCGTTCGATGAATCACCAACTGGAGACGACGATGAAGAAAACGATCAGGCTCGCCCTGGCGCTGACCGCGCTCTCGGCCGCGCCGGCTCTTGCCCACGACAAGCACGGGCACGGGGCCTTTTCGGCCGGCGAGCCCGGCAATCCCAACAAGCCCGCGCGCACCATCGAGATTCTGATGAACGAGATGGACTACACACCCGCCAGGATCGAGGTCAAACGGGGCGAGCAGATTCGCTTCGTCCTGCGCAACGTCGGCAAGGAGGACCATGAATTCCTGCTCGCGACCACCAAGGAGAATCTCGCCCATGCGGTGGAGATGAAGAAGCATCCGCACATGCAGCACGACGATCCGAACGGGGTGCGTCTCGCCCCGAACAAGACGGCCGAGATCCTCTGGAAGTTCAGCAAGGCCGGCACGTTCGAATTTTCCTGTCTGATTCCCGACCACCGCGACTACGGCATGGTCGGCCACGTCACCGTGAAGTAACGAAAAGGGAGACTGCCATGAACCGCATCATCCGTATCACTGCTGCGCTGGCGCTGACGTTAGGCGGTGCCACTGGAGCCCTGGCGGCCGGCGCTTCGATCAGCGGCGAGGTCAAGAAGATCGACGAGGGCGCCGGCAAGATCACGCTCAAGCACGGCCCCGCGAAAAGCCTCGGCATGGAGGAACCCATGACCATGGTCTACCGCGTCAAAGATCCCGCGATGCTGAAGCAGGTGAAGGTCGGCGACAAGGTGACCTTCGAGGCCGAGGAGGCCGCCTCGGGTTACTCGGTGACCAAGATGGAGAAGTGGAAGTAGGGGCGGCTTTCTCTCTGCGTCATTCCGGGAGCGGCTCGAAGAGCCGAACCCGGAATCCCGAGAATTCCGGGTTCGATGCTCCGCATCGCCCCGCAAATGACTCCCAAAAACCCCTCGCCTCGCTCTTCCGCACCCTCCGTTAACACTTTGCTAACCATACACCGGGCAAAAATTGCCGGGTGAAGTCGAGTGTCGTCAGCCGCGTAGAACGGGAGCCCCCGTGGACGCCAGTGCGGTGCCTCACTTTCGGAACGGCGGCCCCTCGGCCGCTGCGCAGACGTTTGGGGCGCGCGGACGGCAGTCGCGCGGGGAGGCAGCTACCATGGTCGATGTCACCGCGGGACAAGGCGTAGGCGGGGCAAGGCCCGGGATCCCCTCCGTCTCCGAAATCGTCAACGTCCTCAAGCGCGGCGATATCGCGCTGGCGCTCGGCATCCTCACCATCCTGGTGGTGCTGATCCTCCCCCTGCCCGCGATCGTGCTGGACCTGTTCCTGGCGATCTCGATCACGCTCTCGATCCTGATCCTGATGACGTCGCTGTTCATCCAGGCGCCGCTGGAATTCTCCGCCTTCCCGACCATCCTGCTGATCTCGACCATGCTGCGCCTGTCGCTCAACATGGCCTCGACCCGGCTGATCCTGTCGCACGGGCACGAGGGCACGGCTGCCGCCGGTCACGTCATCGAGGCCTTCGGCAGCTTCGTGATGGGCGGCAATTTCGTCATCGGCATCATCGTCTTCGCCATCCTGATCATCGTCAACTTCGTCGTCATCACCAAGGGTTCGGGCCGCATCGCGGAGGTCGCCGCCCGCTTCCACCTCGACGCCATGCCCGGCAAGCAGATGGCGATCGACGCCGACCTCTCCGCCGGCCTGATCGACGAGAAGGTCGCCAAGGAGCGACGCAAGGAACTGGAGGATGAGAGCGGCTTCTTCGGTGCCATGGACGGCGCCTCCAAGTTCGTGCGCGGCGATGCCATCGCCGGCCTGCTGATCGTCTTCATCAACGTGGTCGGCGGCATGATCATCGGCGTGGCGCAGCAGGGCATGTCATTCGCCGACGCCGGCCGCAGCTACACGCTCCTGACCGTTGGTGACGGCCTCGTCACCCAGGTGCCGGCGCTGATCGTCTCGACCGCGGCCGGCCTGCTTGTCTCCAAGGCCGGCGTCTCCGGCGCCGCCGACAAGGCGTTGATGAAGCAGTTCTCCGGCTATCCGCAGGCGCTGGCCATGTCCTCGGCGGTGATGCTGGTGCTAGCCGCGCTGCCGGGCATTCCGACCCTCCCCTTCCTCGCGCTCGGCGCCGGCGCCGGCGCGCTCGCCTGGCAGGCGCGCACCAACAAGAGGATCAGCATCAAGGCCGAGGAAGCCGCCAAGGCCGCGCCTGCTCCGGGCACGCCGGGTGCGCCGGGCGCGGCTGCGGCCGAAGAGCCGATCTCGGCTGCGCTCAAGATCGACGACCTCAAGATCGAGCTCGGCTATGCCCTGCTGCCGCTGGTCAACGGCCCCGATGGCACCGACCGCCTCACCGAGCAGATTAAGGCGCTGCGCCGCTCGCTCGCGGTCGAGATGGGTTTCGTGATGCCGGCGGTGCGCATCCTCGACAACGTCCAGCTCGAGGCCAACACTTACATCATCAAGATCAAGGAGGTCGACGCCGGCACCGGCAAGATCTGGCCGAACCAGTTCATGGTCATGGACCCCGGCGGCAGCCAGGTGCAGGTGCCCGGCATTCACACCACCGAGCCGACCTTCGGCCTGCCTGCGACCTGGGTGGACGCCAGCTTCAAGGAAGAGGCCTCGCTGAAGGGCTATACCGTGGTCGACGCCGCAACCGTGCTCTCGACCCACCTCACCGAGCTGCTCAAGGCCAACATGTCGGACCTGCTCTCTTATGGCGAGGTGCAGAAGCTGCTCAAGGAGCTGCCGAAGGAGCAGAGCGAGCTGGTCAAGGACATCGTGCCGGGACAGGTCACGGTCTCTGGCATCCAGCGCGTGCTGCAACTCCTGCTGGCCGAGCGCATCTCGATCCGCGATCTCTCGACCATCCTCGAAGGCATCGCCGACTCGCTCGCCTTCTCACGCAATCCCGCGACCATGGTCGAGCATGTCCGCGCCCGGCTGGCGCGGCAGATCTGCGCGCAGAACACCTCCTACAACGGCTATTTGCCGCTGATCGCGCTGTCGGCACGCTGGGAACAGGCATTTGCCGAGTCGATCATCGGCCAGGGCGAAGAGCGCAGCCTTGCGATGCAGCCCTCGAAACTGTCGGAGTTCATGACCGCCGTGCGCGAGGCGTTCGAGCGCGCCGCCCGCGAAGGCGAGGCGCCGGTGCTGGTCACCTCTGCCGCAATTCGTCCCTTCGTCCGCTCCCTGGTGGAACGGTTCCGGGCACAGACGACCGTGCTGTCGCAGGCCGAAATCCACCCTAGAGCGAGGTTGAAAACAGTCGGAAGCATCTGATTTGGCTCAAGAAGCCGCGTGTTTTTTGGCCACATGCAAATGGTTTTTGAGTTCTTGGCTGCTTGTGGCCCAAAAGCCGAAAAGGCGCCTCACAGGTAATTACATCGTTGAAATAATTATATAATCGCATGACCAACGATCGCTTTTGATCGCGACCTTTCACGTCCTGTCACGCTCTTGTGATGGCCTCTTGGGAACGAATCCTCCCAATACTAGGTTGTTGGGCACCGGAAGCATGAACCTGCCTGAATGGGCTGGCGACTACTTCGGGTAGATGGCGGCAGGAGGCTTCCATGAACCACTCGATCTACAGCGCAGACCGCGCGACCCATCTGAAGATTGTGGTCGTGGCCCTCGTCGCAGGGATCGTGGTGGCCGGCCTCGGCATCACGGCACGCACGGGTTCGGATGAAGGCCTGACCCAGAGCGCCCGCGTCATCAAGGCCGGCCAGCCGGTCGTGATTACCAGTTCGAACGCGTCCCTCGTTCGCTAAGGAGACCTGACGAGTTTTGTGAATTCACGCGGCTCTTTACCAGCCCCCCAAAGTCGCCACGTGGATATGTAGACGACCCCAACCCCAAGTCGACTACAGAAAGCGCCCGCCCCCCACGGGCGCTTTCTCATGTCTGAGGTATGTTGCGGAAAATGAAATGAATTCGGCGCGGATGTAGCCAGCGATACCACGACGGTCACAATTGCGATTCCCCGCAAAGGCGGACAATCCAGTGCGCCGCGGACGGCTCGTTTTCCATTCCTTTTGGAATACTGGATCACCCCTTCGCGGACGATGACAGTGCGCTTGCGGCTACCGCGCCCGGTACGTCGGCGGCGGCGTCTGCACCGTCGGCGCCGCGGCAGCGAAGAGCTCGTCCCTGCTGCCCGTGAGCGGCGGATAGATGCGCCTGCGGTTGATCGTCTCCTTGGTCACTTTCGCGGCCGCGCCGGTGGCGCGCACCTCACGATTCCAGCCTTCCGTGTAGAGCGCGCCCCAGGTGCCGAGATCGAGCACGGTCACGTACCAGTCGATCCGCAACGGCAGCATCGGCAGACCGGCGAGATCAGCCACCACGTTGTGACCGGCGAAGCGGCCCATGGGGCGCGCGAACTGGCAGGACATCACGGTCGGATGCAGCCCGTCGATCACGCTCGAGGCAACGTCGCCGGCCGCGAACACACCGCCGACATCCGCAACCCGCATGAAAGGATCGACCAGGATGCGCCCGAGGCGATCGCGCGCGTCCGGAAAGCTCGCCGCCAAGGGGCTTGCACGGAGCCCGGCACACCAGATCACCGTCTGCGCCGAAATGAACTCGCCCGAACTCAGGCGCATGCCGGCAGCCTCGACCGAGACGACGCGCACACCAAGCCGCATCTCGACATCGAGCGAGGCCAAGGCCGTCTCGATCACGGGACGCGCCTGCGCGCCGATGGTGGCGCCGACCGCTGGATTGGGATCGACGAGGACGATGCGGCGGCTGCCGCTGATGCCCGCACGCGTCAGCCTCGCGGGCATCTCGGCCGCGACCTCGATGCCGGTGAAGCCGGCGCCGACCACTACCACCGTCGAACGCCCCGGCGCCGGCACGCTGCGTCCAAGCGAGACGAGATGATCCTCGAGGCGGAGCGCCGCGGCATAGGTATCGACGTCGAAAGCGTGCTCGGCAAGGCCTGGAATGTCGGGACGCATCACCTCGCTGCCGAGCGCCAGCACGAGGCGGTCATAGTCCAACCTCTCCTCACCGCCGCTCGTGACCAGCGAGATTTCACGTCGTGTCGGATCGATGGCTTCAACTTCGCCGATGCCGTGGCTGACGCCGATCGGATCGAGCAGTTGCGGCAGCGGTAGCGCGACCTCGCCGAGGTCGGCCTCGTAATTGCGGACGCGGATGTTGTGATAGGGATTGCGGTCGACGAGACGGATATCGATGTCGCTGTTCGCGCCGATCTCGTCGCGCTTGCGCGCAGCGCCGATGGCCGCCCACAGGCCTGCAAACCCGGCGCCGAGCACGACGATACGCGCCATGTCCGCCTACTGCGCTTTCCCAACGGCCGATACGAGCGACCGACATGCGGATCGAGCGATCCGCCGCAGCCAGATATAGCGCATTCGGCCGCCTTGACCAACTGCGGCAGCATTGACGCGCCGGACAAGATTAGACCGGCCGGATCACGCCTCGCGCAGTTCCGACGGCGTCGCGCCGAAGCGCTTGCGGAAGGCGCGATTGAAATAGGACAGATCGGAAAAGCCTGAGGAATGCGCGATGTCGCTGATCTTGCGCGTCCTGGCGCGGGGATCGCAGAGCAGTTTGCGCGCCTGGAGCAGGCGCTGCTCCAGCACGAATTCGGTGAAGGTCGTGCCGGCCTGCTCGAACAGGCGCTGCGCCTGGCGCGGGCTGAGGCCCGAGCGCGTCGCGATCTCGGACAGGCAGAGATCGTTGCGGCCGAGCGCCGCCATCACGTCGGCGCGCATGAGATCGAGACGGGCCGCCGCATGCCCGCGTCCGCGCGCAAGGCTGGCATGCTCGGCGTCGGTCCCGAGCAGAAGACCGACGAGATCAATCATGTGCTGCGCGGTCAGACGCTGCCCGACCGCATCGAGATGCGGCGCCTGATTGGCGGCGAGCGCATGGTAGCGGAAGATGGTCTCGGCGACCGCGCCGTCGGAGAGCACCTGCGACAGCTTCTCCTCTGCGCGCGGATTGATGTCGAGCAGCGCGCGGCGCGGCATGCGGATGGTAGTGAAGCGCTCCTCGTCGGTGTGGCCGACAGTGCCGGTGATGCTCATGTCGGCGAGCACCATCTGCGCCGGCGCGAGTTCGACGGTGTGACCGTTCTGCCCGACGCGGACGCGGCCCGCATGTCCGGCAATCAGGACGACATCGTCGCGGCCGTCGGCAAGGTGGCTCTGCGTGCGTGAATATTGTGCGGAAGCGCCTTCGGGAATGGCGAGCGCGATGTTGTCGACGACGCTGACCTGGAGCCGGCAGTCGATGCTGTCGCCCCGGCTCGGCGCGATATCGAGGCCGCAGGACCCGAAGACCCGCTCGCGCCAGTGCTCGAACTCCGGACCGTGCGGCAGCCCCGCATATTGGTGAATGAAGATGCCGGGAGCCTTCACTGCATCCATCTGATTTTCTCACCCTCTCCGGCATCGCGCTCAGCGGCGCCGCCTTCAAATTCTGGGCATTTGACGCCGCCAAGTGCAGCCAGGTTCAAATCGGGCGCGGGAATCGGCGGGACTTGTCGGATTACGACGACAGGATGGACCGTGGCGACAGTTTCTGCTGGTAGCTCGGAGCAGAGCGGAATGCCGGACAGTGGTCGTCCGGATTGCGCTCCATCCGGGCCACGACGCTCTTCGCCAGGACGATGAAATGTTGGGCTACTTCGCCGGCTGCGCCGGCGGCACGGTTTCGATCAGCTTGCCGGAAAACACCGGCGCCGAGGTCGGCTGGCCATTGGGCGAACCGCCGGCCTGCTCGACCGTGACGGCGTAAGTCGCGCCGTTGACGACGTCGAAATCGTAGGAAGCCAGCAGCGGACGCGCGGTGAAATCGCTAGCACCGATCACGCCGAGCGAACGCGGGCGCGGCAGCTTGTCGGAGATCAGCCAGAGCTCGAAGCTCTTGCCGGGCTCCGGGGTCGCGCCGACCTTGCGGACCGTGAAATTCCGCGTCGCGCCGTCGATGGTGAGAATGAAGGCGGGGCCGCCGCCCTGGCCCTGCAGCAGCGCGACATATTGCGCGGAGGGGGCGAGCGGCGCGGCCGGTGTCTTCACTTCCACAGTCTGGATGCGCGGCGCGGGACGCAAGGCACCCGGCAACGCATCAGGGAGGAATATCTGAAGCGACAGCGCCACGAGCAGCGCGGCCGCAAGCGCGCCGACGGCGGATGCGATGTTGCGCCAGCGCTTCACGCGCCCCTCGATACGGATCACATTGCCGTCCTCGACGGCCGGCGCCTGCGGCGCGCGGCCGACGTTGAGATCCGGAGCATGGACCTGCGGCATGAACTGCGGCGCGATGTCCGGAATAGCGTCGGGCTCGGCACGCGATGTCTGCGGCTGCTCCGCTTCGGGATGCTGCGGCTCCGGGGACTGCACGCCGGCCGTCGACGATTCCGAAGAGGCAATGTCCAGCGAAGGCAATTCCGGTATGGGTGGCGGTGCAGCCTCGACATGCGGCTCCTGCGCAAGGGTCGTGCGCGCGATCTCGGACCTGATGTTCTCCCACACGATCGGGCGCGGCTCGACCAAGCCGACCATCTGGTTGAGCGCGCCGAGCCGGAAGGCCCAGGCCTGCACGATATCGGCGAACGCCTTGTCCACCGCCATCATGGTCTCGACCTGCACGCGCTCGTCGGCGTCGAGCGTACCGAGCGCATATTCCGCGGCGAGCGCGATATGGTCCTCCGTGTAGGCCATCACTGTCCTTCATCTCTCCCCATTGGGGAGAGGTGGACAGTCGTTGCCGCGCTGGTACCTGCCACTCTCATCATCCACTAAAGCCCGAGGCACTCCCGGATATCCAGCATGCTGCGCCGCAGCCACGTCTTCACCGTGTTGACAGGCGCAACGAATTTCTCCGCCAATTGCTCACGGCTCCAACCGTTGTAATAGGCGAGAAGCACGAGCCGCTGGCGGTCCGGCTCGAGCCGGCCGATACATTCCAGGAGCCGTTTCAACTCCTCGGTCATCTCCCTCCGCGCCAGCGGATCAGGACTATCGGCCGCCACCTCCATCGCCTGAGGCTCTTCCTCGATGGAGACTTCCGACTTCTTGCGCACAACGTCGATCGCGCGGTTGCGGGCGATCGACGCCATCCACGTGATCGGCGAGGACATGGCCGGATTGAACTGGCCGGCGCTGTTCCAGATCTTGACGTAGGTCTCCTGAATGACCTCCTCTGCGAGATCCTGCCGGCGCAAGATACGGAGCACGACGCCGTAAAGTTTCGCGCGCGTGGCGACGTAGAGCCGCTCGAATGCGGCCTGATCGCCCTTCGCCACCGCCTCAATCAGCCCGACCAGCTCTGCTGGCGTCAGCATTCAGCCCCCCACCGCCCGTCGCTTTCCGCGCAAGCCCAGGCACGTCGCTACCATAGCGCGCGACAAACCTGACCACCAAGAGGCGCCGCGCCTCCACTGTGGACAGCAAATATGAAAACCCGGACCTTGCGGTCCGGGTTTGGCAGATTTCTCGGCGGTCGGGCTGCTGGCGCCGTTAGGCGACGGCGCCGATGCGGGCGCGCATCAGGCCGATGCTGTCGAGGTCGGCCTGCTCGCGGGCGTTCTCTTCGGCGCGCTCGCGGGCCTGGTCACGCTCGTCGAGGAGCTCGACCTTCTTCAACTCCTCGAAGGCTTCGGCCAATGCGGCCTTGGCTTCGTCGAGTTGGCCCTTGAGCTCGTCGGCCGAGCGGGTCAGGTTCTCGCGGCGCTGGATCGCAGCCTTGGCATAGGTCGGGTAGGCGAAGTGCGAGGGATCGTTGATCCCGGCGCGCTCCTGCTCGGTTTGGATCTCGCGCTCGAGATCAACCGACATCCGCTGGAAGTCGGCGATCATGGTCTCGATCTGGGTGACCCGGCGGCGCTTCTCGTCGACCTGAAATTTCTTCAGGCGAATGAGGGTATCACGTGACTTCATCGACTCGTACTCCCCAGAAGTCCCCTCGCTGCACGTGGGACGGCACCGGTCTCCCCACAGGCCCGATTGCGGCCAAGACCGGCTCTGCTACTCTGTGGGATCGGATGATGACCTGACAAAGTTAGCGTTCCGTTTCCAAATCACCCAGGATTTGCGCCAACTGGCGATAGCCGTCCGCGAGTGATGCATTTTCGTCCTTGCGCTGGCGGAGGAAGGCCTCGAGCGGCTCGTGCAGGCGGATCGCTTCGTCGACCTCGGGGCTGGAGCCGGCCCGGTAGGCGCCAAGCCGGATCAATTCCTCCATGTCGGCATAGGTCGCCATCACCTGTCGTGCCCGCTGGATGGTTGGCCAGAATTGCGGATCGGCCGATTTCGGCATGGTGCGGGAGACGGATTTGAGGATGTTGATGGCGGGGTAGCGACCGCGCTCGGCGATCGAGCGCTGCATCACGATATGGCCGTCGAGGATACCGCGGACGGCGTCCGCAATTGGCTCATTATGATCGTCGCCGTCGACCAGCACCGTGAAGATCGCGGTGATGGCGCCCTCTCCCAGTCCGGGTCCGGCGCGCTCCAGGAGTTTGGGCAATTCGGTGAACACGGTCGGCGTGTAGCCCTTGGCAGTCGGCGGCTCGCCGGCGGATAGACCAATCTCGCGCTGGGCCATGGCAAAGCGCGTCACCGAGTCCATCAGGCAGAGCACGTCCTTGTCCTCGTCGCGAAAATACTCAGCGACCGCGAGCGTCAGATACGCCGCCTGGCGGCGCATAAGCGCCGGCTCGTCCGAGGTCGCCACCACCACGACGGAGCGCGCAAGGCCCTCCTCGCCGAGATCGTCCTGCAAGAATTCCTGCACCTCGCGGCCGCGTTCGCCGATCAGCCCGATGACGCTGACCGCCGCATCGACGTTGCGCGCCAGCATCGACAGCAGCACCGACTTGCCGACTCCGGAGCCCGCGAAGATTCCCATGCGCTGGCCCCGGCAGCAGGTGAGAAAGGTGTTCATCGCGCGCACGCCGAGGTCGAGCGGGGCGCCGACGCGCTTGCGCGAATGCGCGGGCGGCGGCGTATTGCGGAACGGCATCGGCGAGGAACCTTGCGGCAGGGGCCCCTTGCCGTCGATCGGCTCGCCCAGCGCATTGACGACGCGGCCGAGCCAGGCCGCTGACGGCCGCACTTGATTGGCGGCATTGGCGATGACCGCCTTGCAGCCGCGGCGCACGCCGTCGAGGCCGGCGAACGGCATCACCACGGCATTGTTGCCGGAGAAGCCGATCACCTCGCAGGGGATCGAGCGGTTGGCACCGGTCTCGATCACCAGCCGCGCACCCACCGACATTGCGTGAATGGGACCAGCCACCTCGACCATGAGGCCGCGCACGCCGACTACACGGCCGTAGATGTTGACGCCGTCGATGTCGCCGATCTGTTCGGCCAAAGCCTTCATAGGTGGGCCTTCATGAGGTGCGCGCCTTCGTCGTCCGGGGCTTCAAGGTGAAAACCTTAAGTTTCGCCATATTTCTGAACGGCGCTTAACTTCGTGTTTACCCGCATCATTAATCATTGCGTCACTGTCTTTGAGACTGAGCGTGACTTCCCTTCAGAAGAAGGCTGAGTCGCGGGAGTCGGTTAGGCCCGTCTCTTAAAGTGGAGCTTGAACGGAATCGGGTGACGAAAGCTGCTTCGCACGCAAGACCTTAGGGCGATTCGACAAAAATTGCACCGGGGGGACTTGCGTTCCAGAATCAGAGTTTGTTAACCATCTGTTGTCAGGATCCGAATCAGTTGTTCAAAGGCGTTTTGTTGAGTGCCGCGAATGCGGCCGACCTGACGCCCAGGAGCGGCGACTATGGGGAACTGGCATGCGCGTTTTGCTGATTGAAGATGACAGCGCCGTCGCGCAGTCGATCGAGCTGATGTTGAAGTCGGAGAGCTTCAACGTCTACACGACCGATTTGGGGGAAGAAGGCGTCGATCTCGGTAAACTATACGATTACGACATTATTCTCCTCGACCTCAATCTGCCCGACATGTCCGGCTACGACGTGCTCAAGCAGCTCCGGGTCTCCAAGATCAAGACACCCATTCTGATCCTCTCCGGCCTCGCCGGCATTGAGGACAAGGTCAAGGGTCTCGGCGTCGGCGCCGACGACTACATGACCAAGCCCTTCCACAAGGACGAGCTGGTGGCCCGCATCCACGCGATCGTGCGCCGCTCCAAGGGCCATGCCCAGTCGGTCATCCAGACCGGCGACCTCGTCGTCAACCTCGACACCAAGACGGTGGAAGTCGGCGGCCAACGCGTGCATCTGACCGGCAAGGAATATCAGATGCTGGAGCTCCTCAGCTTGCGCAAGGGCACGACCCTCACCAAGGAAATGTTCCTCAACCATCTCTATGGCGGCATGGACGAGCCGGAGCTGAAGATCATCGACGTCTTCATCTGCAAGC
Source organism: Bradyrhizobium sp. 137 (assembly GCF_023074095.1). Lineage (NCBI taxonomy): Bacteria > Pseudomonadati > Pseudomonadota > Alphaproteobacteria > Hyphomicrobiales > Nitrobacteraceae > Bradyrhizobium > Bradyrhizobium sp. 137. The sequence goes on from NZ_JADPKU010000063.1 coordinate 283,344, forward strand.
TCCGCAAGAAGCTCGCCAACGCCTCCGAGGGACGCAACTTCATCGAGACCGTGTGGGGCCGCGGCTACGTGCTGCGCGAGCCGCACGAGGCCGACGAGCGCATCCCGGCCTGATCCTGGTTTACGTCGCGAGCCCTCGGGCTCGCTCCTCCCAGCCTGAACCCCGCCGCAAATGGCGGGGTTTTGTTTTTTGGGGACGCCAAGGCGCCTCATCGTCCTCCCGACATTGAACCGCTATCCTTTCTCCGCCGACGAATGGTCGCTGCACGACGGGGGAACGATGATCCTGCAATCACTCGCCGGCCTGCCCGCCTTCCTGGTCTATTTCTGCACCGGGCTGATCGCCATCGTGGCCTATCTGTTCGTCTACACGCGCATCACTGCGCATAACGAATTCCAGCTCATCCGCGACAACGAGCCGGCCGCGGCGATTGCGCTCGGCCTCAGCCTGCTCGGCTTCGTGGCACCGCTGGTCAGCGCCATCGCCCATTCGGCCAATGTGCTCGATTGCCTGATCTGGGCGACGATCGCACTGGTCGTGCAGGTCATCGTGTTCTTCCTCGTGAAGGTCCCGGTGCCGAACCTGTCGGCGCGGATCTCTGCCGGCGAGCTTGCCCCGGCGATCTGGCTTGGCCTGTCCTCGCTCGCCGCGGGCCTGCTGAACGCCGCCTGCATGATCTACTGACATGGCCGACAAACCCTCCAAAAAGGAGTTCGGCAAGCGCCGGCAAGTGGCCGAGCTACCGCCTCGGAGGCCGCCGGTGAAGCGCTCCGGCCATGTTGCACTGCTGGTGATGGGCACGATCGCGGTCGGCACCACCGCCTACACGATGATGCCGCAGACCTGCGAGCCGCCTCCGCCCGGAACGGAAGCGCCAGCTCAGGCGAGCACCCCGTGCAGCAGCCGAAGCAGTTCCTCGAGCGGTGGCAGCAGCTCGCGTTGGTCGTCGCGATCGAGCTTCTTCAGCAGCATTCCTCGAGCCATTCCTCGTCGGGAACGTCGTCCGAGTCGGGCTCCGGCAGCGTGAGCCGCGGCGGCTTCGGCTCGTTTGGCCATGGCTTTTCAAGCGGCGGCTGATCCATGCAACGCATCGTCTGTCTCGAGCGCAACGACTGGCGAGAAACCGCAGCGCAATGCGGTTTCGTCTTCCACACCATCGACGGCGAACGCTATTGGGACGAGCGCGCTTATTACAGCTTCACCCTCGACGAGATCGAGCGCGACATCGAGACGCCGACCGGCGAGATCGAGGCGATGTGTCTGGAGCTTGCCGGCCGCGTCATCGGCGACGAGCGCTACCTGCGCAGCCTGAAGATTCCGCGAGCATTTTGGACCTTGATTGCCGAGAGCTGGGAGCGCGACGACCGCAGCCTCTATGGCCGGCTCGATCTCAAGTTCGACGGCGAAGGTCCGGCAAAGCTGCTCGAATACAATGCGGATACGCCGACTTCGATCTTCGAAGCCGCGGTATTTCAATGGACATGGCTCGAGCAGGCGATCGAACGGCGCATCATTCCGTCGCGTGCCGACCAGTTCAACTCCATCCACGAGCGGCTGATCGCCGCGTGGAAGGAGATCGCCGCCGGCCGCCACGTCCATCTCACCGGCATTACCGGCAATGAGGAAGACGCCGGCACGCTGGCTTCTCGAAGACACCGCGCGCCAGGCGGGGCTCTCGACCAGGCTGCTCGACATCGAGGCGGTCGGCTGGCGCGATGATGGTGGCGGCTTCGTCGATCTCGACGATTGCGATATCGGGCTGGCCTTCAAGCTCTATCCCTGGGAGTGGATGTTCCACGACGCCTTCGGCGCCAAGCTCAAGGACGCACCGACGCGCTGGATCGAACCGCCGTGGAAGGCCGTGCTCTCCAACAAGGGAATCCTGCCGCTGCTGTGGGAGATGTTTCCGAACCATCCCAATTTGCTGCCGGCCTTCTTCGAGGATGATCCTCGCGCTGCTGAACTCGGAACGTCCTATGTGCGCAAGCCGCTGCTGTCGCGTGAAGGCGCCAATGTCACGCTTGTATCTGGCGGCATGCCGCTCGACGCGCAGGCGGGCCCTTACGGCGCCGAAGGTTTCGTGCGGCAGGCGCTATCACCGCTGCCGAACTTTTGAGGCTTCTATCCTGTGATTGGAAGCTGGCTGGTGAACCACGAGCCGTGTGGCCTCTCGATCCGCGAAGACGAGAGCCCGATCACGGGCAACCGCTCGCGGTTTCTGCCACATGCGATATTGTGAGGCGTATGACAGATGAGATCACCGCGCCGCAGCCACCTTCAACGACGGCGGCATCAAACCGCCCATAGGGCGGCCGGAGCGCAAGGGGTTGAGCTGATAGAGACCGCGGCGATCGGCGATGGGGCGGAACGCATCAGAGATGCCGATGACGGATTCGGCGGCGCCAAGCAGCAGCGTGCCGTCGGGCTCCATGGCCTTCGCCATCCGCTCGAAGATCACCGCCTTGGTGTCCTGGTCGAAATAGATCAGCACGTTACGGCAGAAGATCACGTCGAACGTGCCGAGATGGGAGAAGTCCTGCAACAGATTGAGCTGGCGGAACTGCACCATCGATCGAATGTCGGGATTGAGCTGCCAGACGTCCCCGACTTGCGTGAAGTGTTTCACGAGGAGCTGAATCGGCAGGCCGCGCTGCACCTCGAACTGGCTGTAGATGCCGGCTTTGGATTTCTCCAGCACCTCCTGCGACAGATCGGTGGCGACGATCTCGATACGCCAGCCGGCGAGCGCAGCACCCATCTCCTTCAGGCACATCGCGATCGAATAGGGCTCCTGCCCCGTCGACGATGCCGCTGACCAGATCCGGAGTGACCTGCGCGCCGCGCGCGCCTGGACCAGACCTGGAATGATCGTCTCGCGCAAATGGTCGAACGGGATCTTATCGCGGAAGAAGAAGGTCTCGTTGGTGGTCATGGCTTCGACCACGTCGGTCGCGAGCCGGCCGTCACCATTCCTGATCTTCAACACGAGATCGGGAATGCCCGATAGGCTCGCCTTGCGGGCCAGCGGCAGCAGCCGGCTCTCGACCAGATATTGCTTGTCGGCCGACAGGTCGAGACCGGAGCGCTCCTTCAGGAACTTGCGCAAATATTCGTAGTCAACCGGCGTCACGAGCGGTCCCCCGCGAACAGACGATTGACCTTGGCGCCGATCTGGTTGAGCGGCAGGATCGCCGCGCAGATGCCGGCATTGGCGGCCGCGCCCGGCATGCCCCAGACGACGCTGGAAGCCTCATCCTGCGCGATGACACTGCCGCCGGCAGCGACGATGTCCTTGCCGCCGCGCATGCCGTCGGAGCCCATACCCGTCAGGATCACGCAGAGGATGCCGCCGTGCCAGATGTCGATGGCGGAGGTGAAGAGCGGGTCGACCGCAGGCTTGCAGAAATTGACGGCGGGGCCGTCGTCGAGCGCGATCACAGTGTCGGTGCCGCTGCGCACGACGCGCATGTGCTTGCCGCCGGGCGCCAGGTAAATCCGTCCCCGCTTCACCGGCTCGCCGTCGATCGCCTCGGCCGCCGGCTTGCGGCTCGAACGCGCCAGATGCTCGGCAAGAATGGTGGTGAAGGTCGGCGGCATGTGCTGGGTGATCAGCACCGGGACGCGATCGATCACCGGGCCGAGTTCGGTGACGAGCGCCATCAGCGCCTGCGGACCGCCGGTTGAGGAGCCGATCAGCAGCACCTTTGGCGCCTGGGTCGAGAACGGGCGCGTGGCCGGCGCTCCCGCCGACGGCGCGGCCGAAGCCGGCGCGGTGGACCGCGCGACGGCCGCTGCACGTACAACCGACGCGGGGCTCGCGGGCGCCAGCGGCGGGCTCGCAACCGCGGACCTCCTGCGCAGGCGCGCGCCGAGGTGGCGGATCTTCTGGACCAAATCGTGGTGGAAGATGTCCGCGGCCGACGCCTCGCGCGTCGACTCCGGCTTCGGAATGTAGTCGGCCGCGCCGAGCGACAACGCCTTGAAGCTGATCTCCGCGTTACGGCGGGTCAGCGTCGAGGCCATGATGATGACCAGATCGCGCTTCTTCGCCAGCAGTTGCGGCAGTGCCGAGAGGCCGTCGAGCTCGGGCATCTCGATGTCGAGCACGGCGACATCGGGGTTGATGCGTTCGATCTGGTTGACCGCCTCGAGCCCGGTGCGCAGCGAGGCCGCAACCTCCATGTCGTGCTCGGCACCGACCCAGCGCGAGATCAGACCGCGAATAACGACGGAATCGTCGACGATCATCACCCGCAACGGGCCCGCCTCGCGCGACGAGCCCGTGGTCGAATTACCTGCGAACGCAACACTCATTACTCACCAACTCAGACTGAAACGGTTCAGTTGAAAACAAGCGCCGAAGGATCCGTTCAGCCTCCGGGCGATCGCTCAGATAAGGCCGACTTCCTGGAATTTCGCCGTCACGATGTCCTTGTCGAAGGGTTTCATGATGTACTCGTTGGCACCGGCGTGCAGCGCGCGCGCGATGTGCGCGACGTCGTTCTCGGTGGTGCAGAACACCACCTTGGGCTGATCGCCTCCGGGCATGCGCCTGAGATGGCCGAGGAACTCGTAGCCGTCCATGATGGGCATGTTCCAATCGAGCAGCACCGCATCGGGCAAGCCGCGCTTGCAGGCTTCCAGGGCCTTCTCACCGTCTTCGGCTTCGAGGATCTGGAAGTCGAGGCCCTCCAGGATCCGGCGCGCAACCTTGCGGATGACGCTGGAATCATCAACGACGAGACAAGTTCGCATGTGAACCTCTGCTTCCTTCCCCTTTGCCGGGGCGCTTTCAGTTGCAGGCCCGATAACGGCGATGCCGCCGTATCAGGCTGCCATCATCTCGGGCGCGAGCTCGAGGACGCGATCGACGTCGAGGACAACCATGAGCTGGCCGTCGAGGCGATGGACGCCGCCGGCGAGCTTGGCCATGCGGGGGTCGAGGTTGACGGGGTTGTCTTCCTTGCCGTCCTCGGGCAGGCGCAGCACCTCGCCGATCTGGTCG
>NZ_JADPKU010000078.1:0-17757 GCF_023074095.1 Bradyrhizobium sp. 137
CACCAGCCCGCACAGGAGGAATTTAGGTCTTACCGGCGGCGTAGCCGATGGGTCCGTGAAGAACCAGAACTTCAGTTTGGGACGAGCTCGAGCATGAGCTGGACTAGCATTTGGTGCAACAAGAGCGCCAGCAAGCGGAGGAGACGGCGAAAGTTGGGGCGCAGCGATGACGGCAACGGCGGCATCGCGCTGGCGGTACGAAAGATCGCTTCGGCCGATCCGGGTTCAGATTTACGGTGAGATCGCCGATGACCGGCTCAATGGCCGAGCGGCGGCGCAGCTCGCGTTTGATCTTGGGCTCCCGCCGCTTCTGGCTGATGTGAACACCTCGAACGTGTAGTGTGGGAATTGTGGCCGCGGTTAGCCTTAGTCGAGAACGAGGCGACAGCGCCTTGACATGGGCGACGAACTGGCCAATCTTGGCATTGTGACAGCAGGTGGTGACGGAGAACTTGACACCGATCTGTGGACCACGCCCGCATTGCAAGAGGAACCGACATTGGGCGAAGCGGTTTGCCCCAATCTATCCGGCTTTGATTTGAGGTTGTTGCTCAGAGCCATTATGGATATCCGCCCACTTCTGTCCCCAATAACTCGCCGGCCTCAAGGAGGCCATCGAATCGAACCAGGCTTCAGAAGTGTCGGTGGAACCGTTTCTCCATTCGTCCTTTCCCTTTCGCAAACCTCGGCGGAATAGTGTGCTGTTCCGATCGGATCGTGGATCTTCCTTCCCGGGTCCGACGTCCTACGCAGTGTGGCCCAGGAAACTCGCTTCGTAGTCACGGCCTTTTGCGAGCATGCTCCAGGCCATCCCGCGGCGAGTTTTGCGGCCAAGGCAACAGCTAGTACATTCGAGTGGAGCCGCTTCGATGCTGCTTCCAGCCAGGCTCCGAACCCGGGCCTGGCCCCGGTTTGGCGCTGCAGCAGCACGGCGCGGTGGTCCGACGAATGGTCGGCTTGTCGATTCGAGGGGCTCGAAGCGGCTGCTTTGCTGGCTCAGCTTTACCTTTCGGCCCGCTGGTTCGTGAACTTTTTTGCAGCCATTGTTCAAATTGATCCGAAAGGAGCGCGACGGAGCGCGTGTCACAAACGTACAGCGCCCCTACGCCCCCACATCAGCGGCTTGTTGCCGAAGCAAGAACGCCTGATGCCCTCCGCGCACGCGTCAACAAAATCTATGCCGGCCTAGATCGGGTCGCCTTACTGCGTGACATCCGAGCCATGCAGGAGCAGTTGGCCAATCTCACTGACGTCGTGCCAGCAAGCCATCGAACTGCGGCGCCACCGATTGAACAGTTTTTGTCGAGCTTGCGAACAGCGTGGACACAAGGAGCAGGACGCCCGACCGACAGACCAATTGCGACGCCAAAGCGAGAGCGACGACGCTCCGATCCGCTCGTCAAAGCCACGCCAGGGGAGGCATTGTGGGCGAGGCGGTCGAGGGTGGCGTCGGCGAGGTTGGGTTGCCGATGACGTCGTACCAGTGATCGACGGGGATTTGACTGGTGACGACGGTCGAGCTGCAGGCGTATCGATCTTTGATGATCTCGAGGAGATCGCGGCGCTGATCATCGCTGATCTTCTCCGGTCCCCAATTGTCGAGGATGAGCAGATCCGGCTTTGCCAGCGCCTTAAGCAGGCGGCCGTAGCGACCGTGCCTCTGGAGAGACCCAGCGTGGCAAAGAGGCGTGGCACGCGGTGTGTCGACGGAGAGATCCTCGCGGCAGGCCTGGTGGCCGAGTGCGCAGGCGAGCCAACTCTTGCCAATGCCGGCCGGCCCGATCAGCAGAAGTTGTGATGCTGGCGGATGAAGTCGCAGCCTGCGAGCTTGAGGAAGAGGTTGCGATCGAGACCGCGCGCGGCACGGAAATAAGAGGGCGAGCCATTCGCCGTGTTCGAGACTGCGGGCTTCCGGCTGTGTCTGCAGGTTCTGGAAGGCGGCAGCCATGCCGTGTATTCCGAGATCGCGAGCAGGTCGATGGTGGGGTGTTCAGCAGTGTCGATTGTCTCCTCAATGAAAATATCCGGGGCCACAGGCGAGCTTCTACGATCCGGAGATCAACCGCAGCTACGGCATGATGGCGGCCCATTACGGAGCGGCATGCAGCATCGAGCAAGAGTGGAAGACCGTCCGTTGTCGTGTTGTCGAACCATTTTTCGAGTTTGATCACATGGTCCCAGCTGTCGCCGAAGTCATAGAGATAATGGATCGTCTTGGCGCCGGTCTCGCGAACGATATCGCAGAGCCGGGCCTTGCGGGCATCGATGGGCTGGAGGCCGAAATCACCATCGGGATCAGGGATGCCTCAATGTCCTTCGCCAGCGAGAACTCGAAGAGATAGCTATCCATCCAGCCAAACGCCGCCTGAAGCCTCCGATGCAGCCGATCAAGACGCAGGGTGATCGTACGACGAGGCATCGCATCACCTCCGGTTGCACGTCGGGAGAGCGGTCGTCTTAAGGCTCATGCCGCCAGCCCCGGATCGTGAGCATGCATCGTATAAGTCGATGCCCAGGGAAGCAGTTATCTAGTCGTGCCGCAGGCCAACCATTGACGAGCTTCGCGAGGACGTCAGTAAGCCAGTGCTCGGCACTAACACCATTGAGTTTGCACGTTTATGCCGCCCGCCGAACTGTGCCGAACGGGTCCGGTATGGCACGTCGTTATCACGCTGGCACCGTCGATCGCGTGCACGGTTGCCCCATTCCATTCGGCATAGTCTGGTCGTTCAGAGCGCCTCTAGGAAGGCGAGCAGGCGGCCGGTCGGCTGGAAGCGGGTTCGCTTGCCGCGCTCGTACGGCTTAAGCTTCGCCAAGACAGCTTCCTTGAGGGCGAGGTACGTCTGCGTCGTCTCGACCGATTCATGACCGAGCCACAGCGCGATCACGAAGAAGTCGACGCTGGCTTGCAGCAGTTCCATCGCAGCGCTGTGCCTCAGCACATGCGGTGACACGCGCTTGGCCTTCAAAGACGGGCAACTCTTGTGAGCGACACGAACATGCTTTCCCAGCAGCGACTGGACGCCGTCGGCACTGAGCCGTCCCCCGTGCACGTTGGGGAACACCGCTGTTGCTCCTTTCCGTAAGGTTCTTTTAGCCATGCCTGGAGTGCACAGCGAGCGAGTGTCGTCAGCGGAGTGGTCCGCTCGTTCCGCCCTTTATCGACGCATCGTACGTGTGCGCCAGAACCGAGGTGGACGGCATCCCGGTCAAGGCCAGTCAGCTCGGAGAGGCGTAAGCCCGTCTGGGCCGCGACCAGCAGCAAGGTGTGATCGCGGCGGCCATCGGCCGCTGCGAGAACCGCCTCGATCTCGGGGCGCGTCAGGAAGTGCACCTGTCGCTTATCGTGGCGCTTGCTCGGTATGGCGAGCACGCGCTGGATCAGCGCACTGTGTGCCCGCTCCTCGAAGGACACGAACCTGAAGAAGGATCGGATAGCGGTCAGACGCAGGTTAAGCGTCTTCGCGCTGGCGCTGCGCTTCACCTCGAGATCGGTTAGGAACGCGCCGATGAACGTTGCGTCCAAATCGGTGAGCGTCAGGGCCGATGGGGGCTGCTGCACCTGTGCGAACATGAACAGCCGCCGGAACGTGTCCCTGTAGGAGGCGATCGTGTTGGCGCTAACACTGCGCTTGCATGAGGCGCTCGGTGAAGAAGCGCTCGATCAACGTGGCGACATTGCAGGCGGGCTTCATGGCGTCCCCTCCCACCGCCGATCGAGAGGCCGCGCCGCCTCTTCCATCAACTCGGGGCAGGCCGAGAGATACCAGTAGGTATCACGCACGCAGGCGTGGCCGAGGTAAGTAGAGAGGACTGGGAGTTGCTGCTCGACGTCCTTGCCTTCGCGATACCAGTCGAGCAGCGTCGGATGGCGAAGCGATGACGAAAGTCGTGCACGCGTGGCCCGGTACGATCACCTGGGCGCCGCAGCCCGATCTCTCGGGACAATCGCCAGAAGACGCGATGAACGTACTGGTGCAGCAAGGGCCTCCCTGTTCGGCAACGAAGAAGGTCGAGCCGCAGCGTGATCCGAGCATCGCGTCGCGCCGGTGGGCCCGGCGATATGAGTGGCCCCGAACGCCGGAAGGCGGTGGAGCTTCTACACTATTGCTAACGGAAGCGCGACCAAGCCGGCCAACGAGCCCCAGGGCAACGGCAAGAAGGGAGCAGGCAATGAGTAAGATCACGCCCGCGCACCTGGCCCGCGCCGCGTTCGTATACATCCGCCAATCCACGGCGTATCAGGTCGTCAACAATCTCGAGAGCCAACGACGCCAGTATGGCTTGGTCGAACGCGCGCGGCAGCTTGGCTGGGAAGACGTCCAGCTTGTCGAAAATGATCTCGGCCGCTCCGGTGGCGGAACGGTCCGACGAGGCTTCGAGAAGCTGCTGTCCCCGATTTGCGAAGAACCGGTTGGCGCCGTGGCATCGCTTGAGGCATCACGCCTTGCCCGGAACGGCCGAGATTGGCCCACGTTGCGGAAAACGCGCGGTCGAATGGAAGGCAACCGTCCACACTGCACCACATGCTGTCGAATCCGGTATACGCTGGCTCTTACGCCTATGGTCGGCGGGAGACACGAGTTACGATCAAGGACGGGCGCAAGCGGATCACGCGCGACACACTCCGGCGCAATTGGAGGGACTGGGAGGTTTTGATCCACGATCATCACGCGAGCTATATTACTTGGGCCGAGTTCGAGCGGAATCAGCATCTGATTGCCGAGAACGCCAATGGGAAGAGCTATATGGGTCGCGGCTCCATAGGCGCGGCGAGGCCTTGCTGCCCGGGTTGTTCCGTTGCGCGCGCTTTGGCCGACGCCCGCACATCCAGTACACGGGAAAGGGCGGGAATACACAGCGGTACGTCTGTCGTGGTGCGTTCGGCACCAAAGCAGCCAGCATGTGCATCGGTTTTGGCGGCATGCGTGTCGATGGCGCTATCGCCCGTGAGGTGCTCGATCGACTGCAACCTCTTGGGATTGAAGCGGCGCTGGCCGCGATGGAGGGCCAGGCGTGCATCATTGCGACAAGCGCCAACACATCGAGAACGCAATCCAGCACGCTCAATACGAAGCCGCTCGGGCACGGCGGCAGCACGGCGCCGCCGATCCTGATAATCGTCTGGTCGCCAGCGAGTTGGAGCGGCGCTGGAACGAGAAGCTGGTTCAACTGCGCGACCTGGAGGCACAGCTCGAGACCCTCAAACAGGTGCAGCATACTCCAGGCTTTCCGCCGCGGATCGCGCGAGGCTGATGACTCTCGGCAAGGATTTGACCAAGGCGTGGAACAGTCCCGGGGTCCGTCGAGACACGCAAGAAGATCACCAGGCTGTTTGGCAAAGAGATCATCGTCGATGTCGTGGGTGATACATTGGCGCTCATCATTCACTGGCAAGGCGGCGACCATACCCAATTGACGGTCAAAAAGAACAAGGTCGGACAGACACGCTCGAAGCCGATGTCCTCGATCTCGTTCGCGTATTGGCGAGGCAATTATCGGACACGGCAATCGCTGCGATCCTCAAGGAATTCTCTCTCGACTTGATCATCCTTGTCTCCCTTTCGTTGCCATCAAGACACAAAGGGAGGCCTCAGATATGCGGAGCGAGGAAGAGGGCAGTAGGAACTAAATTGTTGATAACAGAGCGGGTCTCGGATCGAACGGCCGCACACTCTGCATAATCGTGGGCTCAACATAATTGCGGTTATGTGGTGCACCACATATTCGTAAAGGTGCGATGGCTTGGCGCGCTTGGCGAAGGAGACTCTGGGCCATGACCCGATGAAGGGCGCGGCGGTGCGCCGATCGAGTGAAGATTGTCGTCTGGGATGGCCTTTTGATATATTGGAAGCGGCTGGATAGCAGCGGCTTCAGATGGCACCCCATCGTTGACGGCGTCATGCGGATGAACGCGGCGCAGTTGTCTGCGCTTCTGGCCGGCATGGATTGGACGCGTATGCACGCGCCTCGAATCCCGCAGCCCAAAGCCTTCGCGTAAAGGATATAAGATCTTCGCTGTATCGGGGCGCGAAGCATGCAATCAGTGATTTGCCTGATGAGCTGCCGAGCGATCCAGCCAAGAAGGCCGGCGATCTCACCCCGGTGGTGACGGAGTTCCGACGGCACCTGACGGCGTTTGGGTGATGGCGTCACCGATCGGTTTGGTCGGCATCGCTGTCGACGCCCCGGCGTCCGTCGCGAGAAGGGCGTGTCCGATAAGTACGTGAGGCGGGTGCGCCGGTTCGTCGAGTTTCTCGGCGAGTGCGGGATTGTTCAGCGCAAGCCGAAGCTCGCATTGCCGACGCTCGACCGGCGGGTGGTCGAGTTCCAGGACTGGCTACGGCAGCATCGCGGCGTCACAGAGCTGACAATAGGTCGACACGGTCGCATGGTCATGCGGCTGCTCCCGGCGCTTGATAGCAAGCCGCGAAGCTGGAATGCCCCGCTCATTCGCGACGTGATCATTGCAGAGACGAAGCGGGTGTCTCTGGCTACGTGAAGACGATGACGATGGTGCTCAGAGGATATCTACGGTTCCTCGGTGCGCGGGGGTGCCGTGCGGGACTCGATCAGGCCGTGCCAATCATTCCGCAGTGGCGACTGTCGTCGCTTACGCGATACATCGGCTCGTCAGATGTCCAGATGTTAATTGCAACGTGCGATCAGAACACGGCGACCGGCGTGCGTGATCGGGCAATTCTGCTGCTGCTGGCGCGACTGGGTTTGCGAGCCGGCGACATTCTCTCTCTTCGTCTCACCGATATTGATTGGCAACAAGCGACGCTGTCGGTTCGTGGCAAGGGACGCCGGGAAACGAGATTACCATTGCCGCAAGACGCCGGTGATGCCGTGCTCGCTTATCTTGATCAAGCCCGATCGCACGTCGTCGATAGTCGAATCGTTTCATGTCGAATGCACCAATCCGGCCACTGACAAGGTCGAGCGCAGTCTCTGACATTGTGCGTTGTGCAATACGAAAGGCCGGTATCACTGCTCCGTCGAATGGGGCCAACCTGCTTCGGCATTCGGCCGCGACCGCCATGCTGCGGGGCGGCGCGACGCTCGACACGGTTGGTGCCGTGCTGCGCCACTGCTTGCCGGACATGCGCGCACTATGCCAAAGTCGACGTGACGATGCTGCTGCAGATCGCGCAGCCTTGGCCGGCAGATGCGTGATGCTGAGCAAATATCTTGCCAAGTATGTGGACCAGCAGCAGTCGCTCGGGTTCAAGTTCCGCCTCCAGCAAATCCTGCTGAGGGGCTACCTCGGCTTCGCCGAGAACTGCGGTGACCGACACATCAGAAGCGCCCGCGTCCTGGCATGGGCCGCACGTGCGCCGTCACCGGAGCAGCGTCGCGGCCAGTCATGCACCTGCCTCTGGCTGGCAGCCATGGCGGCGTGCAAAATCCGTTACAACCGCGCCTCGCTCAAGGCTTTCCGCGACAATCTGGGCCTTCAAATCATCCGGCCAGTGCTTTCGACCTACGCCAGCATACACTTCGATACGCGGCGAACGGTCGTCTTATGTCGGCCGAATGGTACGTCCATTGTGAGCACCCTTGCGGAAGATAACTCTTCTAACGGCGCTCCCAAGACTGCGCACAAACAATCTGAAGGGCCTCAGCGCCACGCCTACGGTTGCGCGTTTCGCGGGATCGTGAGCACGGATTTCAGAGCATCGTGAGCAGGTATTTCAGGCGATCGTGAGCAACGATTTCAGAGGATCGTGAGCAGCGATTTCAGGCGATCGTGAGCACCTTTTTGGCGGTGCCAATCGCTTCGGCCGACAACTCAACCGGGCTACGGAGTTCTCATTCAAGCAATGAGGAAGCCCGATGCCTACCCAGAGATTGTCGATGCGCCGGATCAGAGAAGTTCTACGTTTGAGGCACCAGGGCCTGACCGAGCGCGTCATTGCGCGGACGTTGGGGAATAAGCAATGGCGTCGTCCATGGTTACGTGCGACGCGCCCGCCTTGTCGGGTTGGGCCTGGCCGCTGCCGGAGGGCATCGACGACGAGGGGCTGGAGCTACTGCTGTTCCCGGCGCCGGCAGCAGCGTCGCAAAGCGACCGGCGACCGGCCCCCGATTGGGTTTATGTGGAGAAGGAGTTGCGCCGCCGCAGTGTGACACGGTTGCTGTTGTGGGAAGAGTATCGCGCCGCCAATCCCGACGGCTTCGGCTATACCTGGTTTTGCACGACCTTCGAGGCCTGGAAGCAGCGTGCGCGCCCGAGCATGCGTCAGACCCACATCGGCGGGGAGAAAGTGTTCGTCGATTTCGCCGGCGACACCATCGGCATCTTCGATCCCATCACCGGCGAAGTGCGCGCCATGAAGCTGTTCGTCGCGGCGATGGGGGCCTCGAACTACACCTACGCCGAGGCTTGCCCAAGCGAGAGCCTGTCCGACTGGATCGGCGTGCATGCCAACCTGTTCAGGTACCTCGGCGGCGTGCCGAAGTGCGTGGTCTGCGATAATCTCAAGGCCGCCGTGACCAAGCCCGATCGTTACGATCCTGGAATCAACCGAACCTATGCCGAGATGGCCGGCCATTACGGCACCGCGACCCTGGCGGCGAGGCCAAGGCGACCAAAGGACAAGGCCAAGGTCGAGGTCGCCGTCCAGATCGCGCAGCGCTGGATCCTGGCCCGCCTGCGCAATCAGCGCTTCTTTTCCCTGGCGGAACTGAACGCTGCCATCCACGTCCTGGTCGGCGAACTCAACGCCCGCCAGATGCGCGGTTTCGGCTCCAGCCGCGCGGAACTGTTCGCCGAGATCGATCGTCCCAAGCTGGGAGAACTGCCGGAGCAACCCTACGCCTTTGCGCGCTGGAAGCGTTGCCGTGTCGCCCCCGACTACCACGTCGAGATCGACGGGCATTGGTATTCCACCCCTTATCGGCTGATCCGAGAACTCGTCGATGTGCGTATCGCCGACAAGACGATCGAGATCTTCCACAAGGGTCAGAGGATCGCGAGCCACGCCCGTGCGTCCAACCGGCGTGGCCACACCACCATCGCCGATCACATGCCGAGCGCCCATCGCCGCTACGGCAAGTGGACGCCGGGAGGGCTGATCGCGGCCGGCAAGAGGATTGGGCCCTCTACCGCGGCGTTTTTCCAGGCCGTCATCGCGGCAAGGCCGCATCCCGAGCAAGGCCTTCGTACCTGCCTCGGCATCCTGTCGCTGACCAGGAGTTACGACCATGCGCGCGTCGATGCAGCCTGCCGACGCGGCATTCTCATCAAGGCTCGCTCCGTCGCCTCGATCCGTTCGATTCTCAAGAACGGCCTCGATCGGGCGTTCCTCGACGAGACATCCGACCACCAACCCCTGCGCCACGGCAACATCCGCGGTCTCAATGCTGACGCATCCCACCCACGAACGGCTGATCGCACTCGGCTTGATCGGAATGGCCAAAGCCCTGGAGGAACAGCGGCGATCACCGGATCTCAACGCCCTGTCGTTCGAGGAACGCATCGGACTGCTGGTCGATCGTGAAGCCGCCGAGCGCGACACCAAACGTCTCACCACGCGCCTCAAGTTCGCCGCGCTGCGCCAGAGCGCATGCGTGGAAGAGTCGATTGGCGCACGCCACGCGGCATCGACCGCGCCGTCTTCGCCAGACTCATCGGCGGCGACTGGATCGATCGCAATGAGAACCTGCTCGTCACCGGAGCAACCGGGCTGGGCAAGAGCTGGATTGCCTGCGCCCTCGGTCACAAAGCCTGCCGCGACAACCGATCGGTCCAGTATCATCGCGTCCCACGCCTGTTCGAGGCGCTCGCCCTCGCGCGCGGCGACGGCCGCTATGGCCGCCTGCTCAAAACCCTCGGGCGGGTTCAACTCCTCATCCTCGACGATTGGGGCCTGTCAGTTCTCAATCCGCCCGAACGGCGCGACCTCTGGAGATCCTCGATGATCGCCACGGTCGTGCCTCCACCATCGTCACCAGCCAGATCCCCGTCGAACATTGGCACGACGTCATTGGCGACCCAACCCTGGGCGATGCGATCCTGGATCGCCTCGTTCACAACGCTCACCGCCTTCAACTTACCGGAGAAAGCATGCGAAAGCAGACCGCCCGCAAGCAAGCTCTTGACGCAAACTCAAACTCCTGAACCAATCACCATGTCGGTCGAAGCGGCCGCTCATGATCGCGTGAAATACCTACTCACGATCAAACGAAACGAGTGCTCACGATCGCCTGAAATCGCCGCTCACAATCCCCGAAATGCGCATACGGTGAAGCCGGAGGCGCCAAGAGCGCCGATAAAGAGTTCGGCCTCGCGGATCTCGCCGCTGCGGCGATCGACGATTGCGATCTTCTTGCCTGAATAGTCGACAAAAACCTTACGCCGGCCACATGCTCCTGCCGCATCGTCGGCGACAGTCGCTGCTCGAAATTGCGAAACAGACGCAGAAGCGGCTGTAGCCGTAGCCATCGGGATGGGCGGTGCGATACTCCTCCCAAAGAATGAGCAGCGTGACGCCGGGCTTCTTCAGTTCGACGGCGAGATCGGCCCAATTGGCCTCATGACGACGCCGCACGCCAGCTTGACGCCGGCACGGGCGAACAGCCTGTTCTGGAGCGCATCGTCCGTCAAACCCCCGGGCAACGGCCAGCGCAGCCCGGCCGGTGCGGCGCGCTTCAGATTGCCCTGGACGGTGCTGCGCGCGATCCCCAGCATCACCGCAATCTCGCGGGCGCTGCTTCCGCCGGCAAGCCGCAGCATCTGTCTCAATTGTCTCATGGTCAGCCTTCCCTCTTTGCCGGCATCGAGCTCTCCTCGTTCACCACGAGGCGCTGATGCCAAGTTGCTGACCCAGGGCAGGTT
The DNA here is from genome assembly GCF_023074095.1 of Bradyrhizobium sp. 137. Lineage (NCBI taxonomy): Bacteria > Pseudomonadati > Pseudomonadota > Alphaproteobacteria > Hyphomicrobiales > Nitrobacteraceae > Bradyrhizobium > Bradyrhizobium sp. 137. The sequence continues at coordinate 10,844 of NZ_JADPKU010000078.1, forward strand.
CGTCGCGGCCCCTCCCGGCCGGTTATTGACCGGAATCCTGGCCGACTTCAGATCGGAACGGTGGCCGATAATCGATCGGAACGCCCGCCGGCTTCACTCCGGAATCCGCACCGCCTATCTCAGGTCGTCATTACCCACTGTCCCACATGGCTCATTTGAGGTCAGCACCAATGCCGCGGCTCGGTGCGAGATCGCCAATGCGCGCGTCGTCCTCAAGGAACCTCTCGAGGTCGGCACACGAAAGGTAACGGGCATCGTCTTAATACATCTTTGTCGCACGATCGATGTCCGATTAACGAAACCAGTGTCGGGAATCCGACAGGGCACCACGGTCATTCCAGCGGACAGGCTGGCATCTATGCGTATTTCTCCTTCGTCAAGCATGCATGCGATTGGCACACCGATTGCTGAGATGAGGAGCAAAGAGCCAAACATAATTGGTCGATCGTGAAACAATGACGCGCAGTATGGAGATAGACCCATGAAGCTCGCTTCCGGATATGAAGACTTTTGGAAAGCTGCCCACAAGAACTATCCCGATCAAATAAGATCGGGCGGACTTCTTGATCAGGGAATGTTTGACGGAATTAGCAGCGTCGTGAACGCTGACCATTCTGATCGCTTTGCAAAGCCATCGGAACGTGGCTGGAGAACGCATATCCACCCATGGACTTTTCCATTCTGGTCCTCCTCTAAAAAACTTGGAGCCTTGGCGCTGACGTATAAAGGGCTAATAACTATTAAGACCCCTTTTGACTTGCTTCTGTACACGCGCCTTATTTGGGAACTTCAACCGAGGACGATTCTAGAGCTCGGCTCTTTTCAGGGTGGCAGCGGACTGTGGTTCGCTGATCAGATGTCAGTCCTTTGCGAAAAGCCAGGTGAAGTGCACTCCTTTGATGTGCAAACCAAATGTCGACATGAAAATGCAAAGCACTCACTTCTTTCCTTTCATCAGGTTGATCTTTCGGACGTGAGCACCTTCGATAAAGACCTTCTGACGAGACTACCTCATCCTTGGATTGTAATCGACGATGCGCACGTGCAAATATTCTCCATATTTTCTTACCTGAGGGACTTTCTAGTGTCAGGAGATTATTATGTAATTGAGGATGATCCAATAAGAGCAGATAAGGAGATTATCGATGGCTTACACTTGGTCGAGCAATCAGGATTCCTGATCGATACTTATTACACGGATGCATTTGGTAGAAACGTTACTTGTGCTCCGAATGCATGGCTTCGAAAATCGTAAACGTCGCTAGCTAGCAAGCTGTTGAAGAACTCAGCCGTGTTCTCAAACGAAGGTTGAATCGCCATGCTCTAACCACCGATCCCGATGCCAGGCTATACCGCAAGGGTAAAGGCAAGGAGACGAAGCTGTGCTTCATTGGGTACGGGCTGATGGAGAACCGCCACGGCTTGCTGGTCGACGCCTGCCTGACGCTGGCGAACGGGCACGCTGAACGGGTGGCCGCGCTGCACAGATCGAGCCGCGTGCCGGCCGGCCGACAGCGATCAGCTTGGCGCCGACAAAGCCTTCGACGCAGAAGACTTCGTCAACGAGCTGCGCTCGATGAACGTGACGCCGCATGTTGCGCAGAACACCAGCGGCCGCAGCTCCGGACGGGCGAACGACCCGGCACGGCGGCTATGCCGTCAGCCCGCGCATCCGCAAGCGCATCGAGGAGGCATTCGGCTGGATCAAGGCGGTCGCCGGGCAAGAGAACACCTGCTTCCGGGCCGTGAGCGCGCCGGATGGGCCTATACCTTCGCTGCTGCCGCCCACAATCTGGTGCGGCTGCCCGAGCTGATCGCGTTAGCCGCCTGATAGCCACGGTGCCCGGGTTCGGAAGCCCTTTACCGGCCGCTGGTGCATCGTCCAGCTGGTGCATCGTCCAGATGGACGTCTGGACAGCGAGTTCCTCGATCTTGTCGAAGAGGCGTGCCATCGACCGAGAAGGGATTGCTCGACAGGAGCTTCGTAACCTTAGGCTGCGCCAGCGCCGCCGCCAGGAACCACTTCCGACGAACCAGTGCGGCGCGGCGATCAAAGTGAGAGGTCGTATCGAGTTGCAGTCTCTGGATGAGAAGATCGCCCAATGAGACCAAGAACTCGCCAGTCGTGTTAAAGCGGATATGGAAGCCAAGCGATTGATGACAATTTCCGGGATAGGGGCTATTACCGCGACAGCGCTTGTTGCATTAGCCCCGGCTGCTCAGGCCTTCAAGAAAGGCCGTTATTTTGCAGCTTGGCTCGGTCTAACGCCGCTGCAGCGCTCAACCCGAGGAAAGCAGAAGCTCGGTACGACCTCTCGAATGGGTGAGCGGACACTACGCAGACTATTGATCATCGGCGCAAGTGCTGCGGTGCGATGGGCAAGGCGCAGGGGTTTTTCTAATCCATGGCTCATGAACCTGTTGAATAGCAAGCCACCCATGCTGGTGACTGTCGCGCTTGCCAACAAGATGGCGCGCACAGTTTGGACATTGATGGCAAGAGGCGGAACGGATCGAGCTCCGTCTCTGGCGAGCTAGCTGCACTACTCCTTACCGTGTGAGAAGGTCGAACCGACAGTATGGCGCAACGGTCAGAGACCGGATCAAGAAAACCAGGTTATGGACACGCGCGTCGAGCGCGCATCACTGAATTGGACCCGCGCTGCGAACTCCCATACGGGGCCGGCGGCATACAAAGGTCGCATCAGAGGCCGGACACATGTCAGCACCCGACGGCGCGCGAAAAACCTAGTTCTGGGCGGTCCAAAGTTCGGTCTCGCTGCACAAACCCCGACACCCTAACCGCTGCTAGATGAAATTTCAGTGGCAGGTCACTCAGCGCGAACACGTAACGACCGGCTCCTTGCGATCAATTCGTTAGTCGGTTCCTGGAGGATAGGTTGCCATCTTGCCTGGTCGCAACGGATCCATGCTCTCCCGATGAAAAAGGCCGATCAGCGCCTCTCGGGTACTCGCGCGCGACCGCCTCAAGCCGGCCTTCCCAGTTTCGCATCCTCAGGGCGTTGGCGTCCGCGCGACCGCCGAGCAGCCGCTGAAGATGATGCGACCACGCGAGCATGACTGGAAGCTCCTTTATCCCTGCAAGCGTCTCGAGATAGTCTCAACGTCGGGACAGGTGGGCCGGCCGAAGCGACAGCGTGCCAAATTCGCGAAGGCTGGTCCGAGTCAATTCGGGCAAGAAAACGCTCCTCTTACATCCGGATCCGGGCGTCAATAGCGGGAACCGGACGACCCAATGCGCGGTGTGCAAGCGCAGGTCGTCCCGATTCTGACGGCGAACCCCTCAACGTGATACACCCCACCGTCGGGACCAGCGATCACTGGTTTGATGTTGAGCGTCATGCCCAATTCCAGCTTCACGTTTTGTCGGGTCGAATCATTTAGGGTCAGCTCGAGTTCTCAGCTGCTCCTGGAAAGGCTCTTCCGCCGCTATTCGCCTAGCGGCAGATGGGGTGCGAACCGCCTAATGCTGCCAAGATGGCGTTTGCTAGAGCTGGCCCGCGAAGACGAAAGTTAATACTGGCCTCCATAGGGTCGCCATAACTCAACGCGGGCTCAAACCAAGTACCGATACGAGTCGTAGGCCGCAATATTTTTGCGTCGGCTAGCGTCTCGATGACCACGCTCCCTAATCCGCCCGCCCGATCATGCTCCTCGATAACGACGATTTGGTCAGCCCGCCGGGCCGCCTCGCAGAGGGAACCCGAATCAAGTGGCCTGAGAGTCGAAAAATGGAGTATCTCCGGATCAAGGCCTCCCTGCACCAACAACGGCGCAATGTCACAGATGGAAGAGCTCACAACGCCAGTAGATATGATTAAAGCGCCTTTACCACGTCGCAGGAGACAGGCGCGTCCCATCTGGCCGATTGGATTTCGGTCACCATTATCGACGCCACTACCCAAACGTATGTATAGAGGTCCATCCCACTCTACCGTCGATACTAGGAGATGTTCCAACTCTTCACTGGTTCGAGGGACGCATATTCCCATGTTTGGAATTTGACGCAGCAGAGCGATATCTTCAAGAGCCGTGTGCGTGGGACCAAGCGCAGAAAAGACTAGGCCACCTCCAGATCCGACGATGCGCACACGAAGTCGTTGAAGGCCTATGTCGATGAATAGCTGTTCGAACGCTCTTCTCGTGATGAAAGTCGCAACGGACTGCACATATGGAATAAGACCGCCGCTCGCCAGCCCAGCCACCATACCGGCCACGTATTGCTCTGCCACTCCCTCCATAAAGAAGCGGCGTGGAAAAGCAGCCTCAAACTCCACCATGGTATTATAACCGAGATCGCATCCAACATACACAATTCGGGTATCGCGGGCTGCCAAGCTCTGGAGCGTCTTACTGAATGTCTCTCGCACGGTCGGTCACCGATCTAACTAGAATAGAGATGTGATTTCGCTGAGCGTTGGAACTTGCCTGCAATGCCATTCAGCGCTCTCCTCGAACTCTCCTAATCCCTTTCCCTTTGTCGTCTCGCAGACGATCACTCTTGGACGCGGAGTAGACAGTGGAATCAATAATGCCTCCCGAATAGCGTGGGGGTCGTGGCCGGGAACGTGATGAACGTTGAAGCCAATCTCACGCCAGAGCGCCGACATATAGGGCATTGGCAACACGCTCTCCGCTGGCCCGCTACACTGCTGATTATTTCGGTCAACTAAAACAGTAAGGTTTGAGAGTTGATGCTTTACGGCGTGAAACGCTGCTTCCCAATTTGCACCTTCGTTTAGCTCTCCATCGCCAACCAGCACATAGACGTGAAACGGCTTCTCAGTTATCCGGCCAGCTAGGGCCATGCCGACGGCCATCGGCAGCCCGTGGCCGAGCGTCCCTGTGGTGGCCTCGATGCCGCGCGCGATGTTCCGCTCCGGGAGCCCGCCGAGCGGCGCACCCACTGAACCATAGCTATCCAGCAATTCGGGTAAGATTAGGCCCTTGTATTCGAGCACCGCGTATAAGGCGAGGCACCCATGCCCTTTGCTCAGAATGAATCGGTCGCGGTCGTCAATTTCCGCAGCCGCTTGGGGCAATCGGATGAATTCGTCATACAGCACAAGAAGAATTTCGATTATCGAGAATGCGGGACCGATATGTCCGGCAACTTTCCGCATCGCCAGTACTTCCAAAATTCTCCGGCGTATCTCCTTTGATCGGGCATCAAGCTCAGCTCCCCTGGTTGGCGCATGGTCCGTCGAGGCTTGCTTCATGTCGCTTCCTAGATGATCATGGTGGCGTTTCGCGTTCTGTTCAATCATGTACAGATCGCGTTCTGTTCGATGTCGCGTTCTGTTCGATCACCAGCGATTATTACGTATCTGAATCATTGGCGAACCTACCTCTCTTGATGGGCTTGATCCGCCCGGATAGATGTCAAGTTCTGTCAGTCATCTTCTTCGAAAAGCAGCAATCCCGTAAATGGCGGTCCCGGCGATCCAGCGTGGCGTCGCTGTGGCCGACCTGCTGCGCGACGTTGCTGGGGCGAGTTCCGCATGGACACGTCAGAGAGCCGCCATGAACGACAATGAGGCCCGCCGAGTGTCGGGCCCTCGCACTCCGCAGCATTGCGCTCAGCCGCTTTTCGACAAAGGCACTATAATTGCCTCTTGGTACGTAGATGCGATTGGCCGCCAGGCAATCCTGTCCCGACGTGGCCCACTTTGCGGCCACCGCGCACTTGATGGCCTTATCGAGATCGACGTCGTCAAAGATGATAAAGGGGGCATGCCCTCCCAGCTCGAGCGACGCCTTCTTTACAGTCTGCGCGGCTCCCTCCAGTAGCAAACAACCGACGTCTGTAGACCCCGTGAACGACAGGGCTCCGACCCTCGCATCCCGCAACAGAGGCTTCGAGAGTTCGATCGGATTGCCGACCAGCACTTGAAGCACACCGCGCGGAACTCCAGCCTCTTCAGCCTACCTCGCCACGCAAGCGTGGAGAGCGGCGTCTCGGGCGCAGGCTTCACGACGACCGGGCAGCCGGCCACCAGAGCGGCGCCGGCCTTTCGCGTAATCATGGCGACAGGAAAATTCCAGGGAGTGATTGCCGCCGCGACAGCCGCGCTCACGGCGAGGAGCAGATGACCTTCGCCCAATAGCTTGCGGACCTGATTGCGAAACTGCAGACCGATCGCGCGCGGGAACAGCAAGCCGTATTCCTTGGTCAGACTGCGGACCTGGTTCTCGATATCTCGACGAATGGCCACCAGCCGGGATCTCGCGACGAGTATCGCGCGGATCCTCTGACTGTCCTCGCTCTTGACTTTGACTTCTCGATACCAGCCAACCCGCACCAGTTCGACCAGACCTCGAGCATCACTTTGATCGCTTGTGTTCATGCGTACGGATAAAGCCGCGTGCGCGTGCCGCGCGTCGATGCAAACCACCGGGAGATCGACTCTACGAAGTTCATGCCATAGCCAACTCGCCATCGCTCCGGTCTCAAATCCGATGCGATCCGCATGCGGCGCCCGTTTGCGGAGCAGCGCGGTGAGTGCCCCGGGTCGGACTTGGCCTTCCCCTCGAACAAGACCTGACCTACTTCGTTGACCACGCATACTGAGGTTTTATTTTGCGAGACATCCAGACCAGCATACTGCTTCATAGCCCTCCGATTGGTAAGATTGCGGTAAGGCTTGAAGATAGCGGACCTTTCGTGCCGTGGGCGACAACCGCAATTACATCATCGTGTTCAAACTTGCCCTCCGTATTGCCTCCCTGAGAGCCTGACTCAAAAAGCGCGTGGACGCTATCAAGGTCTGGCTAGACGGCGAATTAGGAGCCTGAGATGGGCGGCGAGCAGCCAAGCGAGCTCGGTAGCGGCAGAGCGTTCGAAGTCTTTGGAGAGGCGCCGGCATCTTCCGAACCATGCAAAGGTGCGCTCG
>NZ_JADPKU010000057.1:0-14694 GCF_023074095.1 Bradyrhizobium sp. 137
CGCGCAAAGGCCGGACATATGACCGCACCGTCCCAATGTGTGAATCGATTGAAAAAGCTCTTGCCACGCGGGCCGTTCCACATATGGGGGCAAGGTCACTCGAACCACGGCTTCAACGCGGCGACGATGGGCAGCGAATGCTCCTTGCGCGCGGTCAACCGGCTGTCCGGCGATGAGCCGCGCACCGTAGCTTCGATGGCGTAAAGCTGTGCGATCTTCCGGACTGCGGTCTCGGCGACCGGCGATTTGCTGTTGCGCGCCAATTTGACGAAGCGCCGGCGCAGATGGCTCCAACCGAGCGTCCTCGGCCCTTGCGGTCGAGCACCTTCGGTCAGCCGGTCATAGCCGTCATGGCGTCGCATTGCAGGAAGCGTCCGTTAAAGCCGTCCAGGAACCGTTCGGCGAATGCGCCACTGCGGCCGGACGCATATCGGAACAGCACGATCGGCGGACTTGGACCGCTGTGGCCTCGGTCGTCAGAGACGATCGTCCAGAAGTAGCCCTTCTTCGTTTGGCCACGCCCGGGATCGAGCACCGGTGCTGTGGTTTCGTCCATGAACCGACGATCCGCCGTGGCCAGATGGCGGCGCATGTGATCCCCGACGGGTTGGAGATGGAAGCAGGCGCGGCCTGACCAGTTGCCCAGCGTCGCCCTATCGAGCCGGATCCCTTATCGCGCATAGATCTCGGCCTGACGATAAAACGGCGTATGGTCGCCGAACTTGCAGACGATCACGTGCGCAATGGCCGCTTCCGTCGGCAGCCCGCCGGGCACAACATGCTCCGGCGCGTGTGCCTGCACGATAGCGCCCGAGCAGCGACGGCAGACGTATTTCGGGCGGCGCGTGACCAGCACGCGCCATTGCGCCGGGATCACATCGAGGCGTTTGCTGACGTCCTCGCCGATTTTCGTCATGGCGCCGCAACCGCACGGACAGAGCGTGCTCGCAGGCTCGATGGTCCGCTCCACCTGCGGCAAATGCGCAGGCAAGCAGCCCCGATTGCGATGAGGGGCTTGATCCGATCCGCCGCGCGATCGGCCCTGGATGATCGCCGCCGCCTTCTCCTGCGCGGCGTCCAGGACGCCTTGCGCGATCTCTACGTCTTCTAGTGGCAAATGATAGTGATCTGGTCGTAGCTTCTCGGACTTCGCGCCGAACTTCTCGCGTCGCATTCGCCGAGAATGAACTCCAGCCTACGCCGCGCTTCCTCCGACGCCGCCAGCGCCCCCTGATGCTCGCTCAAGGCAGTCTGCGTTTGCGCCAAAAGCGCCTTCAGGCGTTCGTTCTCGTCGCGCAGCGCCGCGATCCTCATGCGCTATTTCGAGCACACCGCCGCCGCATGCGCTACGTGCAAAATAGCTTCCGAGTCATTCTGCCGCAGCTATCCCGCTGCCTGCGGACGCCGCGCTTCTTGCGGCCGGACCAATCTCCAATCCAGCCCCTCGAACAAGGCGGCGAACATCGCCGGCGATATGCGCATCACGCCGTCCGCGATCGTTGGCCAAACGAATTTGCAACCTTCGAGGCGCTTGTGAACCAACACGAGGCCCGTTCGATCCCAGACCAAAATCTTGATCCGGTCCGCTCGTTTCGAGCGGAACACGAAGGCCGCGCCGCTGAACGGGTCAAGACGAAGCATCTCTTGCACCTTCGCCGCTAGCCCATCGTGGCCACAGCGGAAGTCGATCGGCCGCGTCGCGATGTAAATCTTCAGATCAGCACCAGGAGCGATCATCGTGACCCTCGCACGGGGCGGGGTCACCTGAGACAGCTGCTATAGCCGCGTCCGTCCGCACAACGACGTCGCCAATCACGATCTCAAGCCTGACCGCCGGAATGTGGCGCTCCTCTAACACCCTTCCACAACCGGCGGCGCGAACGGCGGCTGCGAAGCCTCGCACGATGGCAATTCGCCTCCCTGTCGAAAGCGTCGTCGCCAATCGTAAATCTGCCAGCGCGGCGCCCCGTGCTTGCGCGGCACCTCCGCCACATGAGCGCCGGGCAGCAGCCTCTCGGCCACGATCCGCGCCCGCTCAGCTCCTGAACGCAAACGACGCCCGGACCGTCCTTCAAGCACTTCAAGCCGACTGACTGCCCCAACTGACGAGCCGCCCAAATGGACGTCCCTTTTGCCGTCTAATCCCATCCTAAACCTCCGCTCAAGCAGGAGGCTTCTTCGCACATTTAATCTACCCCTGAAGCCAGGGTGTCGGCTTAGGGCGGCTTAGCGCTTACTGTTCGCCGTGAAGGAGCTCAGGAGGAAATTGGCTCCCAGAACATGCTCGGCAAGCTTGAGGGCAACCGGGTGGGTCACCAGGTCGCGTAGGATCTTTCCCTTATTGAGGAGCATATTCATTCGCTGGTTCACGCCTCCTTCGATTTCGGAAACGTTCTCCGTCAGCGCGCCCGTCTGATCTTCCAGTATCTTCTTCAGCTGGGTCGGTCCAGCATCCTCGCGTGCCCAGCCGAGGGCTTTTTCGGCCGCCGCCTGTTCGACAATGCGCTGGCGAACTTTGGCAACTTCACTCGACGACAAGACGTCAGGAATGATGCAATAGCCGTCTCGAGCGTATTTCTCCTTTGCGGCCGAGAGATTGACTTTGGACACAGTGGCTACATCAGGCTGTTGGGCCAACATTGCTTATTTCCTCCATGGCATTTTACTTGGCCCAATTTTACTTACTTGGCCCAATTTTACCAATTTCGATGCACGACTTACGAGCTTACTTTTCGATCAAGTGACGGAATTCTGCGCGACATGCACGGCTGCCGCCCCTTTTGCTCAATTCTCTACATGAACCTATGAGAGCTCGCCGATCACCGTAACTCGCGCGCACTTCTTCCCCATGGTTCCGCGCAGCCATTCAGGTTAGTAGCAACCGCACTGCATGAGACCTGCCACGATGTCGAGCAGCACGAATTCATCGAGCTAAAGTCCTCATTTTGTTCGGGGTGCGCACCCGATTGATCGCTTGCTTAAGAACATCATAAAGCTGGGGGTGCGGCTTGTGTGAAAAGCTGCATATCGTTGTGATCGCGCGCATAATTTCGGTATGACGCCACTCGATTTTGCGCCGGCAGAACTGTCGTGAAGCGGTAACATCTCAGGCAAGAGCGGCACTTCACGACGAGAGCGGCTCGCGGGCGCCGATGTCAATTAAGAATGCCAGCATGCGAAGAGGCGTTTCACCAAAGAGTCCAAGCTGCGCAACATTTTGCGACCAAAAAAGGAGCCGGCCATGCGGCCAGTCAATTTTGACCATCTTGCTGATAAGCTGCGCAACTGGGGGCGTTGGGGGGAAACGGACCAGCGCGGCACGCTTAACCACATCGGGCCAGAAACGCTGAAGAACGCGGCCGCCGAGGTTCGCGATGGCAAACTCTTTAACCTCGGTCTACGGTTCGACCGAAATGGGCCGCAGCTGGGACGCAAGCGGTTCAACCCGATGGTCTACGCGACAGACCTTTTCACTCCGATGGGCCGTGGCGCGCAAGGAGTCTGCTACTCCGATGACGTCATCCACATGCCCCTGCAATGCTCAACGCAATGGGACGCGCTCGGTCACGTTCATTACGACGGTCACCTTTACAATGGCTGCAACGCGCGCAAATGCCTCACCGAAAACGGCGCACTGAAGATGGGCATCGACCATCTGGCAGCCCCCGGCATCGTATCGCGCGGGGTCCTGCTGGACATTGCGCGGCTAAAAGGTGTTGAGCGGCTGCCGCTCGACTACGCGATCACGGTCGATGATCTGAACGCCGCATGCGAAAAGCAAGGCGTAAGCGTCGGCGCCGGCGACATTCTCCTGATACACACCGGCCACATGCTTTGGTTCACCGCCGACAGGGACCGCGAGGTGTTTATGGGAATGCAGCCGGGCCTCAGCTATACCTGCGCGGAGTGGGCTCATGACAAATCGATGGCCGCTGTAGCCGCCGACAACGTGGCTGTGGAGATATTAGACGCCGAGGGGATGGGTTCGGATATGCCGCTGGCCTTCCACATGCTGGCGCTGCGCGACATGGGCATGCCGCTAGGCGAGATGTTCAATCTAGAGACGCTGGCCGCCGACTGCGCCGGCGACGGACGCTACAGCTTCTTGCTTGCAGCTCCGCCTCTGGAGGTTACCGGCGGCTTTGGCTCGCCCGTCAATCCGCACGCACTGAAATAGGCCGCGCTTGAGAGTGACGAGCTTGGTAGCCTTTTCCGATGCAGCGCTCACAAAACCCGCATTCAAGTCGCAATTTACTTGCGCCCTTTTTGCAGCCCGCCTTGCACGGCGTCTTCGCGAGATCAGCAGCGACAGTTCGGGCCCACCGTCGCGCGGAAAAAATCCATCGGAATGAAACCCACAACGAGAACCAGTTTTCACAGAATGAGCAATTAGATTGAGATCGCTCTCATTCACGAGGGCTTTGCCGGAAACAACCCGTGATCACGGACGCGGCATCTTTAAGCTGGCGTCGGCTTGCCGCCGAGAGATGTAAGCTACCGATGTGCGTAGAGTTCGGATTCATGTCTCGCAGACTTTCCGCTAATTTTTGGCCAAGACGCCGAACTTCTGCAAGAACGGCTGATCGAAGCTGCAATTCGGCTGCCGAGCTAAGTTGCGCTTTCGTTCCCGTGACCTCCTCTTAAACTTGGGGCGCACGGCCAGATGAAATACTTTCGCCGGCCGGACGGGGTTAAGTTCCAGCCGCCAGCCCTAGCAAGAAGCCACGTGTCCGATGTGCCCAAGCTTTCGCGCCGCGCCTTCGTCATTATCTTCTCTGTCTCGATGACCACCGCAATTGGCAACAACGGGCTGCAATCAGTGCTTCCGTCGATCGGCCGCGCGATTGGCATCGCAGACTCGATGGTGGCGGCCATTTTTTCGCTCTCCTCCCTGTTGTGGGCTGCGTCCTCGCCGTTCTGGGCTCGTCAATTGGATCTTCGAGGCCGTAAGCCGCTCATGATCGTCGGCCTTGCTGGATTTGCGGTTTCCATGATGCTCTGTGGCCTGGTGGTGAGCGCCGGTCTGGCCGACTTGTCAACTCCCACGATCGTCTTCGGATTTTTCCTGGTCTGTCGCGCGATCTATGGGCTCTTCGGCTCGGCCACCAGCCCGGCGAGTCAAACCTATATCGCGGAGCGCACCTGCCCCGCCGAGCGCACGCGGTGGATGTCGAGCATTGCTGGGGCTTCCAGTCTTGGCACCGTGGTTGGCCCAGTGCTGGCGCCACTCTTCATCATTGGCGTCTTTGGATTTGCAGGACCGCTGTACGCGTTTGCCCTGATCGCCACGATAATGCTCATTATCGTCGCGCTCTATCTAGATGAGGCGCCGATCTTGGTGACGAAGCCACCGCTCCGGAGTGATAAGGTGGCGCGTAAACAGGTGTGGCTCCAGTCCAACTTTGCCCCCTTCATCGTTTACGGCTTCCTGCTCTTCGTCTGCCAGAATGCGCTGGCACAGACATTGGGCTTCCTGATCATCGACAAAACGAGCAAAGCGCTACCTGAGCTCCCGTCCTCGGCCTTGCTGCACATAGCTCAAGGTCATATCGAGATCGCGATGGTCGGCGGGGCGCTTGCAAGTTTACTTGCGCTCTGGGGCCTCATCCCAATGTTCCGCATGACCCCGAAGGTCCTCCTGCGATGGGGTGCCGGACTGGCATCCCTTGGCAGCGTCTTGGTCGCCCTCTCGCCGAACTACGCCACCGCTATCGTAGGCTATGCCCTTGCTAGCCTCGGCTTCGCCTTGGCCCGACCGGGCTTCATCGTCGGTGCGTCCCTTTCCGTTCCGATGAAGGACCAGGGGCGCGTCGCCGGAGCTATAGGGGCGATCAGTGGTGTGAATGTGCTTTTCGCGCCGTTCGCGGTGAGCCTGTATGAGGTTTTCGCTCCGGCTCCGTTTTTCCTAGAGTCGGTGGTGCTCGCCGGCCTGCTCGCCTATGCTTGTCTCAGTCCAACGCTGCGCAATGTTGGCAGCCGCGTCACAAATCACGAACAAATCAAATTCCGGACTGCGCTCGAGAGCAACGATCATGATGCGGGGAAATAAGCCTTGGAGATTCTGTCTGCTAAAGCTGCGCGTCGCGGAATTCCTTTTCCGTAAGCAAGGTTGCGCGATTTGGGCCTGGCGGTTCGTATAGCGAGTTTCTCGTAATCACTGGTCGTCTCCGCGCTACGGCGTCGAATGCTCATGCTCTCGACTTGCCCGCGACGCAATACCAGTCGCATCAGGCCGGAGACATGTCAGCACCCGATTGCGCGCAGGGCCTTACGAAAGAATCCTCTTGCGCTCACTGGGGCGTTCACAGATGTGAGGAGTACGGTGCCGGCCCCGGCGGATACCGGTGCTCGGGCTTGTGCGAGCTGTATCGCGCCTGGGGGGCCGCCTGTCGGTTTCACCATGTCCAGTCGGATGCGGCCGGCGCTCCTGAAGACATGTTGCCTCCTGTAAGCCGAGCACATCGCGCACCGCGACCGCATCCTGAGAGAACTAGGCAGTTGGCCCCCTCAGTTGGCGGCCGCCATTTCATTTCGAATGTCATGCTGTTGATACTCTGGACGGCTCCTGCAGGGAACGAGATCGCCGCGCTTCGGATCAACAAGCCGCAGGCCACGTTCGAAATTGAGGGGAGTGATCGCACCACAAGACCTTGTGTGGTGATATCTGGCCAACAACCCAGAACATCGTAGAAAGTATCGTACCCGAACTTCCTCGCACCGCTTCAATAAGGCACATGGTTGATGTGGGAATTGCCGCCGACATCCGACCAATCCGTCTCCCGCACTGCGCCGAAGTTCCAGTCGTTCTCGATGCCGAAGATGCGCCGGGCCGTCAGCGAAAGTTCATTGCGTGATCTTGCAAGAGAGAGCGTCAAATCGCTGCCTGAAGACGCAATCATTAACGTACCGCGGAGTTCGGTGGATCACAACATAACACGATCGCACCCGGTTATGTAAGCACCGAACTCGTGAGGGTATGGCCTCGCGCCACTCAGCGTGCGCCATATCGGAGAGCGCCTGCTCCAGATAAAGTCCCGGTCGTTCTTGATCAGAAGCGGACCCGAGGTCAGGTGTGGCTCAAGATCGTCTGGCAGACCGGCGCAACCAGCGAGCATCACGTACAACGGCGCGTTCACACATACCGCGATTACATCGACATTGATCGGTTGCATCAACGGATCGTCGAGTTGAATGCTGAACACAAAATGGATGCCGAGATCGCGGCAGTACTCAATCAGGAAGGCTTCGTCGCGGCCCGAGGCTGCGCCTTCAAAGGCGAGAACGTCTGGGTACTGCGTACCCGCTGGAGCATTCCCACCGTCAAAATCAACGGCGTCGACGAGAATCCGATGCGCTGGCCCGACCGTAGCTTCTCAATTCAAGGCGCAGCGGCTGAGCTTGGAGTAACCCCGCAACGTGTTCGATTATCTCGCGCGCGGATTGCTGGTAGGTCATCAGTTAACCAAAAGCCAGCCATGGCAGATCGAGCTCTCAGACGAACAAATCAGTCGGCTTCGCAACCGGGTAAGACGCAGCAAGCGTTCGAAGAAGGAGGCACCATGAAGTCATCGGCTCCGGGAAGACCTTGTTCCATTCGCCGAACGGCTGATTGGCCGTGATCAGCATCGAGCGCCGCTCGTAGCGTGCGCTGATGAGCTCGAACAGCACGCTGGTCTCGGCCTGGTCCTTGGTGACGTAAGCGAGGTCGTCAAGGATCATGAGATCGAAGCGATCGAGACGATTGATGGCCGCCTGGAGGTTGAGCTCGCGCCGCGCCACCTGGAGCTTCTGCACGAGATCGGTGATGCGGGTGAAGAGGACGCGCCATCCGTTCTCGATGAGGGCCAAGCCGATCGCTGCCGCCAAGTGGCTCTTGCCGCCGGGCGGGCCGAACAGGAGCAGATTGGCGCCCTTGCCCAACCAGCCATCGCCGGCCGCTAGCGCGGTCACCTGCGCCTTGGAGATCATCGGCACGGCCTCGAAGTCGAACTTATCGAAGGTCGTTCCGGCGGGCAGCCGCGCCTCGACGAGATGGCGCTCGACGCGACGGCGGCCGCGTTCAGCGATCTCCTGCTCGGCGATGGTGCGAGGAAGCGGGCCGCCGGCCAACCTTCCTTGTCGGACTGCTCGGCAAACTGTGGCCACAGCACCTTGATGGCGGGCAGCCGCAGCTCGTTGAGCAACAGATTGAGGCGCGCGGTGTCGACGGCGTTGGCCGTGTTCATGCGGCGTCTCCGATCTGGCTGGCGCCGATGAGGCACTCATAGCTGGCGAGTGGGGCAAGCTGCACCATGACCTGCGGCACGCAGGCAGGATCGGGCGCGAAGTGGGCGCGCAGCCGTCCGAGGTCGGGCAGTTGGCCGGCGTCCAGGTCGGCGGCGAGCTGACCGGCGAGTTCGGCCTCGCAGCCGCGCTCGTGCGCCAGCGCAAGCAGATCGACCATGAGCCGGCAGGCTTTCCTGTCCGGCAATCGTTCGCGCAAGCGATCGAAGGTTCGGCGATAGGCCTCGCGCGGGAACAGCCGATCACGGTAGACGAGATTGAGCAGCGCCACTGGCTTGCGCCGCAAGGAATGGATCGCGTGCCGATAATCGACGACCTGGTCGTGCTTGCCGTTGGGATGCGGCCGCCCACGCGGCAGGGTGACGAGATGGGTGCCGCCGATGAACACATCGAGACGATCGTCATAAAGGCGCACCCGCAGCTGGTGGCCGATCAGGCGTGACGGCACGGTGTAGAACACCTTGCGCAAGGTGAAGCCGCCGCTTGACGTCACGCGGACAATCACCTCCTCGTAGTCCGAGGTGCGGCGATCCGGCAACGCCTGCAGGGTAGCGGGCTCGTGGTCGATGCGCTTGGCCTTGCGGGCATTGCGAAGGCCGACGATCTCGTCGATGAAGCCGCGATAGGCGGCGAGATCATCGAAGTCGGCAGTGCCGCGCAAACAGCAGCGCATCGGCGATCGTCCGCTTGAGATGGCCGTGCGAGCTCTCGATCGCCCCGTTCTCGTGGGCGATGCCGCGATTGTTGCGGGAAGGCCGCATGCCGTAATGTGCGCCATTGAACAGCTTCAGATAGCCCTGCGCTCGCTCCAAAGCCTGGATCGAGGGCTTCTCGTCCACGCAGAGCACTTCTCCGGCGGGACGACGTAAAGGCCAACCACATCGGCGGCTTTGACCGTAAAGTTCGGGGTCGTTGATCTCACACCCAAAACTTGCGAGCCGCGAGGTCAATCTTGTGGCTGCGGAGGAACCGCCAGACATATTGGGCGTCAACATCGTCGAGTGCCTCGGCCAGCAGAGGGCCGGTCCAGCGTGCGAACCTTCTGGCGGCGGCTTATCCAGCAGCCGCTCTCGTCTTCGTATAGATCGGCCGCTTGCCGGCTGTGGCTTGTCTTGCAGCCCTTCGGCCCTAGTCGGCATAGCGATGCCGCCAAAGGCTGACAATCCGCGGCCGGCCCCAACTTCCTTGGCAATCGACCGGGTGCTGCGCCCGTCGGCCGCCAACAGGACTATCGGCCCCGCTTCAAACCACGCTGCAATGTCATCGGTGAGCGACAACACGCCTCAAGCAAGCACGTTGCGATCTTTCCTCGAAAGGCGGACTTCTATTGCTTCGGGTATCATCCCGATCCTGAATCACGACTCACGTTCCAAGAAAAGCGGGTACTAGCCTCCTTCGGCTAGCGAGCTTTTGTAGGGTGTAGGGCTTTAAACCTCCAGCCGCCAAAATCGAGAGGAAAACTTGCGGTGTAGGCCCCACGCCAAGCGCAACCGACCGGTTCAGGAGGTTTCCCTTTCCCGTCCTGAGGTCCAGCTCCAGAAGATCGCCGGACGTGACCTTCGATGGAAGGTCTGGGTACGCGATGGCTGGAACTCCGCGGTCGATGCACTCGCGCTGGAACTGCGGGTGAAAACTCTCGGCGAGAAAGCCAGCGAACCCCAGCTTCTGGAACGCATTGATGTAGTCGTAGTGATGTTTGCCCTGCCCGAAGCCCTTTCCCGCCACGATTATATCGCCAGCCTCGACTTTCCGGACCAGCTCCGGATCGACTTCTTCAAGAAAATGCCTGGCAAGCTCTTCCGGTTGTCCGGCGATACCCAGCATCTCGTAGATCGCGGGGAAGAAGTAATAGACGCTGACGTGGTCGCCGTATTTCCACACCTTGCCTTTGAGCGTGAGGGTGTTCATCTGAGATAGCCTCTGGGGTCACTGATCTCCCCCGTAAGCGCCGATGCGGCTACAACGGCTGCGTTCGCGGCGTAGATATTCGCCTTGGTGCTGCCCATCCGCCCGGCATAGTTCTCGACGGAAGCCGTGATGCACGTCTCTCCATCGGCGAGCCGTAGCGGCGTATCATTGCCGAAATGGCACGCGCCGCATCCCGGTGAGGTCACGGTCGCACCAGCGCGCAGGAGTGTCCGAAGCACCCCGTTCTCGGCGGCGTCCCGTTGCACGTTCGACGAAATCGGCGTCACGACGAGTCGTACGTCAGGCGAGACCTTCCGCCCGTCCAGAACCTCCGCCGCGAGCTTGAGATCCTCCATCCTTCCGCCTGAGCACGACCCTATGTAGGCGGCCTGGACCCTTGTCCCCCTCACCTCGCTGAGGGGTTGAATCCTCGAAATGTCCCCGGGCCCGGAAACCAGGGGTTCGAACGTGGAGAGGTCGTATTCGTAGGAATCGACGTACTTAGCGTCTTGGTCCGGAGTCACCGGTTCGAACGGTTCCCTGGCCTTGGGCTTCAAATATTCGAGAAGCCTCTGGTCCGGTTCGAAGACCGAGGTTATAGCGCCGATGTGATTCGAACCGTTCGCGACGCCCATGCGCACGTCGATAGGCAATGACTGCAACCCCGGCCCCCCGAACTCAAGCACGCGACTATCAGCTCGGCCACGAAGGTCTTGCAGCAGCCGGAAGTAGATGTCCTTTCCGAGTATCCCTTTGGGAATCTCTCCAGTCAGGTCTATTCGGACAGACTCTGGCACGACCATCCATATCTCACCTGTCGCCAATGCCGGGAAGGTCGAGAAGATTCCTGCCATCGCGAAGCAGTTCAGCGCGCCCATCGTGGCGCCTTGTGTGTCCGAAGAAAGATAAAAGGTGCCTGGCAGAACCCATCCCTCTTCGGCCGGGACTTGGTGCGATAGACCATGTCTGCCGATGTCGTAGATGTTCTCTTTCGGTACGCCTATCTTCTGCGCAAACTCCCTTGATCGCTCCACATCGCCCCACCATTTGACGTTCGCCTCCGTCGCTCGAGGAGGGAAATGGTCGAACGAGAAGACCACGCGCTTTGGATCCCAGGCCTTGAGATTGTTCTCGACGAGCCAATCGTCAACGGCTGAATCCGGCATCGAGACCACATCGATCTTCGCCGTAACGACATCGCCGACCGAGACCGCGTCCTTGCCGGACGCTCTTGCGAGAAGCTTCTCCGTCATCGTCTTGGACATTTATTAGGAGTCCTTTCTCGCCGGTGGCGTGTACTTCTTAACCGTCGCACTCGTTGGGTCCGCGATTATACGGCTATGCTCGGACGAGTTGCATGAGCTTCCGAATGTCACGTGCGGATTCCAGACCCGCCACGACGTCGAGCACGCTTCGGGCGGTGCCATGAAGTCGCGGGGACGCAAGGCGCTGAAACCTGGCCTCAAGGTCTGTATCCCAAGTCAGGTGGGCCACGTCTGCAGAACATAGGGTGAGCGTCTGGCCATCTGTCCGCACGACTTCGACGGTGACGGTCTCATCGCCCGCGTCAGTCGTCAGCAAGGTTGTCTTGCGCGCGACTGCCTCCACGTTCGGATCCCCGAACGACTCCTTGAAGTATCGGAACTCCGTGACCGGTTTGCCGAGCAGCGTGGCGATGGACGTGAACTTGGCCGACATCAGCACCTGCACCGTGTTATGATAGGGGGGCTCAGCGCGGATTCCGGGCGCGTCGTAGTCCCTCGCCGGTCGGGTGACTATGACGCGCTCGATCTCGGAGGGTGCAAAGCCAGCAGGCTGAAGCGATCGGATCAGGCGCATCGTCTCCTGATTGGCTTTGCAAGCGGGGAAGGGCTTGGACCAGGCGCTGTGGATCCCGAGCCCTGCCGTTTGCGCTGTCAAAGCGCCGGGCTCGTAATCTCGGTCGCGCGCGAAGGTGCTGAAGAATCCGGCGGCGCCGTCGAGTGTGGCTGGCGAGGTTTCACCACCAGCCCCAGCGAGAGCCGCCGCGGTGATCCCGGCTCGGGCTGCAAGACCCGCGTGGACGTGGCCTTCGATCGTCCCATGACCGAAGCCCTCGTAGAACCCGCCAGCCATGTTTGCGGCGAAGTTAAGTGCGTTGGCGAATTGGCGCGTGTCGAGACCAGACAAAAACGACGCAGCGGCGGCGGCGCCGAATACCCCGATCGCCGGGACTGCACGAAACCCGTTCGAATGCAAACCCGCAGCTGCGGCCATATGCATCCGTTGCGTCGCTTCGTAGCCAACAACAATCGCACTCAATACCTCTTTGCCTGAGCGTCGATGCTGCTCGCCGAGCGAGAGTGATACAGGAACCACGAAGGTTCCAGGATGACCTCCGCCTCCACAATCCGCCTGACCCGTGGTGTGGCTCGTGACGGCGTTCACAAAAGCGGCGTCTGCCGCGGCGGCGGTGGCACTGCAACCAATCACGGTACACAGACCGTCACTCGGACCTACTGAGCGAAAAGCAACCGCCGATGCCGGCTCCTCCAATCCATCGAAGGTGACGCTCAACATATCGAGAATGCGTTGCTTCGCAGCCTGCACAGTATCAGCAGCCAATTCTGTTGTCGCGACGCCCTGTAACACCTCAGCAAAGGCGGTGGTCAGGTCTGACTTCCCGGTCTGCATAAATTTCTCTCTGTGGAGCACCAGCGGATATCCCTGCTCGAGCAATAACGCGCCGCTTTGCCTTTCCGATAACTGATTTATCAGCAGTGCGCTCAGTATAGGTGAAGTCCACGCCGCAAAGGCGGAAAAAAGGAATGAAAATCGCCGAAAATCTGCTCCATTTTGACGCACGGCGCACATCGCACGACTCGGCCGCTCTATCGATAACTGGATAGGCATCGATGGGGAGGCGAGCGGAAACTTTACGGTTTCAGCTCGGCGCCTCCGATGTCTGCGCAAGACACCCGAGGCCGCGTCCGCGAGATCGCGCAGTTGCGGCGGCACCGTTGGACTGGCCCGGCGATCGCCTAGGCGCTCGGTATGGCGCCTCAACCGTGGGGGCGAGGCTTCGCAGATTGGGACTGGGCCGGCGGGCGGACCTCGACCCAAAGCTCCCGTGATCCGCCACGAGCGCTCCGCCGCCGGCGAGATGATCCACCTGCACTTCAAAGAGCTCGGCCGCTTGGCGCGGGCCGAAAGCACCCTTCATCGAGAGCGTGACGCCACCAGAATGGATTCGCCTTTCAATCCTCGTCAAAACGAAAACATATGTGGCCCGCATCGCTCACTACGCGCCCTGCTGTGGGGGTTGGAAAATGTGCTGGCAGCAGCTTCGTCGGCGTGTCGATGCAGCGGGCAATTAGGTCGCGTATCACTTGGCTTGCCGTCGCGGCGTCGTAGCCGGGGTTGACCCAATCGGGCCGCGCGAACTGGATCGGTTGGTGGATAGCGTCGGCGCTGAAGATCGCATCCTACGACCGCGAGCAGAGATAAAGGCCGCAGTGATGTTTGGTGTGGCCGTGGAGGGGCATGTCGCGCACCTCGTCCGGCATTTCGTTCTCGACGGCATGGTCATCCTCCACGAACGTCGCCAAACCGCGGTCCACCACGAGCAATACACTGTCGTCCCGCGACAGCTTCCGGTACGGCTTGACCGTTCCCGCCCCGATGGCGTCATTCGAATTCACCTTTGCTGATGACGTAGCGGGCGTTGGGGAAAGTGGGCACCCACTCGCCGTTGAGCAGCCGCGTGTTCCAGCCGATATGGTCGGCATGCAGATGCGAGCACATGACGAAATCGACCTGTTCGAAAGGACGCCCGCGCGCGCGAGGTTCTCAAGGAAGTGTGCATGCAATCGATGGCACTGGAGGTAATACGGACGCTCCTTGTCATTGCCGCAGCACGTATCGAACAGAATCGTATGGTGGCGCGTGCGTATCAGATACGCAGGCGAGCGCCCTTTCAGATTTCGCGTTCCCGCCTCCACGAGACGGGGCCCCAGTGCTCGTGTTCTGCAACGTCCTCCGGCGTCACCCTCGTCCAGAAGCCAGCTGGGCTGGATCGCCCAATCGTACTTGGGGATCGAGTCGACGGGACTCTCTCAAAATCTGGGTCTTCATGCTGTAGCACCTTTCGCCCGAAGCGCTGCGATCTCGTCGCCTCGAAAGCCGAAGCGCGACAGCACCTCGTCCGTATGCTCGCCGAGCATCGGGGCGCGTGTCGTCGGCGTGTCCCCAACCTTCATCTGGATCGTAAGCTACCCGCTTACGTCGCCAACGCTGATGCAGCAACCAAGCCCATCGTGTGGGGCTTCGCTGACGACGAAACTAGCAAAGACGTCTGAGCAGCGCCGGCAGCGGCGGAGTCACTGCGCCCGCCATGCCAGCCAACGCTCCTGTATGTAATCCTCATTCGTCTTGCCATCAGCGCGTTTCGCCACAAACCAAGCCTTGTCGAAGCGGACTGTCTTTGCCGCGTTGTCGGGGTTTATGCTTATCAGCGGCAGCAGA
>NZ_JADPKU010000109.1:0-12232 GCF_023074095.1 Bradyrhizobium sp. 137
AAGGACAGTGGAAGGCATGCTCGCTTTCACTCTTCGCCGCGCCGTTCAGGCCATCGGCGTCATGTTCGCCGTCGGCATCATCGCCTTCTCGATGTTCCGTTTCGCCGGCGACCCCGTCAACCAGATCGTCTCGATCGACACGTCGGCGGCCGAACGCGAAGCCGTGCGCAAGTCGCTCGGCCTCGATGATCCCGTGCCGGTGCAGTTCGTGCGCTATTTCGCCGATGCCGCGCAATTCAAGTTCGGCGTGTCCTATCAGTTCCGCCAGCCGGTCTCGACGCTGTTGATGGAGCGCATGCCCGCGACGCTGGAGCTTGCGATCTGCGCGACCGTCTTTGCAATGGTGCTCGGCATCCTGATGGGCGTCTATTCGGCGCTCAAGCGCGACACCGTGCTCGCCAAGTTATTCCAGGCGGTTTCGCTGATCGGCATCTCGCTGCCGACTTTCCTGATCGGTATTCTTCTGATCTATCTGTTCGCGGTGACATTGGGCTGGCTGCCCTCCTTCGGCCGCGGCGAGGTGGTGAAGCTCGGCTGGTGGACTACGGGCCTGCTCACGCTTTCGGGCCTGAAGGCGCTGATCATGCCCGCGATCACGCTCGGCCTGTTCCAGATGACCCTGATCATGCGGCTGGTGCGCGCGGAGATGCTGGAGGTGCTGCGAACCGACTATATCCGCTTCGCCCGCGCGCGCGGGTTGACCACCCGCGCCATCCATTTCGGCCACGCGCTGAAGAACACGCTCATCCCCGTGATCACGGTGGCGGGATTGCAGTTTGGCTCGGTTATTGCATTTTCGATCATCACCGAAACCGTGTTCCAATGGCCGGGCATGGGACTTCTGTTCGTGCAGGCCGTGCAAAACGTCGATATCCCGATCATGGCCGCCTACCTGCTGATGGTCTCGCTGATCTTCGTCACCATCAATCTGGTGGTCGATATCCTCTACACCGTGGTCGATCCGCGTCTACGCGCGACCGTCGGCCGCGCCACGTAAGGCAGCCTGTATGTCCGACGCAGTCGTCTCCAATTCCAATGGGCAGAGCACGCAGCCAGCGCAAACGGCCCGCGGCTGGCTCAGCCGCACGCTCGACAGCGATATCTTCTATTCGTTTCGGCGCTCCAAGCTCACCATGGTAGCGGCGGCCATCACGGTCTTGTTCTTCCTGCTTGCGATCTTTGCATCCGCGCTCGCGGTGCAGAACCCGTTCGATCCGGCACAACTGCAATTGATGAATTCGCGTATTTCACCGCTGTGGACCGCCGACGGCCAGAGCCCGTTCCTGCTCGGCACTGACGAGCAGGGCCGCGACGTGTTCTCCGCCATTCTCTACGGCATGCGCATCTCGCTCGCCGTGGGTGTGGCCGGCGTGATCTTCGCCGGTGCGCTCGGTATCGCGCTCGGCCTGATCGCCGGCTATTTCGGCGGTGCAGTCGATGGCGTGATCATGCGCATCGCCGACGTGCAGCTCACCTTCCCCGCCATCCTGATCGCGCTGCTGGTCAATGGCGTCGCCAAATCGATCCTTGGCAACCGGCTGGATGCCACCAGCATGCTGGTCGTGCTGGTGATCTCGATCGGCCTCAGTTTCTGGGTGGGTTACGCCCGGACCGTGCGCGGTTCCGTGATGGTCGAGAAGAACAAGGACTACGTCGCCGCCGCGCAGCTGATCGGTCTGCCCGCACCGAAGATCATGCTGCGGCATGTGCTGCCGAACACGATGGGCCCGATCCTGGTGATCGCCACGATCAATCTCGCTCTTGCGATCATCACCGAGGCGACGCTGTCCTTCCTCGGCGTCGGGCTGCCCGACACCATGCCCTCGCTCGGCACGCTGATCCGGATCGGCAACAACTACCTGTTCGCCGGCGAATGGTGGATCGTCGCCTTCCCGGGGCTTGCGCTGGCAGCGCTGATCCTCTCGATCAACCTGCTCGGCGACTGGCTGCGCGACGCGCTCAACCCGAAGCTCAGATGAGTACGCCTCGCTCATGACCGTACCTGTTCTCTCCGTGCGTAATCTTCATGTGGAGTTCGCCTCCCGCCGCGGCACGCTGCGCGCCATCGACGGCATCTCCTTCGACATTGCCAAGGGCGAGGTGCTCGGCGTCGTCGGCGAATCCGGCGCCGGCAAATCCGTCACCGGCCTCTCGGTAATCGGTCTGATCGATCCACCCGGCCGCATCGCCGGCGGCGAGATTCATCTCGCGGGCCTGCGCATCGACAATCTGCCGCCGGAAGAGATGCGCCGCATCCGGGGCAAGCGCATCGGCATGATCTTCCAGGATCCCCTCACCTCGCTTAATCCGCTCTACCGGGTCGGCGACCAGATCGTGGAGACGATCCGAACCCATCTCAATCTCTCCGAACAAGCGGCGCGGCGCCGCGCCGTCGAACTCTTGGCCGAAGTCGGCATCCCAGCGCCGGAAAAACGCATCGACGGCTATCCCCATGAATTCTCCGGCGGCATGCGCCAGCGCGTGGTGATTGCGCTGGCGATCTGCGCCGAACCGGAGCTGATCATCGCGGACGAGCCGACGACCGCGCTCGACGTCTCCGTGCAGGCGCAGATCATTTCGCTGATCAAGCGGCTCGGGCGCGACCACGGCACGGCCGTGATGCTGGTGACCCACGACATGGGCGTGATCGCAGAGACATCGGACCGCGTCGCGGTGATGTATGCCGGCCGCATCGCCGAGATCGGTCCCGTGCAGGACGTCGTGAAGAACCCGCTACACCCGTACGCCAAGGGGCTGATGGGCGCGATCCCGACGCTGGCCGGAGACGACAAGCGCCTCGTGCAGATTCCCGGGTCGATGCCGCGCCTGTCGGCGATCCCGCCGGGCTGCTCGTTCAACCCGCGCTGCGCGTTCGCCTTTGACCGCTGCCGCGTGGAGCGGCCGGAGCCGCTCCCACGTGGCGCGCAGTCGGTCGCCTGCCACCTCTATGACAATGTGCCGGCGGAGAGCGCGGTATGAGCGCACCGTTCGTCCAGGCTAGAAATCTGCGCCGGGTGTTCGACGTGTCGAAGCCATGGCTCAACCGCGTGCTCGAAGGCGGGCATCTCGAATATCTCAAGGCGGTCGACCACGTCACCTTCGAGATCAGGAAGGGCGAGACGTTTGCTCTGGTCGGTGAATCCGGTTCCGGCAAGACCACGGTGGCGCGGATGGTCGTCGGCCTGCTGCCGCCGAGCTCCGGCGACGTGCTGATCGACGGCGTGTCGATGACCGATCCGCGACAGGCTCCCGCACGCCGCAAGCTGCGCCGCCGCATCCAGATGATCTTCCAGGATCCGTATGCGAGCCTGAACCCCCGCTTCCGGGTCGACGCCATCATCTCCGAGCCGATCCGCGCCTTCGACCTGATCCAGGGTGAGCGTGACATCCAGTCGCGCGTCGGCGAGCTGCTCAGCCTCGTCGGCCTGCACCCCGACGACCGACTGAAATTTCCGCATGAATTCTCTGGCGGCCAACGCCAGCGCATCGCGATCGCGCGCGCGCTCGCATCGGACGCCGAGTTCATCGTCTGCGACGAGCCGACCTCGGCCCTGGACGTCTCAGTGCAGGCGCAGATCCTGAACCTGATGCGCGACCTCCAGGACAAATTCGGCCTGACCTACATGTTCATCAGCCACAACCTCGCCGTGGTCCGCCACATGGCGAGCCGGGTCGGCGTGATGTATCTCGGCCGCATCGTCGAGATCGCGGAAGGACGCGAGCTGTTCGCCCGTCCGCGCATGCCCTACACCAAGATGCTGCTCGGTGCCGTGCCTGATCTCGCCATGAGCGGCCGCCAGCGCATTCCAGTCAAGGGCGAGATCCCGAACCCGATCAATCCGCCCCCCGGATGCGCCTTCAATCCGCGCTGCCCGCTGGCGTTCGATCGCTGCCGCAAGGAGACCCCCGAACTGATCGACGGCGTCGCCTGCCACGCGGTCAACACCGCGCCGATCCCGGCGTGACGCGCGCGTGCCATGCAACCTGCGCATTTGGCGGCGGGGTGGCCCTGTGATCAATTGCGCGCGCCGCAAATGAGGTAGCCTATGGCCAGCAACATCAATCCCGATCCGTTCACGACGAGACCGGAAATCGAAGGCACCTTCGGGGTCGTCGCCAGCACGCACTGGATCGCGACCGCCGTCGGCATGGCCATTCTGGAGAAGGGCGGCAACGCCTTCGATGCCGGCGTCGCCACAGCCTTCACGCTCCAGGTCGTCGAGCCGCATCTCAACGGCCCCGGCGGCGATGTGCCCATCATCGTCCATGACGTGAAGCGCGGGCGCACCGAGGTGATCTGCGGCCAGGGCCCCGCACCGGCGCGCGCCACCATCGCGCACTACAGGAGCGAGGGACTCGACATGGTGCCCGGCACCGGCCTGCTCGCCGCTTGCGTCCCCGGCACCTTCGAATCCTGGATGATGCTGCTGCGCGACTATGGCACGATGCGTGTGCGCGACGTGCTGGAGCCCGCGATCTCCTATGCGCGTGACGGCTATCCGCTGGTCGAGCGCGCCTGCGCCACAATCCAGACCGTCGAGCAGTTGTTCCGCAAGCATTGGCCGACCTCGGCTGCCGTCTACCTGCCGAACGGTGAAGTGCCAAAGCCCGGTACGCTGTTCACCAACAAGACACTGGCTGCGACCTACTCCCGCATTCTCAGCGAAGCCGAAAGCGGCGGCGGCGGCCGCGACGCCGAGATCGAGCGCGCGCGCAAGGCTTGGTCGCAAGGCTTTGTCGCAGAAGCAATCGACAAATTCTGTCGGACGCAAGAGGTGATGGACGTCAGCGGCTCGCCGCATCGCGGCGTCCTCTCAGCGGACGACATGGCGCGGTGGCAGCCGACGATCGAGGCGCCGCTCACCTACGATTACGGTCGCTACACCGTCTGCAAGGCCGGCGTCTGGAGCCAGGGGCCGGTGACGCTTCAGCAGCTCGCTCTGTTGAAAGGCTTTGCGCTCGATGGGCTCGATCCGACCGGGCCGGAGTTCATCCATTTCCAGATCGAATGCGCCAAGCTGGCATTCGCCGACCGCGAAAAATTCTACGGCGACCCCAAATTCACCGAGATCCCGATCACGACGCTGCTGTCGGATGCTTATAATGACGAGCGCCGCAAGCTCGTCACCGACAAGGCCTCGCTCGACTTCGTGCCCGGCACGGTCGAGGGTTTTGGTGGCGTGGTCAGGCTGCGCCGTGCCGAGGGCCAGCGCGAGGCGGTCGGCGCGCTCGGCGCCGGCGAGCCGACGGTGGGCCGCTTCGGCGAAGTGCGCGGCGACACCGTGCATTTCGACATCATCGATGAGGCCGGCAACATGGTGTCCTCGACGCCATCGGGCGGCTGGCTGCAATCCTCGCCGATCATTCCCGAGCTCGGCTTCTGCCTCGGCAGCCGTGCGCAGATGTTCTGGCTGGAGGAGAACCATCCCGCCGCGCTTGCGCCGGGCAAGCGGCCGCGCACCACGCTGTCGCCGACCATGGCGCTGCGCGACGGCGAGCCCTATCTCGCCTGGGGCTCGCCGGGCGGCGATCAGCAGGACCAGTGGATCACACAGTTCTTCCTGCGCCACGTCCATTGCAACCTCAACCTCCAGGAGGCGATCGACGCGCCGGCTTGGCACTCCGAGCATTTTCCGATCTCGTTCTGGCCGCGCACTGCGCGCCCGGGCGTGCTCGTGGTCGAGAACCGCGTGCCAAAGGCCACGATCGAGAACCTTCGCGAGCGCGGGCATATCGTCGAGGTCGGTCCCGACTGGTCCGAAGGCCGTCTTACCGCGGCCTCGCGCGTCGGCCCCCGTCGACGCGCTGCCGCCAATCCGCGCGGGATGCAGGGCTATGCCGCGGGACGCTGAAGGCAGCACATGACCTGGTCGATCATCGCGCGAGATGCTGCCACCGGCCAGTTCGGCATTGTCGTCGCGACCCGCTTCTTCGCGGTCGGCGCGCGTGTTCCGTACATTGCCGCCGGCCTCGGCGCCATCGCGACGCAGGCCTTCGTCAATCCCTATTACGGCATCGACGGTGTCAAGCTGCTGCGCGAAGGCCTCAATGCACACGACGTGCTCGCCGCCCTGCTCGCGACCGATGACGGCCGCGAAAGCCGGCAGATCCACATCATGGACGCTAGCGGCGACATCGCCGCGCACACCGGGCGCGATTGCGTCGAATGGTGCGGGCACATCGCAGGCAGCGGCTTCTCGATCGCCGGCAACATGCTGACGGGAGCCGACGTGCTCGACGAGACGGCCAAGACCTACATTGCCAACGACAGCCTGCCCTTTCCGCGCCGCCTGCTCGCGGCCATGCGTGCGGGCGAAGCCGCCGGCGGCGACAAGCGCGGCAAGCAGTCGGCCGCGCTGTTGATCCACGGCGAGGAGGAATGGCCGGCGCTCGACATTCGGGCCGACGATCATCCCGATCCGCTGGGGGAGCTCGAACGGCTCGAGCGTGTCAGCCAGGAGCTCTGGGTGCACTTCCGCGCCTCCATGCCGACGCGGCAGAATCCGGCCGGCAACACCGATCGCAGCGTGATCGACGCCAGCATCACCGCAGCCCGCGCAAGACAGTCATGAGCGCCACCCCACTCATCGAGATCAAGGATCTGCGCATCCGCTTCCACGGCGACGACGGCCGTATCACGCATGCGGTCGACAGCGTCGATCTCAGCGTCGCCAATGGCGCGACGCTCGGCCTCGTCGGCGAATCCGGCTGCGGCAAGAGCGTGACTTCGTTGGCGATCATGGGCCTGCTGCCGAAGAGAAGCGCGGAGATATCCGGAGCGATCCGCTTCGAGGGGCTCGACCTCTTGAAGACGCCGGACCAGACGCTACGCGACCTGCGCGGCAACCGTCTGGCGATGATCTTTCAGGAGCCGATGACCTCACTTAACCCGAGCCTGACCATCGGCGAGCAGATCATCGAGACGATCCAGCGCCATCGCGGCGGTTCGCGGCGCAATGCGCGGGAGCGGGCGATCGAGCTCCTGCGCCGCGTCCACATCCCCTCACCGGAGCGACGGATCGACGAATTCCCGCACAAGCTCTCCGGCGGCATGCGCCAGCGCGTGATGATCGCAATGGCGCTCGCCTGCGATCCGCGCCTGCTGATCGCGGACGAGCCGACCACGGCGCTCGACGTCACCTTGCAGGCCCAGATTCTGGAGCTGATGCGCGAGTTGAAGGCGGCGAGCGGTGCCGCCATCATCCTGATCACGCATGATCTCGGCGTCGTCGCCGAAGTCTGCGACGAGGTCGCGGTGATGTATGCCGGTGAGATCGTCGAACGCGCGCCTGTCGACGAATTGTTCTCGGCGCCGCAGCATCCCTACACGGTCGGCCTGCTTGGCTCGATCCCGCGGCTCGATCATCGCGCCGAGCAGCTCGCCACGATCGAAGGCATGGTGCCGAACATGGCACGGCTGCCCGCCGGTTGCCGCTTCGCCGCGCGCTGCCCGTTCGTGCTGGACGCCTGCACCAGGGCGCCGCCGCCACTGCTGCAAGTCAGCCCCGGCCACCTCTCGCGCTGCATCCGTGCGCCGCTCGAACGTTTGGTGTCGTGATGGCACTGCTCGAGGTCCAAGACCTGGTCAAGCATTTCGTCGCCGAACGCTCGCTGTTCGGCCGCGCGCGGGCGCATGTCAAGGCCGTCGATGGCGTCAGCTTCTCGCTCGAGGCCGGCAAGACGCTGGCCCTGGTCGGTGAGTCCGGTTGCGGCAAATCCA
This sequence comes from Bradyrhizobium sp. 137, assembly GCF_023074095.1. Taxonomy (NCBI): domain Bacteria; kingdom Pseudomonadati; phylum Pseudomonadota; class Alphaproteobacteria; order Hyphomicrobiales; family Nitrobacteraceae; genus Bradyrhizobium; species Bradyrhizobium sp. 137. Next base: position 7,721 of record NZ_JADPKU010000109.1, read on the forward strand.
CCGTCAGCCGCTTGGTGCTGCGGCTGATCGAGCCGGACGCGGGTACGGTTCGTTTTGACGGCCGCGATCTTCTCTCCCTCGACGCCAATGCGCTCCGCGCCTTCCGCCGCGAAGCCCAGATCATCTTCCAGGACCCCTACGCCTCGCTCAATCCGCGCATGACCGTCGGCCAGATCCTGACCGAGCCGCTGGCGCTGCACGATCTGGTGCCGCCGACGCAGCGGCGCGGGCGGGTCGCCGAACTGCTGCGGCTGGTCGGGCTGGAGCCGCGGCTGGAGCGCCGTTATCCGCATGAATTCTCCGGGGGTCAGCGCCAGCGCATTGCCATCGCCCGTGCGCTCGCAGTCGAGCCGAAGCTGATCGTCTGCGACGAGCCGGTCTCGGCGCTGGATGTCTCGATCCGCTCGCAGATCCTCAACCTGCTGCGCGAGCTCCAGGACCGGCTCGGCCTCGCCTATATTTTCGTGTCGCATGACCTCGCGGTGGTCAAGCATATCGCCGACCACGTGGCGGTGATGAATCTTGGCCAGATCGTCGAGACGGCGGAGGCGGACGCGCTGTTCGCAGCGCCCCGCCATCCCTATAGCCGGGCGCTGTTGTCCGCGATCCCCCTGCCCCAGCCGAAAGCGAAACGAACGACCGTCCTATTGACGGGCGAGATCCCGAGCGCACTCAATCCGCCGGCGGGCTGCCGCTTCCATACCCGCTGCCCCTTCGTTGTCGAGCGCTGTCGCATTGAAGCGCCGGAGCTCCTGGCAGACAGCGCGGGCCACGCCGCCGCCTGTCACCGTACGGCAGAGCTACCGTCTACCGACGCCATCCTGCCGGCAGCCGGCGGGTTTTCGCCAGCACTTGCGAAATTGGTCGCGGCTTTCAGCCGAAAGACGGAAGGCGCAGCGGTTTCCGGGGTTGGTATACAAGGCACCGCACCCACCACGACGTAGCCGAAGCAATGGGGACTGCCCGATGAACATGTTTCGCCTGGCCATAACGGCCACCGCCTTCCTGCTGTCGGTCGTAACAGCGCAAGCCCAGACCACGCTGCGCATCGGCCTCGCCGAGGACCCCGACATCCTCGATCCGACCATGGCGCGCACCTATGTCGGCCGGATCGTGTTCTCCGCATTCTGCGACAAGCTGTTCGACATCGACGAGAAGCTCAACATCGTGCCGCAGCTCGCGCTATCGAGCCAAACGGACGACGACGGCAAGGCGCTCGTCATCAAGCTCCGCCCCGGTGTGAAATTCCACGACGGCGAGCCGTTCGATGCCGAGGCCGCCAAGTTCTCGTTGGAACGCCACCTCACCTTTCCCGGCTCGTTCCGCAAGCCGGAGCTGGCCTCGGTCGATCACGTCGAGGTCGTCGATCCCCTCACGATCAAGCTGGTACTGAAGTCGCCGTTCTCGCCATTGCTCGCGCAGCTCACCGATCGCGCGGGCATGATGATGTCGCCGAAGGCGGCGAAGGAAGCCGGCGATAAGTTCGGCCTGCGTCCGGTCTGCGCCGGCCCCTATAAGTTCGTCGAACGCGTGCAGCAGGACCGCATCGTATTCGAGAGGTTCGCGGACTACTGGAACAAGGACAACGTCTTCATCGATCGTATCGTGTTCCAGCCGATCGTCGATGCCACGGTGCGGCTCGCGAACCTGAAATCCGGTGGACTGGACCTGATCGAGCGCGTGCTCGCCACCGACCTCAAGGAGGTCCGCGCGGATTCGCGGCTGAAGGTCGCGACCGCCATCGAGCTCGGGTATCAGGGCATCACGCTCAACATCGGCAAGGACAAGGCCAAGGGACCACTCAGCCAATCGGCCAAGGTGCGCCAGGCGCTCGACCTTGCCATCGACCGCGAGGCGATCAACCAGGTCGTGTTCAACGGCGAGTTTCAGGTTGGCAATCAATGGGTCAATCCCGATCATCCCTATTATCAGAAATCCCTGCCGGTCCGTCCCCGCAACGTCGAGAAGGCCAAGGCGCTGCTGAAGGAAGCCGGCGTGACACCGCCGGTCAGCGTCGATTTCCTGGTATCGAAGGGCGCGGAGACCGAAACGCCGGCGCAGGTGATCCAGTCCATGGCGGCCGAAGCCGGGTTCGACATGAAGCTCCGCGTCACCGAATTCGCAACCGGGCTGAAGCAGGCTGAGGCCGGCGATTACCAAGCCTTCATGCTGGCCTGGAGCGGGCGCGTCGATCCCGACGGCAACACCTTCGTCTTCCTGCACAGCGGCGCGCCGCAGAATTACGGCGCTTGGAACAATGCGCAGGCCGACAAGGCGCTGGAGGATGCGCGATCGGTGACCGATCCCACCAAGCGCAAAGCCAGTTACGAAGCCCTGGCGAGGCTGGTCCAGGACGAAGAGCCCCTCCTGTACCTCTACCACCGCCGCATCATCATCGCGCATGCGACGAAGCTCGAAGGCTACAGGCAGATGCCTGACGGGCTCGTGCGCGTTATCGGCCTCAAGCTGAAGTGACAATGAAGGGATGCTGAAGTTCCTCGCGCGCCGCCTTGTGCAGATCGTGCCGACACTGTTCTTCGTCTCGGTGCTGATCTTCTCGCTCCAGCAATTGTTGCCGGGAGATCCTGCGCTGGTGATGGCGGGCGAAGAGCGCGATCCTGCCGTGATCGAACAGATCCGGCATCAGTACCGGCTCGATCAGCCCATCCCTGTGCAGTACGCCTATTGGATCAAGGGCGTACTCGCCGGCGATTTCGGCGAATCGCTGCGCAACAAGATGCCGGTGCGCGAGCTGATCGCGCAGAAGCTGCCGGTGACCTTACAGCTCGGCTCGATGGCAATCCTGATCGCTTTCCTGATCGGCATCCCCGCCGGCATTGTCGCGGCGGTGAAGAAGGGCACCGTCTGGGACTATGGCGCCAATTTCTTCGCGCTATGGGGCATCTCCACGCCGAACTTCTGGCTCGGCATCATGCTGATCTTCCTGTTCTCGATCGAGCTCGGCTGGTTGCCGGCCTCGGGCTATGTGCCGCTCACCGAAAACTGGCGCGCGAGCCTGGCTGCCACCATCATGCCCGCCTTCGTGCTCGGCAATGCAATTGCCGCGATCCTGATGCGGCACACCCGCAGCGCTATGCTCCAGGTGATGGAGAGCGACTATGTCCGCACTGCGCGCGCCAAGGGACTGTTGGAACGCTCGGTCATCCTCAAGCACGCGATGCGTAACGCACTGACACCTATCATCACGCTCGGTGCGCTCGAGCTCGGCACGCTGCTGTCAGGCGCCGTGCTGACCGAACAGATCTTCTCCATCCCCGGCTTCGGCAAGCTGATTGTGGATGCGGTGTTCAATCGCGATTATGCGGTCGTGCAGGGCGTGGTGCTGGTGACAGCCACCGTCTACATCACGCTGAATCTCATTGCGGACGTCGCCTATATTCTCGTCAATCCGCGGCTGCGGGGCTAGTGCCATGAGCGACACGACGCTCGCCAGTCCCCTCACGCAAGCTCACGAGCTGGACAGCCCGGCACGCCGCGCGCGGCGGCGCCTGTTCAAGCGCAAGGCCGCTGTGTTTGGCCTCATCGTGATCATCGCGTTCATCCTTCTTGCGGTGCTTGCGCCGGTCCTCGTTCCCTTCGATCCCATCGCGACGAGCTGGAGCCTGGTGCGCAAGCCGCCGACCGCCGCGCACTGGTTCGGCACCGACGAACTCGGCCGCGACATCCTGAGCCGCGTCGTCTACGGCGCGCGAGCCTCGCTGCTCGCGGGCCTGATCTCGGTTGCGATCGCGCTCGGCATCGGCGTCCCGTTGGGCCTCCTCGCAGGCTATCGCGGCGGCTTCACCGACGCACTGATCAGCCGGATCACGGACGCAATGCTCGCCTGCCCGTTCCTGATCCTGGCAATTGCGCTCGCGGCATTCCTCGGCCCCAGCCTCGGCAACGCCATGATCGCCATCGGCATTTCGGCCACCCCGATCTTCATCCGCCTGACCCGCGGCCAGGTGCTGAGCGTCAAGGCCGAGGATTATGTCGAGGCCGCGCGCGCACTCGGCAATCCGCCATGGCGGATCGCATTCTCGCACATCCTGCCGAACATCCTTCCGGCGCTGCTGGTTCAGGCGACGCTGTCGATCGCCGCCGCCATCATCGCCGAAGCGGCGCTGTCGTTCCTTGGCCTGGGCCAGCAACCGCCGGCACCGTCCTGGGGCAGCATGCTCAATGCCGCACAGCGCTTCCTGACCCAGGCGCCCTGGATGGCGATCTGGCCGGGGCTCGCGATCTTCCTCGTGGTGTTGTCGCTGAACCTGCTTGGCGACGGCCTGCGCGACGCGCTCGACCCGCGCCAGCGCTAGCTGTCCCTCATGGTGAGGAGCGCGTTCTTACGCGCGTCTCGAACCATGAAGGCCCGACTGTCCCTGTAGCCATCCTTCGAGACGCGGCCTAGCGGCCGCTCCTCAGAGCCTGACTCAAAAAGCGCGTGGACGCTATCAAGGTCTGGCTAGACGGCGAATTAGGAGCCTTAGATGGGCGGCGAGCAGCCAAGCGAGC
>NZ_JADPKU010000121.1:0-11959 GCF_023074095.1 Bradyrhizobium sp. 137
CGCCTTCGCCGACGCGGCGAGGGCCTCCTTGGTCCAAGTCCCATACGGCGCACGCATGTGCCGCGGCCACGAGGCCGCATCGAAAACACTCCAGTTCCCTGTTGACTCGCAAAGGGCTCACCGCGCGCCACCGGACAGATGCACGTCAAGCGCGGCCATCCGGGATCAGATAGCTGGCGGTTAGCTATGTGGATTTGGAGAATATTGGTAAAACTATTGTTTTGATGCGAAGTATCCGCGCTGTGGATGGGCCAAGAGGGATCCATCAAAACTGATTGCGTGAGCCGATCCTCTTGAGTCAATTGATCAGGCGCATGCCGAAGAATGGCTCAGCATGCGACCGTCCATTCGGTGAAGGTCCTAGCCAGGCATCGAAGCCATCTCGGGAACGCGAATCATGATGCTTGAGCTGGATCAACTCAAGCGCTGCTTCCCACGAGCAGAGTCGAGCCTACGCCGCTGCCTAATGACGACACCTGGCCGGTCCTTTCGATGATCAAGTTACAGAGCTGAGGGGGGACTCGCACATTGGCTTGAAGCAGCGGACCATTAAAGATGGCCAGAGAAGGCTGGTTCGGGATGCTCGAGAAAAACAGCCTGCAGCATTTCGGCAGCTGCGCACCCAAGCTTGCTCCATTCCCGTCAGCTTCATAGCTGCTCAGGAGCTCAATCGAAGCCGCTCGGCTAACCAACGCTGCACAGCAAAGTGTCCGGGCAAGCGCTCGCTGGAGCGGGGCATGGATCAATGCATCTTGGGATGAGCGCTGCAGATACCGACTCCTTAAAAGGTCCTTAGGGCGGCGCGGTTCTGGTCATGAACATTTTCATTGCAAAGTCGAGCGACCTGTATGCTCGATCGCGGACCGCCTGAGGCAAACCAGGAGTTGCGTCAATCGCAGTGCGCGCGTCGCTCATAATCTTATCTTTTGCGGAAAGAAGCTTTGCATCTAGTATTACATGAAGCGTCTCTCGAACTTCAGGTGAGATCGAGCTGTCGCCATCGATCAATTCTCGAAGTTTCCAAAACATACGCTCGACTGCTACCATCGACCCGAGGACTGACATCAGTCTTGGTGACATCATTGGCTATCTCCTTCTCCAGCCAGATTCTGGCGACCATCCGAGCGAAATCAGACCTGTCCCCTTTGACACCGGCGCGCGAGGCGACCCTGAACAGGCGAGTGACTGGGATACATGTCCGCTGCTACGCCCCAGCGGGCGTGAGACGGACGTTCAAGATATGCTCAGGGGAACTCACAAAGTGTGCGATTTGCGAGCAAGGCACTTATCTTTCCTGTGCTCCAGGCCGTAACCCGGTAGCGTGCGGTGGCTCACGTGCAAAACTGACATGGAGGGCGTGCGCCGCTTCCATTTGCCACAATACATGCAGCGGCATCGGAGTTGGACTCTTCTGCCACGCATCCGTGCTCTTCCGCTTTCTCACTCGGATCGCTCTGTTGACGAGGCCGAATTGAGTGAGTGATCCCGGTCACGCAAAGGTGGTCATCCGATATCCCGGTGCTCGGGCGCCCACCCGTTTTGTGATTGCGTGGGTGCATCGAGATCGAGCCTCCCGATCTGGCGATGGTGTGTTGGTCGTGCGCCACGTCGACCTCGATCGATTCTCCATCGGCTGTCCGGCCGAGCTCAGAAAAGCTAGCAACTGAAACGCGCAGATCATTTCCATGTCCTGGATTCCCGATCTCGGATTGGTTCATTTCGTCTGTCTTATTGTCCTCGCCACTGCACGGCTATGCTGTGCAAACCCTGCATTTCACCCACCAGCGGCCACCGCGCTTCTCCGCGCGCAACTTGCCGCGGCGGATCCGAGAGAGCACGCCTCCGGGGCTTATGTGGTTCATCGCTGCGAATCGCTGAACGGTGAGGTAGTCCTCATGCAGAGGTGGAGGGGTGCTAATTCCGTGCGCAGCCAGCAGAATGCGCAGCGAAGCCAACTCCGCCAGCACGATCTCGAGCTTACGCGCGATCTCCTCCGTCTGGTCGGAGCGCTGCCGGGACCGCGTCACGACAGGCCCGCCCGTGCGATAAGCCGCATCTTGGATTCGTGTGGAATGCGATCGACGAACTGGCGCGCCAAAGCGGGATGAGCGTGAGCCAACTCACCTGTCCAAGCAAACCACTGCTCGGGCAATGTCAACGCGCGCAAATGGGAGACAGGGCATTTATTGCCGTTGTTTGGTGATGTAGTCGAAAGGTGTCTCATGCGCGTAAGAGCCATTTGAACCATAAGAACGGCCTGACAAATGCATCCGGCTGCGGTGCTCATGGGCCTCGGTGTTGCCATTTATTGCCTGGTCAAGGACGAACTTATTGGAATCTCTGTTGGCTCACCGTCAGTGCTCTGCCGCTATGAGCTCGGAGTGAATCGCAGTTGCTGTGTTGAGGCAGGCATCCAGTGACAGAGATCCAAAGGCGAGCTGGCAAAGGAGATAGTTGGCGCCTGCTTCTTCCACATGATCGAGCAGAGTTTGGCGCACCGAAGCGCGCGTTCCGACGACGCACAGTTCACTGTCAATTGCGGCATCCAAGGTTAGGGGCAGGTTGGATGGAGGCGGGATGTCATTGAGCTCGTACAGGAACTTAAAGCTCTTGAGCCATGTTTCGTAGGCTGGCGCGGCGAGGGAGCGGGCGGCTGCTTCAGAGCTGGCAATTACGATCATGCGGAGTAATGCGAGAAATGGTGCTGAACCGTTGGCGTCATGCTTGGCGTTTTGATGAGCGCGATAGCGATCTGTTACCTTGCGAACGGCAGAAGAGGGCCCCATGCACGCCAGATTAGCGCCATTCGCCGCCGCCCAATGCGCGGACTCTGGCCGATTTGTAGCAATCCATGTCGGGGGACAAGGACGCTGGTGAGGTGAAAGCGTCAAAGGAACGTCGCTCAGCGCAAAATGTTGCCCTTCGTACGAGAGCGGGCCGCCATTCATCGCGTTAACGAAGATTTGGGAAGCTTCCTCGTAACGGCTTGAGGCAACATCGGCTCCAACCCCAAAATAACTCAGTTCGATCGGTAGGGAGCCGCGACCAAGACCGACCTCGACCCTGCCGCTGCTCAGGTGATCCAACATGCAGATCTCCTCGAATGCCCGCAACGGGTGGTAGAGGTTGAGCAGCATGACCAATGGACCAACGCGAAGTCGCCGTGTGCGTTGTATGACGCTTGACAGAAACAAGTTCGGCGATGGACCGCGTCCATGGGGGGTGCAATGATGCTCCGCCAGATGATAGGCATAGAAACCGAGCTGGTCGTAGGCCTCCGCCAGCGCGAGGCGGTCCGCGTATTGCCGGGCGATATCGGGGCCGTCCTCGTCAAGATGATCAAAGATGCCGCAGGTCAGGTTTGAGGGAAGAACGTTTCTCACTCAGTTATCTCCTATAGAGAGGACCGAAGTCCTCCGGGTTTTGGAAGAGGCGCTCGCTGGCACTGCGGTGCATATGCTGCGAAGCCGTTCTCAACAGCTCGCAATGCGCCGATCGGACAAAAACTGACTCCGGCTGTGTCGCGAAGCTTCATCATGTGTGGGTCCGGATCGATGACGAACGGGGATCTGTGACCTGAGTGGAAGGGGGCACTAGCCACGGCATCCCAATTTCTTAAGAATGCTGCCGACAGCCGCAAGAAACGCATCCATCTGGCGCGTTGTACCGATGCTAACCCGAATGCACTCTTGCAGGCCGGCATCCGGAAAGAAGGCAACGAGGACGCTCTGGTCTTGCAACGCCGCCTGCCACCACCTGCCACCCTGGCCTACCGGCACACGGGCGAGGAGGAAGTTCGCGTGGGAAGGCGTTACGGAGAACCCAAATTCCGAGAGCGCGGCCGCTACGCGCTGACGCTCAAGCCTTACGTGGCGATGGTTCTCCTCGTAGGCGTCGCGATGCGCAAGGACGCTCATGCCTACGGCATGAGCGACCACATTCATGTTGAAAACATTCTGGATGTTGCGAAGCCGCCCAATCAGCTCGGGATGGCCGAAACCGAAGCCGACGCGAATGCCAGCGGCGGAATAACTCTTGGAAAACGTGCGCAGGACCAGAAGATTCGAATGGCGCTCAACGAGGCGTAGGCCGTCCTCAGGTGCGAAATCGACGTAAGCTTCGTCCAGTACGATCAATCGGTCAGATCGTATAACGAGGCGCTCGATCTCAGCGAGCGGAACAAAGCTTCCGGTCGGATTGTTCGGATTGGCCAGCAGAATGAACTTGGCATGTTTAGCCGGACCGAAAAGCAGCTCGTCCATCGGCAAGCAGTCGGGTTCAGACCAGGGAATTTCAATGAACCGGGCCCCTTGCAACATGGCAAGCTTGCGATTGAATGAGAAGCCGGGCGACATCATTGCGATGCCGTCGCCCGGGGCAAGAAAGGCTCTGTAAATGAGACTGAGGAGTTCAGACGATCCATTGCCAGCCATCACGCGATCAGTGGCAATCCCATAGGCCGCTGCCGCCGCTTGTCTCAAGCTGACATTGTCGTCTTCTGGATAGCGGTATTGCACCTCAAGAGCTGCAATTGCGCTTCGCATCACGATGGCTGGCAAAGGAAATGGGTTCTCATTCGTGTTCAGTTTCACGCAAGTATTATCCAGGGTGGGTCGCCCGGACGGCAGAGCATCCAATTCGCGAGCCACCGGCGAGAGCGAGGAAAGCATAGTTTGCAGTTTTGCATCCAATTTGGTGTTCTCCCTTTTGTCGGCGAGAGCAGTTGACGGCCTTCATCGAGCCTACGTGATGCGCGCGCTGTGTTCGGAGCCGGGAAGCGCAAGGCGTGCATGAATGTGAGGGGTGGGGTGCCATAGGCGGGCTCAGATCTAAGCGCCGCACTGGATCAGAGCCCGTCTCAAAGTCCGGCAGCGATCAGCACGGATCAGGCGGCGCGCGGCGTTATTCCACCGAATACCTGTTTCACGAGGGGAGGCAACGCCACGTCCACTCGGCCGAACAGCGCTGCTAACGCTTGGCTTGAACTCGCATAATCCGCAGACAGACTGCGCACGACTGACATCTTGCCACAAGCTACGTTCCTTCTAAAGAGGTCCTGGCAGCTCACTCCCGAGAGCGAGGTGCGCATCAGTTTCACTAGCTGGAAGAAGTCACCGATGTTTGTCGGCCTTACGAATGTGGAAGTGATGCTCACTCTAGTGGCACCAGGCGAATGGGAACGTACTCTTCGGGCGGCCGTTCGGGCGTGCACGACAGCTTTGATAGCATTGCCGCGAGGGCGAGAAATGCTGCGACTGCGGCGACTGCGACGCACGTGAGCAGCGCGTAATCGCTATGTCGAGGATGGTTCATCATTCGAACGCTCCGTGCGGTGTTGGTGCGGGCGGTCAGGTCTGCGCGACCGCTTCGATGGTATTGTCGCGCCAGCGGTAAACAATGAACCCAGAAGCGGCATTGTCTCCCTTCGAGTCGAATCGAACCGTGGCAATGGCCGTGTCGATTGAGCCCGAAGTAGGACCGCAGCGACCCGCGCGGCATCGAAGTGCCCGTCCGTTTGACCGAGCCTGCCCATGCTTGAACTGCGGCATCTAGAGCGTGCAACCTGCGTTAGATAGGCTCGTACCCTTGAGCTTGGCGATAGCGGCTGCCCCTGCAGCATTCGTCGTCGAGGCCGGCATAAAGGTAAAGAGCGTGCCGTTTGCGCAGTCGCCAGCAATGGCCAAAGACGATCATCTACCGACTTGTTCTCGCCCAGCGCTCTCACCGGGAATTTCCGAAAGTGATGCCGATCATTGGAGTCTCCGTCGGCCTAGCCGGCGCTCTCGGTCGCCCCGCCGCTGCGTCGATGCTTTTAGAAGGTACAATGTGACGCTACGTGCGAATCAAGTACTTCGAAGGGTGCTCGTCGAGGTTGATTGCCAAAATCCACAGTGCGAAGAACCCCAAAGAGTGCCGACAACGCAGATTCGCAGGCGAATTGCTACGGGCCAACGATCCTCAGTCAGAGAAGGATCAGCATCACTTCATTGGGTTTAGAGACATTGCAATAACCGAGTCGCGGGCAACCGCGTGCGTCAACTCTTTCCCAGCTGGTCCTCCAGCGCGGCGAGGGCGAGATCCAGGTATCGCATGAGGCTCGCATCCCAGCCGGCGAGATTGTGTGGTTCGGTCAATCGCGTCAGCACCTTAAGTATCATCGAGACAGTCGAGTCAACTCCTGCGATCTCAGTCAGCAGCGAACGGGCCTGACGCGCGACCGCATTTGCCCGCTCACTGCATGGAGGCTCGCCCCGATCCATGCAGCTACGTAGCTCGTCCCGAATCTTCCGCCACCGATCTTCGCGGCTAGCGTTAGAGGCGCACGTGCAGATGGCCGAGGGGGTACGCTCCTCAATCCGCGACATTGCATCTAACGTGGCCGGCAGCTCGTCGACACTGACTTCTGTCTCACCTTGCGTCGTCATATTGCGCAATCGATCCCGTAATAGTGTCGCCCGCGCGACTTGAACTTCGATTCGCTCCAGATGGTTGCGCAATAGGTCCGTGAGAGATGTCCGCCCCTCGATGGCTTTGCGGATCTCAGGAAGCGAGAAGCCGAGCTCACGTAGCGCGCGAATCTGAGAGACGCGTTGTAGGCTTTCTCGATCGTACATGCGGTGACCGCCATCGGTACGTTCCGAGACCGTCAACAACCCGGTATGTTCGTAGTGATGCAGAGTGCGTACCGTTACGCCGGTCGCCTCTGCAAGTTCTCCAATGCGCCATCGGCGCCGTCGTGGTGTGGCGTTTGTCATGGTCCTCAATTTGCAAGCCTACAACCTGACGTCACGTGAGAATCAAGTTATTTCAATGATCTAGATGATGGTCTCTTGCTGCGAACCCCCGGGAGGACTGAGCGCATGCTGTTGATCAAGCGGCCGAGACAAGCGCAAGCATCAAGTTCGCCAGCGACGCCAATTCGTCCCTCGCTGCGCGTTGCATCACAAGTCTGGCGATCGCCACGCGATTCTCGCTGGTTCGCATGCATGTCGGTAAAGACGCGATTGCTCGATCAAAAAGGTTTCCCAAGCTCGCGAGATCCTCCGGATCGTAGACTCCGCTCGGCTTATCCAAGAGTAAGCTCCTTTGATTGTCGCACCGGCGCCGCACGTGACGAAGCCGTTTGGCTGTGGTGGGGCAAAAAGGAGACGGAGCGGCGACGTGCGCGAAAGAATGTGACAGGACGTTCGTGTGGTGCCGTTGTGCAACACGGCGTTTGCTTCCCTTTTGTCCAACACTGCCCTAACCGAAACTGTGCAATTTCTGCTGGATGCTGCCGCAGCAGTGGGCCATCTGCTGTCTGATCGCCAGGCGAAGCGAAAGCAGATACATGCAGCCCCGCTTGCTCTTGAGACACGGCTTCACGAACGGCGGCCCGGACACAGTACTGATCTGATCAGATGGGCCTCTTTCGGTCGAATCCTTGCTTTGATGTCTATCGTCGAGCCGGCGTTGATTGGTCAATCATCGCAGATCAGTCTTACCACCACATCGTGACGCGGCCGCCCGCTCGGCGCCTAACAGCATTTTCGACACGATGCTAGTCCTGTTGAGATGGCTTTGCCGGCGCGAAGGCGTTGTTCGCGCATGGCAACATCGGGTTTTGGAATGCCACAAAATGATGGCTGCTCTTCAACGGCGCAAGTCCGCGACCCAAAGCGTCGGTAGAATGAGAGAAGGCGGGCCGCAAAACCATTCCCGGCATGTATCTCAACGCAAGCGCACCTCGCGCGGCTGGCGAAACGTTACTCGCGATTGAGGACCGAGCCTTGAAGGATCGCTCCGTATCCGTTGGACCTGGAGGCGCTCAAAACAGGTCAACAGGCCCCGGGCGCCGCGCGGCCGCGCCGGGAAAACAATGACGTGCCATAGCTCCTACAGCAATAACTCGCATATCCAGACGTGAGCCGGATCAGTGTTGGGCAGCACAGTCCAGCTGTCGCGGGTAATGGCTTGCTCGTCCAGAAGCTCACTCACTTTCATCCTCGAACAGTATCGCTTTGGTCTGCGAGCGCTGGACATAGATGCTTTGGGTAAGATAGGCAAATCATGTTACCGCACCGAAGTAGCTCTTCGGGGACAGCGGTGAGGGGCCGCAACTCGGGGCTAACGGCGGCGGCATCCCGCGCGCCACGCGCCACGACACTTTCGAAAAGAACACGACTGTCGCGAGATCCGAAAGGATGACCCTGCACCCACGATCCGATGTGGCTGGATTGACCATGTCGCCCGAAACGAGCAAAAGCTGTAGGTGGAGCAGGGCTTGGCGAATGGGAGCGACGAGCCCTTCCGTGCGCCGGACATTGGCACAGTTGCCGTCCTCTCATCATAAACACTCATCCCCCAAGCACGCGCGCAGCGGGACAATGCCGCGAGCTCACGGCGGGTGGATCCAGGTTGATCCTGCGGCCAGCGAGTTTGCGGTTGCGCTCCGTCATGCGGGATCGAGTATAAGAGTAAGACAAGCCGTTGAGATGACGTGTCTCAACCTCCATGCCAACCTTGCGCAGACCTCTCACTTGCAGGTTCCGCTCTCCCGAGTTACGCCAGCTCGCGTTGCGCTTTCCGGACGCGACTGTGGACAGCGTTGGCGTTCGGCAGAACAAGTTGGTTCGACGCGAACGAGCCGGCATCGACCCTGTGGGGCGGCCCGCCAAGAGGCGTTTAGCTACTGACGAGCTTCGGCATTACTGCTGCTATCGCCGGGACAGTGCGGCAAGGAGAATGCCCAACGGCAGGCGAAGAGCGGTGCGGGTGCGCTAGCAGTGTCCACGTTTGCAGCCTCGATCGCAGGTCTTGGTCTACAACCTGACGCGGTGTACGATTCAAGGGATTTTAGTGCCGAGGCCGGATCTCGTTCACCTGACTGGCCGGATCATTTCGCGAGCTCTGAGCTCAGCTCATGTAGAACAGCGCGACGCAGCCCGTCGGACCAGCGGAAAGTCATTGCGGAGCGCCGCCGAACGAGCTGTATGACGCGCAAGATCGTCACGCCAGCGCGAGATCAATAGCGCCGCCGACCCGATCAAACTACGCTCAAGCGCGCCAATCCGAACACCAGCGAGGACCGGTGCTTCGAGCCTGGCGTAGATCTGGTTAACGAAGAGTAGGTCGCAAACGGCCGAACAATCCTAGAACGGGCCGTGACATTGGTTGGTCTCGGACGGAGAGACCATCATGGATGCCTCTTGCAAGAACATGTTGCGCATCCAAATGCTTGCGGGATCAGTATTATGAATGGCCGGCCATTGGACGGCCTCGGTGAATGTGAGAAGTCGCAGCGGAGGTTCGATGACCCGCAGGGGCATCGTGTTTGCGAAATGGCTGACCAATCTTGAGGGCATGCTCGCTATACGGTTGGTGCCCAATAACATAGGCGGAATCATACCAAAACCCTGCACAGCGACCTCAGTGCGTATCTTGAAACCATGCTCGAGCAAGAGCCATTCGTGGAAGGAGGGCCTCAGGGAGCGCCCGAACTGGGCTTCCACGTGCCCGATCGACATGTACTTCTCGAACGTAAGTCGCGGCGCCAGCTGCTTGTTCATCGGGCAGCCCACGCAAACGAAAGTGTCCTCGAACAGTGCCGCCTTGGGATGCGCACTCGACATGAACATCTCCGGGTACATGAGGAAATCGACTTCACCGCGCCGGAGAAGTTCATCGGGTTCCTCTACGGGCGGCAGCAACTCGAAATTGATTGTCGGAGCTTCCCGCGCGACGCGGTCCACGATTCGTCGAAGAAACACGACAGTCATGAAGTCGGACAGGATGATCCTGAATCGCCGATTCGATTGAGACGGAGTGAAGCCGTCCGGAGAAATGATGGAGAGCTGAATGTGAGCGAGAGCCTCGCGAATCGGGACTGCGAGCGCTTGAGCCCGCGGCGTTGGGACAAGCTTCCGGCCCCTCATCGTGAATAGCTCATCGCGAAAGTAAGTGCGAAGCCGCGCGACGGCAGCACTCATGGCAGGTTGACTGAGGTTGATGCTTCTTGCCGCCGCAGTGAGATTGCCTTGCGTCACCAGGGCGTCGAACGCGACGAGGAGATTCAGATCGAGTCCCTTGAAACGCATAATCTTGAGTGATCCACCGTATGAATGTGTTCTATCGATACAATCGATTTTACCATTTGTACCGAATGAGGATAGCAAAGGATAGTTTAGCGAGATGTCAGATCTATCAGAATGGTTACAAATCGTAGCGCGTCTCAGCCCAGCGCCAGGGATCGATCAAGACATCTGGACCGTGCGGTCGCAGTTTCGCGCGTGTTGCGCAAGTCATATCTCGGCGAGCTAGCACGGTGGGGATCCGCAGATGTGCGTGGGCGTATAGGACGAGCAAACCATCGTATGGCTTCGCCAACCCATTCTATACCGGCAGTGTACCGCCGTAGAATTGAGCGAACGCTCAACCTGGCCGTAGATTTCCCTCCAGTTGGACCGCTTCGGTTGCGGGTGCCAAATGTGTTTTGGTCGCATCCGATTGCGTCCTTGCTGCGGAGAAATCGTGCGGAACATGCAAGCGAAGGCGTCCCTGGCGAATCTGATGCGAGTTGCGCACACGCTCGACGTCGTATCCATTGTGAATGCAGATCGGTCAGTGCGTGAAGCTCTGACAGATATGGTGTTTTCCGCGGGTTACGTACCCGAACCCTTCGAGAGCGCAGACGAGTTCTTAAAATCGGGCCGCCGTTTGATCACGTCGTGCTTGATCGCGGACATGCAGTCGAGCGGGATGAGTGGCTTTGAGCTTTTCCATCATCTTGCTGCATCCGGAGGCGCGCTTCCCACCGTTCTGCTCACAGACAACTCCGAAGAGGATATGAGGCGAGTTCTGCAAGCTGGACTCCAGTTCTTGAGCAAGCCTTTCCAGCGTAGCGAACTGCTGGCCTGCGTCAGGAGTCAGATAATGAATAGGAATTTCTCTCTATGAAAATGATCGCGCCCGAATCCAGACGAGGTGTTTCGGCGCGCCCTCCAGTTCGTTGGAGGCTGTGCTGGGAGAATGAGCTTCAACTTGCTGACCATATTGAATTGTCCGACTTCTTCCGGAAGACCTATGGTCCGACCGGGGCATTCAATGCAAAGCCCTTTGAAGATCATCGAAGCTGGGCCGGCGCAAGGCCTGAGATTCGGGCAATCGGCTATGATGATCGTGGCGTCGCGATTCACATCGGCGCACTGCGCCGCTTCATAAAAGTTGGTGAGGTCGATCTGCTTGTGGCTGAACTCGGATTGTACGGGGTACGCCCGGATCTCGAGGGGCTCGGCATCAGCCACTCTATCCGCGTGATGTATCCGGTATTGCGAGATCTTGGGGTGCCATTCGGCTTTGGCACGGTCCGATCCGCCCTGCAGAAACATATTACCCGGCTGCTCGGGCGACAGGGATTGGCGACTGTTTTGCCAGGGCTCAGTGTCCGGTCCACTCGTTCGGATATCTATCTCACTGTGCCTCCGACGCGCGTGGAGGACGTGGTCGTCCTCGTTCTGCCGATTGCGAGGCCAATGACCGAATGGCCGGCCGGTGAGATGATTGAACGAAACGGGCCGGAACTGTGACGTCCGCAGACGACGAGACTGAAGCGCGGAGCGACTACTCCGACGGAGAGCACTGCGTCTATCTGACATTTGATGATGGGCCCAACCCGCATTGCACGCCGGCCATCCTGGATGTGCTGGCGCAGCATCGGGCCCCCGCCACCTTCTGCGTGATCGGTGCATATGCAGCGGGTCAGCCGGAGCTGATCCAGCGCATCATTGCAGAAGGGCACGAAATCGCAAACCACACAATGACGCACCCGGATTTATCCAAATGCATGCCGGATGAGGTGAAATACGAGATCCTCACGACGAACAAGATGATCGGAATGGCCTGCCCCCGAGCCTCTGTGCGGCACATGCGTGCGCCGTATGGGACTTGGACCAAGGAGGCCCTCGCCGCGTCGGCGAAGGCC
>NZ_JADPKU010000036.1:0-747 GCF_023074095.1 Bradyrhizobium sp. 137
TAGCGAGGCTGCGCCGGCCGTAAAGCGCAAGCTGACGCGCCGAACAATGCGCGAGTTTTTCTCGAAGATCGAGCCGTGCCGCGTTGGCATGGAGGCTTGCGGCTCAGCGCACTATTGGGCGCGCGAACTAAAGGCGATGGGACATGATGTGTCTCTGATGCCGCCCGCCTACACAAAACCATATGTCAAGCGGGGTAAGAACGATGCCGTCGATGCGGAGGCCATATGTGAAGCGGTCTCGCGACCTGCCATGCGCTTTGTGCCGATCAAGAGCGCTGATCAGCAAGCGACACTGATGCTGCACAAGACGCGCGAGCTGCTCGTCAAACAGCGAACGATGAGCGTGAACGCTCTACGTGGCCACCTAGCCGAATTCGGTCTTGTCGTCGCCAAGGGCACCGGCCGCGTCGACGAGCTTTTAGACCTCGCAGAAGCCGACACGACTCTTCCGGACGCCGCTGTCATGGCTGCAAGGGTTCTCGGTCAGCAAATTGATGCACTCGGAAGCGCGCTCGATGATTTGGAGAGGGAGATCGCCAAGGCCCACGCGCGAAGCGAGACGAGCCGTTCGCTCGGAGAAATTCCCGGCGTTGGCAAGCTTGTTGCCTCGGTAATTGCAGCCAGTGTACCGGACCCAAGCGTATTCAATTCGGGGCGGGATTTTGCTGCCTGGCTCGGGCTGACGCCCAGGCAAATTTCGAGTGGGGGTAAACCGACTCTCGGAAGCATCACCAAGGCGGGTAATCG
>NZ_JADPKU010000064.1:0-11821 GCF_023074095.1 Bradyrhizobium sp. 137
ACGCCGTCCTCGCCGCCGTCGGCTACAACTTCCGCCGCCTGATCTGCTGGCTCAGGCTCTCGTTGTGGCAAATCCTGGCCATCCTCTTCGCCCGACCCCAAATCAATCCAGCCTGAATTCAGGGTTCTTCACGGACGACTACCTACTATCGCGGATCGCCCACCATCGACCAATACTCGCGCTCCTGCGCGGCTTCGAGTTCCTCGAGCGTCACGGGGAATGAGCGAGAAATCGAGGTTGTAGATCGGTATCGGCGCATTGTCGGCCTGTCCCGGCGGCGACTGCGGTGCCAGCCATTCCAGCGATGTTGCCGCCTGCCACCCGCTCAAGGTCGAGATTTTCGAGCCCGATCGAACAGTGGTCGAGGGCTGGCCCTGGCGCGACCGAGTGCCGATCATCGTCGCCACGGCACGCCTGCCGGAGTTTGAGGGACCGCGCCTCAGCGCGGCTCCTGCCACCTACGTTGTCTTGATGTGGGTGGGAAAGTTGCTGATCGCGCGGGAGGCGAGCATTGCGGATTCGATCGCTGACTCGAAACATCCACCGCTGAAGCGCGTGCGCGTCCAGTCGCCGACGACATACAGGTTTGCGAAGTCTGCCGTATCCGCGGATGAAAAGCGGCTCGCAACATTCGTGCCGCTCGGCGTCTGCACATAGAGGTCCGAGCCGTCGAAATTGGCCGCGACGCAGCGGCAGGTTTGCTGGCCCGCGCCGTAGCCCGGCCACAGGATGGGCAGGTGTTGTGCGATCCACTGATCGGCCTGCTGGTTCGCTGCCTGCTGCATCGAATCCGGGGTAGGCGCGGGTTGCTGCGGCACGTGGAGACAGCCGACGAAATAGCCGATCGTCTGCGGTGCGTCTGGACAGCTCCATGATTCCGTCTGCAGCTGATGACTCATGTCTCCCCAGGAATCGTAGTTCTCAGCGAAAGCGGTCAGCACGGTCGGCCCAAGCGGCCAGCCCAGACCGGCGATGGGAGGGCCCATCCAGAGCTGCAACGACTGGGTTCCCACGGACCGGCTGTCTCCTAGCGCGGCTTGCCATCGCGCGCTGCCTTGCGCGAACGACGCCGGGGTCTTGGTGATCGCCGCGGGCGGAATGGCAAGGATGACGAGATCGAAATCCTGGTCCACCTGCAGCGGTCGCGTGCCGGCGGATGCCGTGCAGAAGCTGGATTCGAAATTGCAGCCCCGCAAGACAGAGCCGTCCTTGAGTTGATCCCAGTCCGGCTGGTTCGGCCAGCATTGCAGGTTCTTGACCGGTACCAGCGGCCTGTAGGGCGTGCCGTCCCCCGTCACGGCCTGGATCGAGATCTCGATGGACTGAATGCGCCCGTTTGCCGCGGTCATGTCGGTGAGCCGGCTGAAGAACTGCACGCATCCCGGCTGCCGCGCCTCGAGGACCTCATAGAATGGCGTGAAGATGGTGTCACCCGTTCCTGCTGCCATCTTCCACAGCGGGGCGTTGCGATAGCCAAAGGTCAGCTCCATTGCAAAGCGAAAGGTGACGCCGGCGGCCATCGAGCCATTATCGATGTTACCGGCCAGACCGTCCCGGAAGGCAAAGGCGAGATCGTAGAGCGCGCGAATGGGAGCTGAGGCCAGCGTCTCGTCGAACGCACCGCACGTCGCCAGCCATGCGCGAAAGTCCTGTGCGTTGAGCTTGTCGTAGGCGGCCTCGCCGCTGTGGGCGATATCCCGGAGATAGCCGAGGCCTGTCGCCACGCCGAGGTTGGCAAGAATGAGGAGCCGGCTCATGGCTCCAGATGCCAGCTGAAACGATTCGTTTTGCTCGGCATCGTGCCCGGCCGGTTGCCAGCCCTTGTTGCCAATCGCCTCTCTCAGTTGCTTATTGGCGATCTCGAGGTCATTGAGCTTCTTTTTCGTTCTTTCATCCGTTGGTTCGAACAGGGGAGCACGCAATGCGGCAATCGCGGCCTTGCCGCCCTTGATCAGCTTATCGAGGCCAACCGACGTCTCGAGCCAATCGGCCAGCCTTTTTACCAGCCGATGCATGGCATCCACAGGCCCTTCCGCCAGGGCCCGCGCGGCCATCGGATCTGCGCCGAGACCGTCGCCAGGTTCACCTGGAGATCGAGGCAGGTTGGCGAAGTCCCATGGCTCCCAGGCTCCTCCGCGACCGTCGGGCTCCATGAGGGTGATCTTGCGCTGAGGGATGAACGCCTGCTCCCAGGTGGAGAGCGGACTGCCCGGGCCAGGATGCCAGGCCTCATAGCACGCCCGCAGCGTCGCAAACGCGTTGTGATAGCAGCCCATCAGCATGTGGAGCCCATGCTCTTCAATACGGTCGTGCTCGCTGTAATTACGCCCGCTGGCGCATTTTCCCCCAAGGCGCCAGCCCTGGGTGTAGAGTGTGACCCGATAGCGATCGTTCTGCTCCGGCGCCGTTAGCCAAAAGGCCGCGGCGAGTCCCGCCGGTCCTCCTCCGATGATCACGACGTTGATTTGCGATCCGTGGGGCATGGCTTATCCTCCATGCAGCATCGGTGCACCGATGCTGCCAAAACCAATTGAGCTCGTCTACGTTGCAACGATCACGGCGCTGCCGGGAAGCGCTGTATAATCGATCCTTGCCCAACCGGCGAACCTGATCGGCAGGCGTGTGGTCGGGGATGTTGGCATCGTCCCGAGCAAGTCGAACACGATCCTGTGGCTTTCGCAGGTGGCAATCTCGGCGGTGAAGCTGTCGAACAGCGGGCCCCCAGCGGCGAAATTCGTCACTGCGATCGGCGAGTTGACGATTGCCTGATAGCAGCAGATCGTCGGATCGTCCGACGTACGGAATTGCTTCAGCACGACACACGAAATTTCCGGCTGGCGGGTGAGCATCTGGAGGGCATCTTCGGCGATCCCGTCGAGCAAGCCTCGCACCGCGCCGCGGGCTGCTGCCCCCGCGCTGTCCCAAGGTTCGGACTTGGCGCCCTCGTTGGTCCTGAAGATACGATAGAGAACGACGTCCTGCGCGGGCGTCGTCGGCGCGAGGACCGGGAACACCGTGGTCCGACAAGAAAAGCCCGCGCCCGGCGCATCGGTGTCGACGCCGATGCGCGCGAAAGCTTTCGGCCATCCCCAGACCTCGCGCCCGGTGACAAGGCCGATCGTGTAGTCAATGAAGATATAGGGCGCCCAGAACACCAGCCGGCTGGGAAGCGGATTGGTGCCATGAAACTCCCAGAGCGGCACCAGGATCATGGTCTCGCGCCCGGGCATGAAGCCGATCGCATCGACCGTCGAGGTACATCTTGCATTGTCGCTGAAGCTGAAGATCGCGGCGGACAGCGCAGGGGCGTAGCGCACCCGTCCGGGAGCTACGGGATTGAGAAGCGCATCCACGAGGTTCTGAACGGCGGTGGTGTCGGTCTCGATGCTGAAGAGGCTCATCGTGGCATCGGCGAAGGTGTCGGGAGCTGACAGACACGTCGCGCCGTGTCCGATCCACGATATGTAGGGTACCTCTGTCATGTTCCTGGTCCTTGCGATGGCCGGCGTTGCAGGAAGTCGTACCCGACAATGTGAGCAGGGGCGCCGCTGATCGCGCGCGCGGCCGCCGCACCGGACATCACGGCTCCCTCGATTGCCGTGGTGTTGAAACCGTGCCGGCTGCCCTCGCCGGCAAGGATGAGGTTGTTGAAGCCGGTCTGGTCGGGATGCAGCCGATACTGCGTCGTTCCCGCTGCCGACAGCGTGCAGCATTCGGTCGGGTCGATATTGGCGCGCCAGAACTGCTGGTTGAAACGTGCTGTGCCGACGGCCGGCTCCGTCACGTGCAGCACGTCGAAATCGAAGGCGCCGTTGGGATCAGCGAGTGGCCACAGGCCGTAGGACGACTCGTTGAGCCACGCGATCGCCTGGGTCCGGATCTCATCATGGGCCTGGGCGGGAACGCCTGTATTGGAGGAGGGCTGCCGGAATAGCGTCGTCTTGTATGTTCCAGTGAGATAGTGCAGGGACTGCGGCCTCGGCCCCTGCCAGGTTTCGAACGGCAACACCTGGGTCATGTCGGCCCAGATGTTTAGATACTCGGGCCCTGAAACGGTCGCGGCTTTGCCGGTGGTCCAGCCGAGGCCGGCACTGGTCGGGTCGCACCACAGCTGGACCGACTGCGTCGGCACGACACCGACATTCTGAACGTACGAGGCAAACGCTCCGTTCTTGGCGATCAGCTCCGCGCACATGCTGGCGTCAGCGCCATTCAGGGGCTTGTAGGCGCCGAGCGAGATCGCAAGGACCGCGATGTGGAAATCCGTTCCGAGATGAAGCTCCTCGGGTGGTCCGACGGGCGGCCGATCGCACCAATAGCTCTCAAAATTGACCTTTGCGGCCTTCATCTCGGCGCCGTCGACGAGTTGCTCCCAAAGCGGCTCGGCCGGCCAGACAGTCAATCCATCCGCAAGATCGTAGGTGGGCTGGTAGTCGCCGGAGATCGTCTCCACCTGCTTGTCCATCCGGATCGTCTGGATCAGCGTCCCGTCCGGCGACAAGCCGAGATGTGTCACCTTGCGGAAAAATTTGAAGCTCACGCCCAACGAAACAAGATGCTCGTACAGCGGCGCGACGATCACCTCGCCCATGCCGGCCTGGATGTCCCACATCATGGCGCCCTTGTAGGTTCCGATCAGACGCATGATGACGCCGAGCCCGGAGCCCGCGGCGTAGGATGGACGCGACACATCACCGTCCTCGTACTGATACAAGGTGTCGTAGAGGACGCGAATGACCGAGGACGTGTTAACGATCGTGGGGTTGGCGCCGTGGTTGATCAACCAGGCGCGAAAGTCGTAGCCGTCGAGCGCTTCGAGGGGACGGTCCGGCACGACCAAATCCCAGAAAATGCCGGCAGAGGTTGCTGCGAAGATATCGAGGACTTCGGTCAGGATGCGGTGATCGAGTGGAGATGCCTCCACGAATTCCGCCCTCTGTTCACCCACGAACTTCCGTCCGGCCAGCGCATCGCGCGCCCACCGGACGAGGTCGTGAAATTCTTTCATGTCCTGTTCGGTCAGCTTGCGAAGATCTGAACCGTGAGCACGCAGGTGGTTCTGCGCCGCTCTCACCGCACCCGCCGGTGTCGCAGTATCCGACGACAGCGCCAGGGCTCCGGTGGGCGGCAGCCAGCCGGCCGCAGCGACCGCCTCTGCGGGGGCCGGTTGCTGCAGGCGACGTTCAATCGCCTCCGCGATCCAGCCGGCGACCATCTGCATCATCTGGCCCCAGCTCGGCAGGAGTGTGCCGTCACCGGGCGTTCCATCGTTGGTCGGCCAGGTCAGTGGCCAGTACGTCCATCGGCCGTTGTCGTAAACGCCGATCGGCGTGTAGCTTTGCGGCTTCACGGCGGCCGTCCAGTCCGTCAGCATGCCGCCGGGCGGATTCGCCGCATAAAGCTCCTGGAGCATCTGAAAGGTGTTTTCGTAGCAGCCGAACCAGACGTGAAGGCCGTGCTCGAGATTGCGTCCCAGATCGTCCCTTCCGCTTGCTGCCTTGCCGCCGAGCCGCCAACCAAGCTGGTACACCGCGACCTCGTATCGATCGCGCAGAGCGTGGGTCTTGGTAAGGTGATAGGCCGCGCTCAGCCCGGCCATGCCTCCGCCGAGAATCGCGATCTTCT
Source organism: Bradyrhizobium sp. 137 (assembly GCF_023074095.1). NCBI lineage: Bacteria > Pseudomonadati > Pseudomonadota > Alphaproteobacteria > Hyphomicrobiales > Nitrobacteraceae > Bradyrhizobium > Bradyrhizobium sp. 137. The sequence continues at coordinate 5,626 of NZ_JADPKU010000064.1, forward strand.
GCTTCGCCATCGATCTTTCCTCTCATGCTACGCCCGGATGGCTGAGTGACCCTCGCGCTTGACTGCTGCAGCCGTCATTAAATCGTAGCCCCACGGCCGGGCTCCCAGGCCATCGAGCATCGACATTCCCTGTTCGTAGTGGTGCTCGCGCGCGGCGTTGTCGGGCAGGGCTTGCGCGAGCCCGAGATGACCCAATGCCTCCTCAAGCGGCATCTGCAATCGTCGCGCCCAACCCTGCGCACGGCGGAACTGACGGATCGCTCGGCTCTGCCGTCCCGAGGCCAATGCAAAGCGGCCTTCGAGCACGTGCGCGCGCGGGCGGCATATCCGCGTCCGCGCTGCGTAGGCCGATACGGCGCGGCACGCCTCGGCCGTGCGCGCATGCAAGCCGTCGTCGCGCTTGCCGTCAGCCTGGCTTTGCTCGAGCAGTTCGAGGAACACGGCAGCCACGCTGCTGACGCTGTTGTACGCCGAGCCCATCGTGCAGAAGCCGGCGGCCAGGTTCTGCAATGCCTCGTCGGCACCGCGCCGTGCGCCCTCGATGTCGCCTGCCCTGAGACGAGCGGCAGCGGCAACGCCGTCGCAGAGGTGGCGTTCGGCCGGATAGAGAACGAGCTCCCGCACCGCTTCCATCCGTCGCACCGCGGCAGCAGGCGGGCGGCCCTCCAGCATATCGAGTGCCGACTGACCGGCGAGCAACCAGATCCGCACCGCATTCGTTTCGGCCCCCTCCGCGTCCCATCCGAACTCGCTGAGGATGGCACGCGCTTCGCGGTAGTTCGCGGCGGCCATCGCGATATACCCGAGCACCGCGCGGCACGACTGTCGGCGAAACCGGTCGCCGAGCCGCTCGAACAGCTTGGCGCCATCCTGCAGAAGCGTACGCGCCTCGTCCCAGTCACAAGTGTGCAGCGAGTAGACCGCGCCATAGAGACGGGCAAAACCCTGGTCCCGCAATTCTCCGACACGTTTGGATTCGTCGATTGCGCGTTGACGATAGTAGCGGCCCAGCGCATGCAGGCGCGTCGTTCCAAGTCCGATCGCGAGCGCCCCGTATCCGCCGATCGTCTCCGAGACCGCACCAACTTTTTCGGCCTGGTTCAACGCCGCGAGCGTATCGTGCTCCAGCTCGGTGGATTGGCACATGAAGTAGGCGCGCTCGGCGAGGCGTGTATGCAGAAGGGCGGACAGCCGCTCCCGTTGGCGGGTAACTTCATCGCATGGCGTTCGCATCAAGCCGACTCGGTGCGCGGCTTGTCGAGCGAGCTGCCGAATCGTGGAGAGCCTCATCTGGAGGGGGGTCTCCGGCCTCTTGATCCTGTTCAGCCGCATGCATTCCCGGAAATAGCCCTCGGCGTCACCGAAGCGCGCCAAGGCGTGGAGCGCTTCTCCTCTCAGGAACGCGAAGGTCGAGCGCTGGGCGTCGGTCAGCGCCAGCCGTGCGGTCCTGGCCAGACGGTCGGCGCGCTCCACATGCATCAGCGCGTCATCATTGGCAGAGCGGAGCACGGCGAGGCTCGCCGCCGACAGGCGAAACTCGACCGCTCTCGCCGTCTCGCCCGCGTGCTCGCAATGATGGGCGAGCTCCGAATAGTGCGGCTCCAGCGCCTCCGCGCGCCGCCGCTCGATCTGCTCGACGAGATGAAGATGGATCGATCGTCGTTGCGCATAGCTCAGGAGCTCGTATGTCGCTTCCTGAATGATCACATGGCGGAAGGCATGCGCGGCGCTGTCTCCTCCGGATGCGGGCTCCAGAATGCCCGCGAGGGCCAGGCGCCGCACGCTCATCTCGAGGCTGCGCGCCTCGCTCGGAAGCGGATAGATCGCCCGCAATGTGTCCATGTCGAAAACGCGGCCGATGACGCTCGCAACCTTAGCCACGAGCTGATCGGCCTGACCAAGATGGTCGATGCGTCCGACGACCAGGTCACGGAGCTTTTGCGGCACCGCGGCGGCTCTGAGATCGGACGCATGCACGAGACATTTCCCCTCCCGTGCTTCGATCAACCCATGCTCCTGCAGCGAAAGCACGAGCTGCTCGATATGGATCGGCAAGCCTTGCGACTGTCCGTAGACGAAATCGACCAGCCGGCGTGGGACGGACATGACGTTCAGGAGATCGCAGATGATCTGCGTCGTGCCTTTCGAGTCAATCCGTGTAACCGGGATGCGGCGGGACGCACGCTGGATGACCCGTCCGCCGTGCGGCGCCTCCGTCGCATCGAACGGCCGCGACGTCACCACGATCAGCAGCCGGGGCAATCTGCGCGCCAGCGCCAGCAGAAGGTCCGCCGACAGCGCATCGATCCAGTGCAAATCGTCGAGCAGGATCAAAGGGGCCCGATCCGCCATTCTTCGGGCGGCGAGCGCAACGATGATATCCTCTATGCCCGCCTGTCGCGCCGCGCCCTTGATCTGGGCAGCAAGTTCGCTGCTCGGCAATCCGAGCGGCATCACGTCCTCGATCAAGGCCGCCTTCTCGATGAGGTCAGTTTCGGCAAGCGCCTCGTGAAGTCGTGTCCGCAGCAGAGGCGGGCTCACGGGTTCGCGGTCGCCGGGCTCGCGCAGCAATTGCTGCACGAAATTGCGGAAGACGTAGTAGGGCGTCGCGCGCTCGATCACGTGCGTGGCAGCGACGATCGTCGTGTGGCGACTGCGTTCGGCCGCCTCACGCAAGGCCTGGAGCAATCGGGATTTGCCAGCGCCTGGTTCGCCTTCCAGAACGACGAGGCCGCCTTCACCACTGCCGAGCCCTCGCGTCAATTCCGCATATTCGGCATCGCGCCCGACGAGCGCTTTCTGCCCGGCGGGCGAGTGCGCAGGTGCCGCGAATGCCTGCGAAAGGCGGTGTACGGCAAGCGGACGCCCGCGCCCCTTGACCGAGATTTCCTCGGCTGGCGAGAAGGCGAACCGCCCGCTCGCCGCGCGGGCCGTCTCGGCATCGTAGAGCACGTCGTCGTCGGCGGCCTGCATGAGCCGCGCGCCGTAGTTCATGACGGGTCCGTTCAAGACGTAGTCGCGTCGCGCCGCGTTGCCGACCAGGCCGCAGAATACGCGGCCCGTCGCCACGCCGAGCGAGTGCGGTATGCCGAGCTTCGAGGCGTCCTCACGAATGCGTTCGGCGATCCCGACCGCGTGAGCCGCATTGCTTTCCGAGCCGAAGGACGGCAAGCCGCAGACGATGAGTGCGATGACGCCTTTTTCGTTAGCGACCACCCGCAGAATTTCGACATCGAGCGCCTCCGCGGCTTTCGCGACGACCTCGAACATCGTTTGCAGCCGAGCCTGGGCGGAGCCGTCGGGAAGCTCCGGTGCGCTGAGCCGAACATAGATAAGGCTCACGGCCCGGAATTCGGTCAGCCAGGCTACGAGATCGGACTGGCCGCGCGCGACGACCACGCGCGGCAGGAACGATTTTGGCGTGGACCACGAGAGCGGAATCGGACCAGGCGCCGGGCCGCGATCCGCTGGCCCCGTGTCGACCAAGGCGTCGAGGCGTGCCGCGGCGTGCATCGCTTCGCCGTGAGAGCCAATCGGTTCGAGCTTCGCTGCGGCGCCGAGCATTTGCGCGACCGCATCGTCGACGATCACCTCGCCCGGCTCGACCTCGTGCGAGATCGCGCTGATCGTGCGCAACGGCTCGCCGGCGAGAACATGAAAGCGCCGCCCGCTGTTGCCGGAAAGAATGACCGAGGTGAATTTGCCGGCGACCAGCGTCACTCGGTGGCGAAGCGAGGCGGGCGGCTGGACCGGCCAATGGAGCTGGACCTCGCGCAGGCCAATTGCAGCCCGTGCGGCTGAGACGGCCGGGGTGCTCGTCGATCCGGCGGCGCGCCAAAGCGCGATCGCGGCGTCGCCATCAATGCCCACCACGTCGCCGCCATGCGCCAGCACAATGTTGATCACGCAGCGGAAATAGTCGTTGAGGACGTCCCCGAGCCGCTCGGCGCCATCGGGACCGGACGCGGCCACCAGATCGGTCATGGACGTGGAGTCGACGATGTCGACGAAGAGAACGATTCCGTCGATGTCGCGAAAGCGAAAGCCTTCGGCGTCATCTCCGTCCGCCAGCTCCTGATAGAGTAAGTTCGAGGCGAAGCCTTGGAGCCGCTGGTCCAAAAGGGGAGTAGACAAAACTGCCCTCCCGAGGTGCGGGATCATTCACTGTATCAATGCACTACCGAAGCGCGTCTGACCGTGAACGGCTTCACATATCGGCAAATTACGTCTGGTTGTTCCAATGCTAACCTTCAGCTTCGGCGGTGTAAACAAACAATTGGGCACCTCTCGGAATCACGTCATCGATGTCGCCGGAAGCGACTAATTCACTTGCTTTCGCAATGTCTTCGAAGCCGTCGGGTTGATGGGATCCTGTCGCGAATGGCGCGCCGTCATTTTGTCGCCCGCCTGCTCCTGCGCGTCGATCCCAGTTTCGCCTTGACGTGGTCCTTCGGCCAAAGCGCGCCTTCGGGCAGAACCCGGACGCGGCCGTCATCATCGTTGCTGACTAGAACCTGGTCGCTTACATCGCCATCGATGCGGGTCAGCCTGAGATCGGTCTCGGGCGTCCAGCCGAGGGTGATGTCGACGTCACCAGGGAACACCTGCCAGCGTGAGCCGTCGTCGAGCTCGACGATATGGCTTTCGGAATGGGATACGATCCTCAAGGCTCGATCTCCAGCTTTCACGACGATAGCGGGGCGTGATCTGGCGGAGCGCATCCCGAATGCCAAATACATTGAATACTCAAACGGAGGACATGCCTTCTGGTTCGGCGATGCCGAGGCACTTCTCGGCGATATCGAAGAATTCATCACGGGAGATCATGAGAATTTATCGAATGATTTCGAGCGAGTTTTGATCACGATTCTATTCACCGACATCGTCGATTCGACCCGCAGCGCAGCCAGGATGGGCGACCTAGCATGGCGTCGGTTGTTGGACCAACACCACCAAATGGCAAGCGGGATCGTAAAGAAGCATCGCGGTAATCTCGTTAAATCTATCGTCGACGGATTCTTGGCAACCTGGGCATCTTTTCTCAGGTTGATGGAGCGCTCTTCAGGGGGCGTAATACTGAGGCCGCGGTCAGGCTTATCCGCGAATCGGCCGCGGGTTTGGTTTATAGAATTGGAAAGCAACTCTAGACTCTGCAGCGCGACGTCCGAGGCAGCCAATCCCGAAATGCCCGGTGTCAGTCCGGCATGAGGCTACTCGGCTGTTTCCCAGCCAACTCGCGGCCGGCGAAGTTAAGCTCCAGGTCTCTAAGGTGTTCGATCAACTGCTCTATGATCTCGTGATAGTCGGATGGCGTCAATGAATGCACGCCGCGCAACGCCAATTCATCCTGAAGAATCGTCGACAACAAGCCTGTCAGTCGTCTGAGCGAGTGACGTTGCCCCCAAGTTTTATCCAGTCCTGAGTTCGCCCCGGCTGTTGGATTTACCCGAATGGGCGGTGGTAGCGACGGGAGCTGGTGCGGAGCCATCGGCATAGCGCAGCGCCAGATCCCGTCGCGGGTTGCAGGTGAAGGCAAACTCCGATGGTGTTTTCCATCCGAGTTGCGAGTGAGGTCGCGTATCGTTGTAGTCGGCCCGCCAATGTCCGAGTTCGACCCGGGCCTGGGCCAGCGACGTGAACAGCGTCTCGTTCAACAATTCGTCTCGGAGACGGCCATTGAAGCTTTCGATGAAGGCATTCTGCGTCGGCTTGCCGGGCGCGATGTAATGCCAGGCGACGCGGCTCTGATCGGCCCATGTCAGGATGGCGTTGCTGGTCAATTCGGTGCCGTTGTCGCTGACCACCATTTTGGGCTTGCCGCGCTCGATGATCAGCCGGTCCAGCTCCCGCGCCACCCGCGAGCCCGACAGCGAGGTGTCGGCCACCAACGCTAGGCATTCGCGCGTGCACTCGTCGACCACGGTCAGGATGCGGAAGCGGCGGCCATCGGTGAGCTGGTCCGAGACGAAGTCGAGCGACCAGCGGTCATTCGGCGCTATAGGCACCACCATCGGCGCCCTGGTCCCGAGCGCCCGCTTGCGGCCACCACGGCGACGGACCGCGAGCCTCTCTTCCTGGTAGAGCCGGAACAGTTTCTTGTGGTTGACCAGATAGCCCTCCCGCCTGAGCAGAACATGCAGGCGCCGATAGCCGAAGCGACGGCGCACCTCGGCAATCGCTCTCATGCGTTGGCGTA